>NZ_AP031573.1:2842949-3158832 GCF_041154745.1 Flavobacterium sp. CFS9 | reverse complement strand
AGCATCTCTGTTTTTCAGAATCATTATATTCTCCTCTCACTAGTTAGCATCAAAAAATACTATCGGTTGAATTGAGATCCGTTTATATCATAATTTCATCCAAATCATCAACCGACTCTCCGGCCAATTCATTCTGAAACACAATAAATTTCAGTTTTTCCGAAACTCCAATAACATCCTGGGTTTCATACAAATCTTCAATAGAAAATCTCGTATCAAAAGCCTTGTTTATTCTGTTGATTAGAACAGTAGCTTTTAAACTGTTTCCTCCCAATTCAAAGAAATTATCGGTGATGCCAATTTTCTCTAGTTTTAGAATGTCCTGCCATATTGCTGCTAGTTTTTCTTCGATTTCATTGGTTGGAGCCACATATTCCTGCTGGATGACATCGTCTGTGCTTACTGATGGCAAAGCTTTTTTGTCGATCTTACCGTTTGGTGTTAGGGGAAATTTATCCAAGAAAACATAATAACTTGGCAGCATGTATTCGGGTAATTCTCTTGAGAGTGATTGACGAAGCTTTTGTTTGTCAATAGTTGCAGTGCTTACCAGATAACTTACAATCACCGGATCTCCATTTACGGTTGCTGTGATGACCACACACTGATCGATCTCTTCCTGAGACTGCAATACCTGCTCGATTTCACCCAATTCGATACGATGTCCTCTGATCTTCACCTGACTGTCTTTTCGGCCAATGTAAGCGATGGTGCCATCAGGCAGCCATTTACCTAAATCGCCTGTTTTGTACAACTTAGTCGTATCGTTAAATGGATTAACGATAAACTTTTCTGCGGTAAGTTCCGGCTGATACAAGTACCCTCTGGACAAACCGTCTCCCGAGATACAGATTTCTCCAATAACCCCTACAGGTTGTAGTGCCAGCTCTTCTGAGAGTACATAAAACTGGGTGTTGTCCAAAGCTTTTCCAATAGGCACGGAATTTTCGTAAGTGCCTTCTACTCGGTAATAACTGCTGTAGGTGGTATCTTCTGATGGGCCGTACAGGTTTCTAATGGCAATGCCTGAATTGGTAAAATGATTGGCAATACTCACCGGAAAGGCTTCTCCGGCAAGGTTGATTCCAACCGCATTTTCAAAGGTGGTACCTTTCTCAATCAGGGTATGGATTACAGAAGGCACGGTATTGATCAATACGTTTTTGTCATTTTGGATATAATCTGCTATCGACAATCCATTGGCCAGTAAACGGATTTGTTTTCCAATACTTAACGGATAGAAAAATTCATAAACAGACAGATCAAAACAGTGTGAGGTTACGGCGTATAAAATATCAAAATCGGTATCACTAAATTCTCTTTGCGACCAGCACAACATGGCTACCGCATTCTGGTGGGTGATCATAACTCCTTTTGGTTTTCCAGTGGAGCCTGAGGTATAAATGATATAAGCCAATTGCTGTGCACTAAAAGTAATCTGCGGCAATGATTTTGATATGGATTCTGCCTCTCTGAAACTTGCTATAAAACTATCGTCTATGGTGATTTTACATTTACTGTCTTGCTCGATATATTCAATTCTTTGTGCCGGATAGTTGGGATCGATCGGTACATAAGCGCATCCTGATTTTAAAACGGCTAATAAAGCGATAGGCAGCCACTCACTGCGCCCCAATTTTACCCCTACTAAATCTTCTACGGCTAAGTTGTAATTACTCAGCAGATAGTGTGATAATTCATTCGAAATCTCATCGAGTTCTTTGTAGGTAAAGCTTTTGGTATCGGTCACTAAAGCGATCTTCTCCGGAGTTTTATTCGCCTGATTCACAAACAAATCAACCATAGAGTAATCCTTCGGATACGCTACTGCTGTGCCGTTAAAATCCTGTAGCAATTGCGTTGTCTCGGCTTTGCTCAGATAGTTGAGTGTCGCTACTTTTTGCTCCGGATTTTGAATGGCTTTGGTTAAAAAGTTTTCTAAATGTGCCGCCAATCGCGCTACAAATTCTGATTCATAAATATCAGTATTGTATTCGAAATCTAAAGTCATTTCTCCCTGATATTCTGAAAAAGCAAAGGTTAAGTCAAATTTGCTAAAGGACTTTTTCAGATTTTTATAAGGTTTTATTTCAACACCGTTTATGGTTAAACTTTCAGACGCTAACAATTCCTGCTGATTCTGAAATACCACTAAAACATCAAACAAAACCGATCGGCTTAAATCTCTTTTAAGATCAAGCGCCTCTACCAAACTGTCTAAAGGATAATCCTGATGCGAATAGGCATTGAGCAGGGTTTCTTTTTGTAGGGCCAGTAACTCTTCAAAACTTGCTGTTGCTTCAAATGTGGTTCGAATCGCCAGCGTGTTTAAGTACAACCCAACCTGATTTTCCAAATCACTGTGTTCTCTTCCGGCTACGGGAGTACCTAAAATAATGTCTCTGCTGTTGGTATATCTGGACAGTAATCCGTTTATCCCTGCCATTAAAACCATAAAAGGTGTTACTCCATTTTGCTGTGCATAGGTATTAAGTGCGGCGGTACTCTCTTTTGAGAAGGAGTGTTTTATCCCCGCACCGTTATACGTTTTAAATTTGGGTCTTACTTTATTGGAAGGCAGTTCCAAAACCGGCAAATCTCCCGAGAATGTCTCTAACCATAAAGCTTTGGATTTTTCCAGCACTGCTTGTCGGGAAGGACTGCTTTGCCATTCTGAATAATCTTTGTACTGAATAGGCAAGTCCGGTAATACGATCTCATTTCCTATAACCAAATCATTATAAATGGTTACAAATTCTTTACTCAATACCCCCATCGACCAGCCATCGCCAATAATGTGGTGCATGTTAAGCATTAGAATATGATAATCTGCAGCTGTCTTTACAATCTCTCCTATAAAAAGAGGTCCTTTTTCTAAATCAAAAGTATGTCTTTGAAGTGCATTGGTATGATTGCTCAGGACTTCAGCTGTGGCATTGCTTAAATCTGTAAACTGTAAAGCTCCACTGTACTGAGCCGCCGAAACTATATACTGTCCCAGATTTCCCTGTTCGTCTTCTTTGAAAACGGTACGCAGACTCTCATGTCTTTCTACCAGAATTTGAAAGGCTTCCGCTAATTTTTCAAATTCCATCGCTCCCTTAAACTCAAATGCAGCAAATAAGTTATAAGCCGAGTTACCGCTCTCAAATTGACTTAAAGTCCACAAACGGTATTGTGAAGAAGTAAGTGCATAAGATTCTTTTATCGCAGCTTTTGGAATTGATTCTGAAGATGATAACAAGGTAATAAATCTATTTTTATGCAGCTTAATGTCCGCAATAATTTCAGGAGTCAAAGTCCCTTTTGGAGCATTAATTTTTAAGTCCCCGTTTTCTACCCGAAGTCTGATATTTAAGGTTTCTAGTGTCTGTATTAAGTTCTCTATCATGGTATTATTTTTAAAGTAAACTTTTGCAGTGCATCCTCCATTTTTAGAATGACGGCACAATTGTATTGGCAAAATGATGATTAGTGATCATTTATTTTATTCTGTAAACTCTGATTCATTTCGCTTTTAGTGAGGTAACATGGCTATAAAATGAAACTCGCGATTAAATTTTATATCAATACCTCATCCAGATCATCGGTTGATTCTACGACTAATTCATTTTGAAACAGAATAAATTTTAATTTTCTGGAAACTCCTGTGATTTCCTGAGTCTCGTATAAATCCTGAATAGAAAGTCTTGTATCAAAAGCTCTGTTTATTCTGTTGATTAGAACAGTAGCTTTTAAACTGTTTCCTCCCAGTTCAAAGAAATTATTAGTTATTCCTATTTTCTCTCTTTTTAGAATGTCCTGCCATATTGCTACCAGCTTCTCCTCTATTTCATTGGTTGGAGCCACATATTCCTGTTGGATAACATCGTCTGTACTGACTGATGGTAAGGCTTTTTTGTCGATCTTGCCGTTGGGTGTCAGTGGAAATTTATCCAGGAAAACATAATAACTTGGCAGCATGTATTCGGGTAATTCTCTTGAAAGTGAATGACGAAGCTGTTGTTTGTCAATAGTTGCGGTACTTACCAGATAACTTACAATCACCGGATCGCCATTTACTGTTGCTGTGATGACCACACACTGATCGATCTCTTCCTGAGACTGCAATACCTGCTCGATTTCACCCAATTCGATACGATGCCCTCTGATCTTTACCTGACTGTCTTTTCGGCCGATGTAAGCGATGGTACCATCAGGCAACCATTTGCCTAAATCGCCTGTTTTATAAAGTTTACTGTCTTCTTTGAAAGGGTTCTCTATAAACTTCTCTGCTGTAAGTTGCGGCTGATACAAATACCCTCTGGACAAACCGTCGCCTGAGATACAGATTTCTCCAATTACCCCCACAGGCTGCAATGCCAGCTCTTCTGAGAGTACATAAAACTGGGTATTATCCAAAGCTTTTCCAATAGGCACAGAGCTTTCATAAGTCCCTTCTACTCGATAGTAACTGCTGTAGGTGGTGTCTTCTGATGGGCCGTACAGGTTTCTAATGGCAATATCTGAATTGGTAAAATGATTGGCAATACTCACCGGAAATGCTTCTCCCGCAAGATTGATTCCAACCGCATTTTCAAAGGTGGTTCCTTTCTCAATCAGGGTATGGATTACAGAAGGTACAGTATTGATCAGTACCTTTTTATCGTTTTGGATATAATCTGCTATCGACAATCCATTGGCCAGTAAACGGATTTGTTTTCCGATACTTAACGGATAGAAAAACTCATAAACAGACAGATCAAAACAATGTGAGGTTACAGCGTATAAAATGTCAAAATCGGTATCGCTAAATTCTCTTTGTGACCAGCATAACATGGCTACCGCGTTCTGATGGGTGATCATGACTCCTTTTGGTTTTCCTGTGGATCCTGAAGTGTAAATGATATAAGCCAATTGCTGTGCACTAAAAGTAATCTGCGGCAATGATTTTGATATGGATTCTGCCTCTCTGAAACTTGCTATAAAACTATCGTCTATGGTGATTTTACATTTACTGTCTTGCTCGATATATTCAATTCTTTGTGTCGGATAGTTCGGATCGATCGGTACATAAGCGCATCCTGATTTTAAAACGGCTAATAAAGCGATAGGCAGCCACTCACTGCGCCCCAGTTTTACCCCTACTAAATCTTCTACGGCTAAGTTGTAATTACTCAGCAGATAGTGTGAAAGCTCGTTAGAGATTTCGTCGAGTTCTTTGTAGGTAAAGCTTTTGGTATCGGTCACTAAAGCGATCTGCTCCGGAGTTTTATTCGCCTGATTCACAAACAAATCAATCATAGTGTGATCCTTCGGATACGCTACTGCTGTGTCGTTAAAATCCTGTAACAATTGTGTTGTCTCGGCTTCGCTCAGATAGTGGAGTGTGGCTACTTTTTGCTCCGGATTTTGGATGGCTTTGGTTAAAAAAGTATCCAAATGATTGGCTAAACGAGCTACAAATTCCGGCTGATAAATGTCGGTGTTGTATTCGATGTGAAGGTTCAGTTCTTCTTGTTGTTCTGAGAAAATGAAGCTTAAATCAAATTGGCTTACTTTTCTTGGATTGGCTTTGTATGGTTTTAAGGTTAAACTTTCGATTTCTGTATTTGATCCAAACAAATCTTGTTGATTTTGCAAAACGACCAGTACATCAAAGAGTGCAGATCGGCTTGTATCGCGTCCTAATCCTAGTTGTTCCACCAAATTGTCCAGCGGATATTCCTGATGAGAATAGGCATCGAGCAGGGTTTCTTTTTGTATTTGCAGCAGGGTTTCAAAATCTGCTGTTTCTTCAAAACGGGTTCGGATGGCCAGGGTGTTGAGATACAATCCGATTTGATTTTCCAGATCACTGTGTTCTCTTCCTGCAATCGGTGTCCCTAAAATAAGATCTCTGGTGTTGGTGTATCTGGAAAGTAATCCGTTTAATCCTGCCATCAGGGTCATAAAGAGGCTGCTGTTGTGTTGCTCTGAAAATGTTTTCAAGTTAACACTTGCTTCTTTGCTGAAACTGTGAGTGATGGAATCTCCGGCATACGTTTTTATTCTTGGTCGTACTTTCTCTGTCGGAAGCTCCAGTACAGGAAGGTTACCGCTAAAGGTATCCAGCCAGTAGGCTTCTGATTTTTTTAGTTTGGTGATTTGTTCTTCACTTCGCATCCAGGTGGCATAGTCTTTATATTGTATGCTGAGCTCCGGAAGATTTATAGTTTTATTTTGCGTTAAATGATCGTAAATGGTGATGAGTTCCTGGCTTAAAATTCCCATAGACCAGCCATCGCTGATAATATGATGCATATTAAAAAGCAACAGGTGTTTGTTTTCTGATCGTCTGATGAGTTTCAGATTGACCAAAGGAGCTTTCTCTAAATCAAACTGATGCTGATAGCTTTGGGCAACGCTGTGTTCCAGTGCTTCTTCTTGGTTTTCAACTTTAGTAAAATCTTCATAATCTACTTTAAAATCAATGTCTTCGGCATCGATTACAAATTGACGCACTTCTCCCTGATCGTCTCTTTTGAAATAGGTTCTTAGGGTTTCGTGTCTGCTCATAAGCAGGTTGAAAGCTTCTGCTAATTGTGCTGTATTTAAATTTCCTTCTAATTCAAACGAACCGGGAATGTTGTAAGCCTGACTGCCGCCTTCAAACTGACTCAGAATCCATAGTCGGTGCTGAGAGGAGCTTAAAACGTAGCTTTCCTGCTGCTCTGCTTTGGGTATGGCCGTGAAGGTTCCTTGCTCAAGTTTACTGATTATCCCTGAAATGGTTGGATTCAAAAAGACGTCTTTTACGCTGATCTGATAACCTAATTGTCTATTGATTTTGTTGGCTACCAAAATTACTTTCAGACTGTGTCCGCCCAGTTCAAAGAAATTATCTGTGGTTCCAATGTTGTTTATGCCCAGTATTTCTTCCCAGATTGCAACTAATTGTTTCTCTAAAACGGTCACCGGAGCGGTATATTCCTGCTGAATCTTGTCGTTTGCATCCACTTTAGGCAATGCTTTCAGATCGACTTTACCGTGGGAGGTTAATGCAATAGCTTCTAATTGTACATAATAACCCGGAAGCATATAATCTGGTAAATATTGGCTCAATTGGATGCGAAGTTCTTGTTTGTCAAGCTCTTTTTCTCCCACTACATAGGCTACTATTTCAGGTTCTGTCTCTATGTTTTGTACGGTTACCACACACTGGCTGATACTGTCTTGTGTTAATAAGGCATGTTCGATTTCTCCGAGTTCTATTCGGTGGCCTCTTACTTTTACCTGTTGGTCTTTTCGGCCCATGAGTTCAATGCTGCCATCCGGTAGCCATCTTCCCAAATCGCCTGTTTTGTAGAGCCTGGCTCCTGCAATAAAAGGATGAGCGATAAATTTCTCTTCCGTAAGTTCAGGGTTGTTCAGATATCCTCTGGACAGGCTGTTTCCGGAGATGCAAAGCTCTCCAAATACACCAATAGGCTGTAAAGCCAGGTCATCGGATAAGATATAAAGCTGACTGTCTTTTAAGGGTTTACCAATTGACACAAGGTTTCTTTGCAGATCGCTTTGCTCTACTCTTCCCATCACAGCACTGATGGTGGCTTCTGTTGGGCCGTACTTGTTGTAGAAGTCGGCTATTTTGATCATTTTTTCAGCCAAGCTTTTTGGGCATACTTCTCCTGCTGCAACAATTCTTTTCAGGGTCTTGCAGGTGGAAAGGTTCTCTAAATGGGACAAATAACCCGGCGTGGCATGCAGGTGGGTTACGCTGTGTTCTTTTAACAGGTTTATAAAATCGGACGGATCGATGATACGCTCTTTTGAAGCGCCTATCAATGTAGCTCCTGTTAGCAAAGCTAAAAAGATCTGCTCCATTGAGGCGTCGAAGGCGTTGTTGGAGAATTGTACGATACGATCGGACGCACCAAACCCGAATTCTTCTTTTTGGTTTAAAATGTAGTTTACTAAACTTTTGTGCTCGATCATTACTCCTTTGGGCTGGCCTGTAGAACCTGATGTATAGATAACATACATAAGGTTCTCCGGAGTCAAAGAAACGACTGGTAATGTGGTTGGATAGTTGCTCTGACTCGATATGAAATTCGCCAATAACTTCTCGTCAATAACAACTTTACATTTACTGTCTTGCTCGATATAAGCAATTCTTTGCTCCGGATAACCCGGATCTATAGGAACATAAACACCGCCGGTTTTCAGTACGGCTAAAAGTGAAATGTAAATCCACTCGCTGCGTTCTAATTTTACAGCGATCAGATCTTCTGTTTTTATGTCATAATTATTGAATAAATAATGCGCCAGCTGATTGGAAAGCGCATCGAGTTCTCTGTACGTCAACGAGGTATTTTCAAAAACTACTGCTACGGCATCAGGGGTTTTCCCGACTTGCTCTTCGAACATTTCAACGGCTGTAGCTTCTACTATCTCTTCTGATTTTGAAGTGCTAAAATCTCCCAGAAGGATTGCTTTTTCTGAACTTGAAATGTAATCCAGACTGGCTAGAGATTGTGCAGGGTTTTCAACAAGAGCCTCTAAAACTTTAAGGTATGCTTTCAGCACACGTTTCATTGTCGCGTACTTAAAAATTCCGGCATTGTAATCCCATTCTACCGAAATTCTTCTGTCCGGTTTATTATCTGTTAAAGAATCAATTTGTTCGTATACAGTATTTACGACAACACTAATATCAAAGCGGGATGTTTTATTGTGTCCGTTCAGAATTTCGATGTCCGCATCCAGCAAAGACATGCTTTGTACCGGAACGTTCACAAAACTAAACATGTATTGAAACAGCGGATGCAGATTTAAACTCCTCTCCGGATTTATTCTTTCTACTACTTTCCCAAAAGGGGTATCATCGTAAGAATAAGCATCCAGACAAGTTTCTTTCACCTCGTTAAGCACCTCTGTTAAGGAATTTTCATTGCTAAACGTAGTACGTAATGCAATGGTATTTACAATCATACCTAAAACTTCCTGAAATTCTTTATAACGTCTGTTGGCAACTGCAGTCCCTACAGAAATATCGGTTTGATTGCTAAATTTATGCAGCACTATCTTAAAGGCTGCGAGCATTGTGATAAACAACGACACATCTTGTTTTTCGGAAAACTGACGTAACTTTTCTGAAAAATCCAATGAAAACACATGTTCTATGGTGCCGCCTTTTTTCACGGCAATTTCATCTCTTTCAAAATCTAAAGGCAATAACAATCCGTTAGAAAAACCTTCAAATTTGTTTTCCCAATAATCCAGTTTTTCGCTGATAACATCTTCGTTTAGACTATTTCTTTCCCAATACGCATAATCTTTAAAAGTAATTTCAGGTTTCTCTGCTTCAAAATCAGGATCTCTTTTTAATTCATTATAAATATCAACGAAATCTCTAAACAAGATTCCCTGCGTCCATCCGTCTAAAATTAAATGGTGCTCACAAAATACAAGTACACTTTCCTGATCGGAGAATTTTAATAATTCTATTCTAAAAAGCGGGCCCTCTTCAATTTGAAAGGCACGGCTCTCTATTCTTTCCAGACTATCGGCAATTACTTTTTCTTTGTTTTCTTTATTTTTTATTCCCGTATAATCAATTACCGGAATGGTATACCCAAATGGAGGCAGTATTTTTTGATATGGCTTACCTTCCTGATTCACAAAAACAGTTCTTAAAATCTCATGTTTTTTGATCAGTTTTGCAAACGTTTCTTCGAGTGCAGTAACCTCCACAAAGCCTTTTAATTTCATGGCTCTCGATACGTGATAAGAAGTATCGGCAGTATTCAGCTGATTCAAAAACCATAACCTTTCTTGTGAAAAAGACAACGGGTACAACTCCTGCTCAGGCGCTTTAATATTTTGAGTTTCTTTTTTGTTTAAAGTAGGAACCAGTTCACTGATTTCTTTGATGGTAGGAGATTTGTAAAAATCTCTTAGCGACAATTCAATTCCTTTTTGATCACGTAAACTGCTAATAAACTGATTGGCCAATAAAGAGTGTCCTCCTAATTCGAAAAAACTCACGTTTACATCCACCTGATCCAGACGTAATAATTCCTGCCAGATAGAAGCAATCTCTTTTTCTTCTTGCGTTTCAGGCAATTGAACTGCTTCTGCAATATTTACGGTTTTAGGTTCCGGTAAACTCTTAATATCGATTTTTCCGTTAGGAATTAAGGGAATAGCATCTAAGATTACAAAATGTGTCGGAATCATAAATTCCGGCAAATGAGCTTTTAAATCAATTACTAAAGAAGATATATTGATAAAAGACTCGTTGGCTACTAAATAGGCAATCAAAATAGGCATTCCGCCCACTTCGTTAATACACACATAGCTATCTACTATATATGCATTTACTTTTTGCAGAGCCAATTCTATTTCTCCTACTTCAATACGATATCCTTTGTAACTAAGCTGACTGTCTTTTCTTCCATAAAAAATTAAATTATTGTCTGTGCTCCACTTTCCTAAATCTCCGGTTTTGTAGATACGTTCTCCATTTATGTTGATGAAGGCATTATCGGTCAGTTCTTTTTTATTGAGATAAGAAACTGCCAAACCTAAACCGGAAAGTCCAATTTCTCCAATAGCTCCTTTCGGTAATATTTTTGTTCCGTCTAACAAATACACTCCTCTATTGGTAATTGGTTTCCCGATAGGAAATGAAGTGTCTGTTTCATTCACTTTATAATAGGTCGCACAGACTGTACTTTCTGTAGGACCATAGGTGTTATAGATATCATAAATAGCTGTAAGCTGATCGATCTGGTGTGGTTTTAACGTATCGCCTCCGCTAATAATCGTTTTAAAATTAAAATTGTAATTTTTATGGTTGTCATTAAGGTATTGCAGTACAAAAGGATTGGTACTCAATAAAGTAATTCCAAAACGCTCACAATCTTTCAATAATTCATTAAAATCTTTTGTATCATGAGCAATCACTAAATTCCCTCCTACTGATAAAATCGGGAAAATTTCTTCTACAGAAGTATCAAAAGCAGTAGAAGCCTGCTGTAATACAATATCTTCTTCCGTAAGATTAAAATAAGTGCCAAATGTAAGCACATAATCGTATAGAGAAGCGTGATTGATAACGACACCTTTAGCATCTCCTGTTGAACCGGAAGTATAAATAATATAAGCCTCGTCTTCAGGTTTCAAAGCAACAGGAATATAATTTTCCGATACTTTATGTTCTTCCAGTATACGATCTATATTGTATTCTCTCTCTTCTGAAATAGAATTGGAGAATGAATCTGTTAAGATAAAACCTAAGCCGGCATCTTTTATAATATAGTGTTTTCTTTCTTCCGGATAAGCATTATCAATAGGAACGTAAACAGCACCTGTTTTTAAGGCTGCCAAAATTCCAATAATACTTTTCTCAGATCTCGAAAGCATCACTCCTACCTTGTCTCCTTTTTTAACGCCGCTGGACTGTAAATAGGAAGCTATGATAGTAGCACTCGCATCAAGGGTTTCATAAGTTAAAAAATTCGTTTGACAAGAAACCGCTGTTTTTGAACCATAGCCCGCTACGGATGCATTCCAAAGATTTAAGAAAGTCTGTTCCGGTCTTTTTACAACCGGACCTTTTGAAATCGCTTGTATCTCTTCTAACTGTTCTTTGCTCGAAATCTGAATTTCGGCAATAGCAGTATGGTTGGTTTCATGTAATTCTGTCAATACTTTTCTGAAAGAGGCAATCAGCTGATTGGCCTCAAATTTTGACACATATTTTTCATTGATATCAAATCTGAAACTAAGATCTCCGTTGATCCCTTCAAAGACGTGAATAGAAATAGGATCTTCTTCACTGTCATTAGACAATGGATGTATGCTCGCTTTATTCCCCGAAAATTCAGATTCGTATTGCATGCGCTCGTATGACAATCGTACGTCATAAAGCTTTGAAGTTTCCTGAGGCAGATTTCGCAGGATATCGGCCTGCTGAAAACGCTGATGTCTGTAGCACATAAAAAGTGTGCTTTTAATCTCTTTGATAAAATCACTTACGGTTGCTGTTGTTTCCAACGAAAGTTTTAATGGTAACATGCTAAGAAATGGACCAAATGTATTTTTCTCAGCAGCATTTTTTCGATTTAAAATAGGCATCCCTAAATTAATTTCTTCTCTATTGTAATATTTAGACAATACGATAGAGAAACACCCGATCAACAAGTGAAAAATGCTTAGCTTTTCTGCTTTTACAAATGCCCATAAAGCTTCATTTTCTGCTTCGCTAAGCGTAATTTCAATATTACTGTGACTTGCCGATTTATTGGTACCGGTATAGATCAAAGAAGGTAAATTTTCATAACGTTCCAACCAAAACTTTCTGTCATTCGAAAAATCATCCGAAGCTCTGTAAGCATTGTCTAAGGCTATAAAAGACTCGTAAGACATTTTATTTTTCCCGATACATGCCTCATCATAAACAACAGCTGTACCTAATTGTTCGTAAATTCTTTTCACTTTATTGAACAACAGCTGAAACGAAAATCCATCTGCTATAATGTGATGAAGTTTCGAATACCAGATGTACGTTTCAGGAGCCGTTTGAATCAGCCACATTTTATAAAGCTGTTTGTCCTTCTCTATATCAAAAGGCACTATAAAATCTTTCTCTATCATTTGAATCGCTTTTGATTCATCTGACTCTTCTATACAGGTTAATGCCAAATCACTGTTGGTTTCCTGAAGTGTATATACAGGAAAACCACTCTTTTCTTCAAAAACAAAAGAAAAAATATCGTTCTCTTTAATCAGAATGTTGAATGCAGTTTTAAAACGCTCCACGTCAACACTTCCGTTAATAAATGCATAACCGCCAATATTGTATTTTGGCGATTCATTGTCAAGTATCTGATCAAGCCAGATATATTTCTGAACATTTGTGACATTATTTTTCATACGTCTGCTTTTTATAATTTGAATAAATACCGAAAACGCAATGTTATCGTACCATTTTGATTTGTAGTATGGATAAAAAACAACCACCCCCTGATTGCACTACAGAGGGTAATTGATAGTATAGTAAGATTTATAGGGTGTTTTCCTTTGAAAGCAAGGAAATGAGGAGTCTAAAAACTACGCTTTGGCGAAGACGTTTTCTTCTGGATTGGATAAATACGACAAAGGTATTACGGCTGATATATTCTGGCGTAATGAACTTAATCGTACGCTGATTCTGTGTTGATTATCGACTCTGAAAACTTCACATTCCAAACCTGATAGTTCTCCATGTTTGATTGTAAGTTTATCACCTATTTTTGGCAGTGCCGATTCAACCTGAACATCGGTGATGTCTTTTCCCTGGGTGAAGAGTTTGATGTAAGCAATTTCTTCTTCGGAAACTTTGCCGTATTCTTTGCCGAAAGACAAATATGAACAACCGCTCTCTACATTTAAAGCATCATGAAAGTCTTTGTTGTTTTTAATGTTTACAAAAACATAACTGGGAAATAACGGAATTTCAATTTTCTTGGTTCGGTCACTCCACTGTCTGATACTGGTGGCCATGGGTAAAAAAGCTTCTAATTTTTTTTCCGTTAATTCTTTGTAGACTTTACTTTCATGCCTGTACTTGACGTAAAGAACATGCCAACCTTGTTTTCGATCCATATTATTTGGTTTTTTCGTCACCGGGCATAGCTGCGCTATTACCAGTCACATGGTTATTTTTTTTAGATACGTTTTTTGGTTTAATAGCTTTACCTTTTTTACCCGAAAGTAATTTTGGTAATCATGTTTTTGTTGGAACTCTCCAGGTAAATTTTGGTGCCTTTTGAGTGTGTTGTAAAAATCTGAAAGTTGCTAATCCAACTACTTATTTTTACTGAAGTAAATTTACAATACAGGTTTTCAAATTCTACTACACCAAAGTGTAGTTCAGCTTGTTAGCATTAAATACTACCTTATTGGGTAGTTTATAGTTTACAGAAGAAAGCTCAAAATCTTCCGGTGTAACTAAATGTTTGTTCTCGTTGTAAAAAGCAATAAGACCATTATAAGACATCGATACAGGAATGGTTTCTGATCCCAGATATTCGATTGATTTGCCTACAATTTTTGCTTTGATGCCCATTAGGGTTAATACGCGTAATAGTTTCGCATCGATTTCGGCAAAGGCCATATTGTCTTTGTGTTTGCAAACCGGTGCGATGGCACAAACCAATAGTTTTTTTAGAAGGTTTACATCACGAACCCCTTTTTTAATGGCAAAACGGCCAATGTGCCAGATTTCATTGATAGCATCTCCCTCTGCACATAAGAAAGGATTGATCCCAAACATTTTTTGAATTGGAAGCGGAGTAATGAAGTCCCATTTTAGAACTCTGATCGTTCCGGTAAAATCTCCAAACTCGTTTTTGAATGCGAAAATTTTAGAGTTTTCAAGGTAGTTCATTTCTTCTTTGTAAACGGCATCAATATCTTTTTGATAGTGGCCCGGAAAAACTTCATTAGAGTGGTGATTGAAGTTTTCTGTGACTACAAATTTTGACATACGGAAGATGTCATTTTGACTAATTGCGGTGTGGTGGTTTTTGGCGAGTTTCATAGTATTTGTTTTCTCCAAAACTATCACCACAATTTACGCCTTTCGCTACACAAAATACTAGTTACCAAGATCTTAAACGAAAACCACCCTTTAGTGTAGTTTTTAAAAACAAACTTTAGAAGAAAAAAAACGACCAAAAACCCAAATATCATTCTTATTGAAATGAAGTTAAATTCGTATAGAAATAAAAATAATTTAACATCATATCTCCAATTTTTCCTATATTCACAACCTGTTAAAAACTATTAAAATATGGTAATTGAAAACGACTTTTTTTCCTCTAACAACACCGTTCAGAAGATCTCTGAAGATGAAAAAGGCAGACTGGGAAATTATTTAGAACTGGTCAAAGCATTTGCCAGAACAACTTACAGTAGTATTTATATTATTGATTACGAAAAAAAGGGGTTTGAGTATGTATCCGAAAATCCATTATTCTTGTGTGATCACACTCCGGCAGAAGTTCAGGAACTTGGATATGCCTTTTATTTCAAATATGTGGTTAAAGAAGATCTGGATTTATTATTGAAGATTAATACAATCGGATTTGACTTTTACCAAAACATTCCCGTGGAAGAACGTATACATCATACGATCTCTTATGACTTCCGCTTGAAGAATCCTAATGGAAAGACTTTTTTGGTGAATCAAAAACTAACTCCCGTTTTCCTGACCAATGATGGTAAAATCTGGAAGTCAATTTGTATTATCTCGCTTTCTTCTGAATTGCAGTCGGGAAATATTAAAATTTATAAAAAGGGGGAAAATAAGATCTTCAGTTATGATCTTGAGGGAGATTTTTGGAAGGTGAATAAAAAAATAGAACTCACCAGTCGAGAAAAGGAGGTTTTGCAGTATTCTATCAGGGGCTTTACCATTGCCAACATGGCTGATAGTATGTTTGTATCGGCTGATACGATTAAGTTTCACAAAAGGAAGTTGTTCACCAAACTAGGTGTTGGAAATATTGCTGAGGCTATTGCTTACGCAACCAGTAATAAACTGATTTAATATTCCTTTCTTGCTTATAAAAATTATGTTTCTGTGTGTGGAGTATTTTCACTCAGATCTTGCAGATTCTACTGATTTATTAATCTTTTTAATCCGTTAATCTGTGGCTATGATTTTTAAACACATAGAGAAATAGACTTTCTCCCTATTAAAGAATCTATACCTCTATGTGTTGAATGTTTTTCACGCAGATTGCTTCGCCTGTTTGCTATCGCTCGGGTCTGCAGATTGGCTATTTTTTTTAATTCGTTAATCTGTGGCTATGATTTTTAAGCGCGTAGAAACATAGATTTAAATCATCTTTTATAATAAGCAACAATACTCGCTTTTGCCAAAGTTTGATTCCATAAATTAAACCCTACGATAGCCGGATTGGTATTTTCATTAAGTCCTAACTTATCTATTTTAAGGGCATAAACTGTAATGATATATTGATGGAATCCATGGCCTTCCGGCGGACAAGGACCACCAAATCCTTTTATTCCATAATCTGTGATACTTTGAACAGCACCTTTTATCGAAAAGTTATCTTTAGCACCTGCATTAGTTACCAGTTCGTTTACATCTGAAGGAATATCAAATACAATCCAATGCCAAAATCCGCTTCCCGTTGGCGCATCAGGATCATACATTGTCACAGCGAAGCTTTTTGTTCCGGCTGGGGCATTTTTCCAAAGCAGTTGAGGAGATTGATTCTCTCCGGTACAGCCAAATCCTTTAAATTCCTGTACTTTCGTAAGCTCACCTCCCAAGTCTTTACTAGTTAGTGTAAAAGTCTTCTGTCCGAAAATTGCTGTTGTGAAAATTAAGGACATTATCAAAATTGCATTTACTTTTTTCATTTTTCTATGGTTTAAAATTTTAAACAAATTTAACCCTGAAAATAAAAAGTAAATGGAGCCAAAAGCTCAAAAACTATAGCCAAAAGCTCACTTTTTCTGTGCCTGCTTGGGCGTCACCCCATATTTTGACTTATAAGCCTGAGTAAAACTTGATAAACTTTCGTAACCTGCTTCAAAACAAACTTCTGAAGGACTTCTTTGCTCCTGATGAAGTAAATGATGAGCAAACTCCAATCTTTTATGTTGAAACCATTTTATAGGTGATTCTGAATAGTGCTTCTCAAATTCTCTTTTGAACGTCGAAACACTCATATTACATAAAAAAGATAATTCTTTCAAAGACAACTTACTAAGATGACTGCTTTCAATAATCTGAAAAAACTTCTGTGAAGAATCATCACTGTTAACCGTTAAAGAATGCAGAAACTCCGTGCCATATACTCCGATTAAATAAAGCATTAATTCCTCAAACTTGACCTCCAGCAACTTGCTTTTAATCTCAATCGGAAGTTTTGAAATATCTACCAAACTATCTACAAACCGCTTAAGAAATACATCATATTCAAAAGCGCGCACGGATTTACATTCTTCTCCTGCTCCCCCTCTCCATTCCATTTTTCTAATAAATCGCAACAGAATTTCATTCGAAAAAAATAAAACAACACTTCTATAATTAGACAAACTTGAGAGCTTTTCTGTCATTAAACAATGTCCCGATTTCATAATAAGAAACTTCGAAGCATCAATCGATACAGCCGAATTATCAAAAACAACTTCCTTCGTACCTTCCATCAAAAAACTAAATACATTCTGATTCAGAATGATTTGCTGTTTGGAGATCCTTTTCGAACTGGTATAATCATAGACGTGAATTAAACTTGATTTCTTAAAATTTAACTCGTCAGGAAGTGTTAGTACATTCATAATAACAAAAAAAGAATTGAATTTTAATTTTACGGTTAACTAATTCCGCATGATTGCCGAATAAGAAATTTGAATTCTTACGGCAATTACAAAACAAGGTGTAAATATAAACTTTTTCAACACTTTCATTCCTTTAATGAGCTAAGAGTTTATTAGTAAGCTCTCAATCAATCTTATACCATTTTCTGCATGAGCCCAATCAAAAATAAATTCGTATTTTTAAATGACAAACGAATGTTCTAAATCACTAATTCTAAAATTATGCGTCATAGTATTGCCATTCTTACCTTTTTACTGCTGATTTCTTGCAAAAATGAATCTAAAAGCGACTCTCTTTCCAACTACTTTACTTACAATCAAGAGTCAAATGTAGAATCAGCAGGCGTCAGAATGATACCGATAAAAACACCTGTTGGAGAATTTAAAGTTTGGACAAAACGTTTTGGAAACAATTCAAGAATAAAAGTGTTATTACTTCATGGAGGTCCGGCAATGACACACGAGTATATGGAATGCTTTGAGACATTCTTTCAACGCGAAGGCTTTGAGTTTTATGAGTACGATCAGTTAGGATCTTACTATAGCGATCAGCCCAAAGACAGCAGCTTATGGACTACAAAACGTTTTGTAGAAGAAGTAGAACAAGTGCGTAAAGCCATTGGAGCCGATAAAAATAATTTTTACATCATAGGGAACTCATGGGGTGGAATTTTAGCCATGGAATACGCTCTTAAATATCAACAAAACATGAAAGGTTTACTCGTATCCAACATGATGGCCAGTGCCCCCGATTACGGAAAATATGCAGATGAAGTACTTTCAAAACAAATGAAACCGGAAGTACTAACAGAAATCAGAGCTCTTGAAGCCAAAAAAGATTTCAACAACCCGCGATACATGGAATTACTCCTTCCAAATTTTTATCAAAAACACTTATGCAGACTAAAAGAATGGCCAGACGGTCTCAATCGTGCCAGCAAACATATTAATAGTGAAATTTATACCTTAATGCAAGGTCCAAGTGAATTTGGCATTAGTGGCCGTTTAGCCAAATGGGATATTAAAAATCGCTTGCATGAAATTACAATCCCAACCTTAATGATTGGTGCAAAATATGACACTATGGATCCAAAAGCAATGGAAGAACAAAGCAAATTAGTCCAAAAAGGGCGTTATCTCTATTGCCCCAACGGAAGTCACCTCGCCATGTGGGACGATCAAAAAATCTTCATGCATGGAGTAATTCAGTTTATAAATGATGTCGACACCAAAGTTTTTAAATAACAAACTAAATTACAGGTTAATACAAATAACAATTATTATGGCGTTCCCCTCCGGGTCGGGCTGTCCGCTAAATCTTTTGCAATAGAAGCTTCAGGGGAATTTTTAAGAGCACGGTTATCGCAAAAGGATACCGCTCCCATCCCTAACGCGGCCTTCGATAAAAAGAAAATTACAAGAAAAAAATCAATTCAAAGACATTCAAAAAACATTTCAAGAAAAGGGCTGAAAGCCCGAAAGACATCAGCATGGTGCGTAGCGCTATGACTGATAATACCTAGTGTAAAACCGCCCTGAAAGGGCAAAAGCCATTCTCACTCCTGTAAATCAAAAAAACCGTTTGATCTGTGGACTATTTTTAACCGCAAAGTCCACGAAGGTTTACGCAAAGAACGCAAAGTAAAAGGGCTGAAAGCCCGAAAGACATCAGCATGGTGCGTAGCGCTATGACTGATAATACCTAGTGTAAAACCGCCCTGAAAGGGCAAAAGCCATTCTCACTCCTGTAAATCAAAAAAAACGTTTGATCTGTGGACTATTTCTAACCGCGACGAGCGCGAGGATTTACACAAAGGACGCAAGGATTTCTCAAAAAGATATAAAAACAAAAAACCCTATCCGATTTGGATAGGGTTTTCAAAAGAAAGGCGACGACATACTCTCCCACATAACTGCAGTACCATCTGCGCAGGCGGGCTTAACTTCTCTGTTCGGGATGGGAAGAGGTGAGCCCCGCCGCAATAACCACCTTAAGATTATTGTTGGCGGTTGTTGGTTTATGGTTGTTGGTGTTTCCATCAACTACCAACCTTCAACTTTCAACTGCAGCTTCGCTGCAAATATTTTAACATACTGAGATAAAGAAACAAATAAGTATTTTAAGTTTTAGAAAGTTTCCTCCCTCCGATTGCTCGGAGGGAAAAGTGCGTACATAAGCTTACGGATTATTAGTACTACTCGACTATGACATTACTGCCTTTACATCTATAGCCTATCAACGTGGTCATCTTCCACGATCCTTAAAAGAAATCTCATCTTGTGGTGGGTTTCGCGCTTATATGCTTTCAGCGCTTATCCCTTCCAAACGTAGCTACTCTGCGGTGCCCCTGGCGGGACAACAGATACACTAGAGGTTTGTCCAATTCGGTCCTCTCGTACTAGAATCAGATCCACTCAAATTTCTAACGCCCACAGTAGATAGAGACCGAACTGTCTCACGACGTTCTGAACCCAGCTCGCGTGCCACTTTAATGGGCGAACAGCCCAACCCTTGGGACCTTCTCCAGCCCCAGGATGTGACGAGCCGACATCGAGGTGCCAAACCCCCCCGTCGATATGAGCTCTTGGGGGAGATCAGCCTGTTATCCCCGGCGTACCTTTTATCCTTTGAGCGATGGCCCTTCCATGCGGAACCACCGGATCACTATGCTCTACTTTCGTACCTGATCGACCTGTATGTCTCTCAGTCAAGCTCCCTTATGCCATTGCACTCTACGCACGGTTACCAAGCGTACTGAGGGAACCTTTAGAAGCCTCCGTTACTCTTTTGGAGGCGACCACCCCAGTCAAACTACCCACCAAGCACTGTCCCCCGCAACACGGGGTTAGGCCTCAGATAAACAAAGGGTTGTATTTCAACAATGACTCCACAACGCCTGGCGACGCCACTTCACAGTCTCCAACCTATCCTACACATCATTTATCCAAGGTCAATACTAAGCTATAGTAAAGGTGCACAGGGTCTTTTCGTCCCACTGCGGGTAAACGGCATCTTCACCGTTACTACAATTTCACCGAGCTCATGGCTGAGACAGTGTCCAGATCGTTACACCATTCGTGCAGGTCGGAACTTACCCGACAAGGAATTTCGCTACCTTAGGACCGTTATAGTTACGGCCGCCGTTTACTGGGGCTTCAATTCAATGCTTCTCCGAAGATAACATCTCCTCTTAACCTTCCAGCACCGGGCAGGTGTCAGGCCCTATACGTCATCTTACGATTTTGCAGAGCCCTGTGTTTTTGATAAACAGTCGCCTGGACCTCTTCACTGCGGCCCCGATTGCTCGGGGCGACCTTTCTCCCGAAGTTACAGGTCTATTTTGCCTAATTCCTTAGCCATGAATCTCTCGAGCACCTTAGGATTCTCTCCTCAACTACCTGTGTCGGTTTACGGTACTGGTACTAATTACCTGAAGTTTAGAGGTTTTTCTTGGAAGCCCTTAGGCGCACTATCTCTTTGTCCGAAGACTCCGAGTACTATCGTATTTCACCATTCTCTACGGATTTGCCTATAGAGAATATAGCTAGGTACTTCAACGAACTATTCCGTCAGTTCGCGGCGCTTTCATCACTCCGTCACCCCATCACAGTAATTAGTAGTACGGGAATATTAACCCGTTGGCCATCGACTGTCCCTTTCGGGTTCGCCTTAGGACCAGACTAACCCACAGCTGATTAGCATAGCTGTGGAAACCTTAGTTTTTCGGTGTGCGGGTTTCTCGCCCGCATTATCGTTACTTATGCCTACATTTTCTTTTCCAGCCAGTCCAGCATACCTTACGATACACCTTCAACCCTGCTGGAATGCTCCCCTACCACTTTGCATTGCTGCAAAATCCATAGCTTCGGTAATATGCTTATGCCCGATTATTATCCATGCTCGTCCGCTCGACTAGTGAGCTGTTACGCACTCTTTAAATGAATGGCTGCTTCCAAGCCAACATCCTAGCTGTCTGGGCAGACAAACCTCGTTCTTTCAACTTAGCATATATTTGGGGACCTTAGCTGATGGTCTGGGTTCTTTCCCTCTCGGACTTGGACCTTAGCACCCAAGCCCTCACTGCTGTAAAACATTATATAGCATTCGGAGTTTGTCAGGAATTGGTAGGCGGTGAAGCCCCCGCATCCAATCAGTAGCTCTACCTCTATATAACTATTATCAGCGCTGCACCTAAATGCATTTCGGGGAGTACGAGCTATTTCCGAGTTTGATTGGCCTTTCACCCCTACCCACAGGTCATCCGAAGACTTTTCAACGTCAACCGGTTCGGACCTCCACACTGTGTTACCAGCGCTTCATCCTGCCCATGGGTAGATCACACGGTTTCGCGTCTAACACTACTGACTAAAGCGCCCTATTCAGACTCGCTTTCGCTACGGATCCGTGACTTAATCACTTAACCTTGCCAGCAACGTTAACTCGTAGGCTCATTATGCAAAAGGCACGCCGTCACCCCACTAAAGGGCTCCGACCGCTTGTAAGCGTATGGTTTCAGGATCTATTTCACTCCGTTATTCACGGTTCTTTTCACCTTTCCCTCACGGTACTGGTTCACTATCGGTCTCTCAGGAGTATTTAGCCTTAGCGGATGGTCCCGCCAAATTCAGACAGGGTTTCACGTGCCCCGCCCTACTCAGGATACCACTATCCATTATACTTGTTACCCATACGAGGCTATCACTCTCTATGGCTCGACTTTCCAGTCAATTCCGGTTCCTTGTACATGAAATGTCGTGGTCCTACAACCCCAACAATGCCGTAACATCATTGGTTTGGGCTAATCCGCGTTCGCTCGCCACTACTTACGGAATCACTTTTGTTTTCTTCTCCTCCGCCTACTTAGATGTTTCAGTTCAGCGGGTTTGCCCACCTATCGGTGTACTATGTCTTCAACATAGTGGGTTGCCCCATTCGGATATCTACGGATCAATCGATGTGTGCTCGTCCCCGTAGCTTTTCGCAGCTTATCACGTCCTTCTTCGCCTCTGAGAGCCTAGGCATCCCCCATACGCCCTTATTTTGCTTATTGTACCAATCTTGTTATTTAAAACAAGACCGTTTTTTTTGTTTCTTATTATTGCTAATAAAAAACGCTTTCTACTTTCTTATTATTTTCTTATCTCAATATGTCAATGAACTTTGTTTCGCTTTAGGCTTTAAGCAATACACTTTAAGCTTTCTTAGCCTTTGCCTATAGCTTAAAGCTTTAGGCCTTGTGGAGAATAACGGAGTCGAACCGTTGACCTCCTGCGTGCAAGGCAGGCGCTCTAGCCAGCTGAGCTAATCCCCCATTTTTTAGTTGTCAGTTAACAGTTTTCAGTTAACACTACTTAAAACGGTTACTCAACCTCTAAAATTTCCTTTTAAATCAAGTTTTTCAGCCTTTTTAAACTTATAACTTATAATTCATAACTTATAACTCTTTAAAAAAGTAGTCCCGGGCAGACTCGAACTGCCGACCCCTACATTATCAGTGTAGTACTCTAACCAGCTGAGCTACGAGACTCTGTTTTTACTTAATTCTTTTTTCATTTTTTAAATTAACAGCAAGAGTAATACAATCTTCAATTCAGAATCCTATAAATAATCATCTTTTTTCCTTAGCGTGTCCGAAAACTAACACTAAGGCTCTAGAAAGGAGGTGTTCCAGCCGCACCTTCCGGTACGGCTACCTTGTTACGACTTAGCCCTAGTTACCAGTTTTACCCTAGGCAGCTCCTTGCGGTCACCGACTTCAGGCACCCCCAGCTTCCATGGCTTGACGGGCGGTGTGTACAAGGCCCGGGAACGTATTCACCGGATCATGGCTGATATCCGATTACTAGCGATTCCAGCTTCACGGAGTCGAGTTGCAGACTCCGATCCGAACTATGACCGGCTTTATAGATTCGCTCCTGCTCACACAGTGGCTGCTCTCTGTACCGGCCATTGTAGCACGTGTGTAGCCCAAGGCGTAAGGGCCGTGATGATTTGACGTCATCCCCACCTTCCTCACAGTTTGCACTGGCAGTCTTGTTAGAGTTCCCGACACTACTCGCTGGCAACTAACAACAGGGGTTGCGCTCGTTATAGGACTTAACCTGACACCTCACGGCACGAGCTGACGACAACCATGCAGCACCTTGTAATTTGTCTTGCGAAAGATCTGTTTCCAAATCGGTCAAACTACATTTAAGCCTTGGTAAGGTTCCTCGCGTATCATCGAATTAAACCACATGCTCCACCGCTTGTGCGGGCCCCCGTCAATTCCTTTGAGTTTCATTCTTGCGAACGTACTCCCCAGGTGGGATACTTATCACTTTCGCTTAGCCACTGAAATTGCTCCCAACAGCTAGTATCCATCGTTTACGGCGTGGACTACCAGGGTATCTAATCCTGTTCGCTACCCACGCTTTCGTCCATCAGCGTCAATCCATTAGTAGTAACCTGCCTTCGCAATTGGTATTCCATGTAATCTCTAAGCATTTCACCGCTACACTACATATTCTAGTTACTTCCTAATAATTCAAGTTCAGCAGTATCAATGGCCGTTCCACCGTTGAGCGATGGGCTTTCACCACTGACTTACTAAACCGCCTACGGACCCTTTAAACCCAATGATTCCGGATAACGCTTGGATCCTCCGTATTACCGCGGCTGCTGGCACGGAGTTAGCCGATCCTTATTCTTACGATACCGTCAAGCCTCTACACGTAGAGGTGTTTCTTCTCGTACAAAAGCAGTTTACAATCCATAGGACCGTCATCCTGCACGCGGCATGGCTGGATCAGGCTTGCGCCCATTGTCCAATATTCCTCACTGCTGCCTCCCGTAGGAGTCTGGTCCGTGTCTCAGTACCAGTGTGGGGGATCTCCCTCTCAGGACCCCTACCCATCGTAGCCTTGGTAAGCCGTTACCTTACCAACTAGCTAATGGGACGCATGCTCATCTTTTACCGTTGTGACTTTAATAACTCAATCATGCGATTGTGTTATACTATGAGGTATTAATCCAAATTTCTCTGGGCTATCCCTCTGTAAAAGGTAGATTGCATACGCGTTACGCACCCGTGCGCCGGTCTCTATATCCGAAGACATATACCCCTCGACTTGCATGTGTTAAGCCTGCCGCTAGCGTTCATCCTGAGCCAGGATCAAACTCTTCATCGTATATTTTTTATATTATATCGCGACGAATATCTATCGGTTCTTTTCGAATCTTACGACTCTATTACTCTTATTCTTTTGTCCCGATTAATCGGGACGGCTGTCAATTCAATATGTCTACGAACGTATTCTTTTTTCTTATCATCGCTTGTTTCTCAAAGCGGGTGCAAAAGTAGAAAACTTATTTCAAACTGGCAAAAGATTTTTGAAGTTTTTTTTAGAAAATTTCTTTTCCTTTTCAACCTCTCTCCTTACCAATTTTTCAATGAACTTCCCATGTTTTGCGGGGTGCAAACTTAAAACTTTCTTTCTTTACTCACAAGCTTTTTGGAATCTTTTTTGAAAATAAATTTTCGTTTTGATTCGTTTTACTTATCAGTATTTCTGTGAACGTTTATCGCTGTTGCGGGTGCAAAAGTAGCCACTTTATCCGCTTTTACAAGCTTTTTCTACACTTATTTTTAAAGTTTTTCTTAAATGGCTGGTTTGGCGTTTTTTACAAACAATCTTTTTTTTGTTGTTGTAAATAGTAAACCCGACAGGTTCTGAAAAACTGTCGGGTTTGACTCTTTATCATAACCTCACCTCCTAGCCCCGATAGAAGTGGGCATCCTTTTGTGGCGGGGTTCGACACAAAAGATACAAACGGATAGCGGGATAAAGCTCCCCAATACTTAAATTACAAACCTGAAGGCTTCGACTTCGCTCAGCCGGACATTCACCTCAGCCGGGCATTCACCTCAGCCGAGCATTTGTCTCTATTAGACAAAAACTACTCTTATATCATAGAATAGGTAAAAGCAAACCCGACAGGTTCTGAAAAACTGTCGGGTTGTATCTATAATATGTAGCCACTTAATTTAGGCTATCGATAACTTCTTTTGTTATTTGAATACTTTTAAGTTTAGCCTGACGATCGAATATCGGACTGGTGATCATTAACTCGTCGATCTGTGCATAATTGATAAACTTTTTAAGGTCTGTCTCCAACTGTATTTTATCCCCTGTAAAAGTACAGGCCGTCATTTGGTTGACATGAAAGCGTTCTTCTTCACTCATAATAGCATCAAGAGAATCTACAGGTGGTTGCAGTCCTTTGCGATCGTTTCGAATTAAGTTTAAAAACATTTGATACAAACTTGTAGACAATCTTTCGGCTTCTTCATTGGTATCTGCAGCAACGATATTGACGCATGCCATCGTTTTGGGTTTATCCAATGTATCTGATGGCTGGAAATTTTCACGATAGAATTCAAACGCCTGCATCATTTGTCTTGGAGCAAAATGTCCTGCAAACGCATAAGGCAATCCGTAAGCAGCAGCAAGGGCAGCACTATCCATACTTGAACCTAAAATCCAGATAGGAACATTTGTTCCTTCGGCCGGAAATGCCCGCACTTTTGCTGTTGCATTTTCTATCGAAAAGTAATCCTGAAGTTTGCTTACGTTTTGCGGAAACCGCTGTGCCTGCTCAAAGAAATCTTTTCGAATGGCTTCGGCTGTTGGCTGATCTGTACCGGGTGCTCTTCCTAAACCTAAATCAATTCTGCCCGGATAAAGTATTTCTAAGGTTCCGAATTGCTCCGCTACTATTAAAGGAGAGTGATTGGGCAGCATGATTCCGCCGGAACCTACCCGAATATTTTGAGTCTGACTGGCAATGTAACCAATTAACACCACTGTAGCCGAACTGGCGACATGAGCCATATTGTGATGTTCTGCAAGCCAGAATCGCTTGTATCCTAAATTATCTGCTAATTGTGCTATTTCTTTTGTTTTTTGAAATGTTTCTTTGGCATTGCTATCCTGAGTGATGATAGCGAGCTCTAATAATGAGACTGAAATTGGGTTTTTCATATAAAAAAATGCTAGAATACAAAACTACTTCATTTACATGGATACCTTTTGATTTCTGTTGTTAATAGATTTATAATATTTCTTTTGCAAGAACAGAACACTGGTAAATACAATTTTTAAGAATCTGTCGGGCAACTACATTTGCTATAAACATTTTGCTCCGCTGGAACAAATTCAGGAAAAAACAGGAGGCTTTCTTTTTTTTAAACCCGAACTTATACCTCAGTTTTTTTTCCTGAAATTTATTTCGTAATCCATAAGTCAAAAGATTTAAAGAGTAAATTTGTATCTCGAAATTAACTTCCCTCCTTAACAATATCCCCAAATGACACATAAAATTTTAATTATAGACGACGAAGAAAAACTAAGAAGTCTTCTGGCCCGCATTATCAAATCGGAAGGATTTGAAGTGATTGAAGCCAAAGATTTAAAATCGGGTTTCAAAAAACTTGAACAAACCGATATTGATGTCGTTTTATGTGATGTAAAATTACCTGACGGAAATGGCGTTGACTTTTTGCAAAATATAAAAAACAGCTTTCCTTTAATCGAAGTGATTTTACTTACCGCTTTCGGGAATATTCCGGATGGTGTTCAGGCCATGAAAAATGGTGCTTTCGATTATATTGTAAAGGGTGACGATAATGATAAAATTATTCCACTACTCTATAAAGCTGTCGAAAAAGTCCATTTGCAAAAAAAGGTAAAACAGCTTGAAAAACGTATTGGAGATAAATATTCTTTCAGTACCATCATAGGAAAATCAAAGGGCATTGAGCAGGTTATCGATTTAGCCCAAAAAGTAGCCAAAACGGACTCGACTGTTTTGCTAACGGGAGAAACCGGTACCGGGAAAGAGGTTTTTGCACAGGCAATCCACGAAAACAGTAATCGTGCAGGCAAATCTTTTGTGGCTCTAAACTGCAGTACTTTCGGTAAAGAAATTTTGGAAAGTGAACTCTTCGGACATAAACAAGGTGCTTTTACCGGAGCTTTAAAAGATAAAAAAGGTTTTATTGAGGAGGCCAATGGCGGCACTTTATTTCTGGATGAGATTGGGGAAATGCCTATTGAACTACAAGCCAAATTATTGCGTGTTTTAGAAACCAGCGAGTACATTCCGCTTGGAGAGACCACACCAAAAAAATCAAATTTCAGACTGATTGCCGCAACAAACAGAGATTTAAAAGTAGAAAGCGAAGAACACCGTTTTCGTTCAGATTTGTATTTCCGTCTGAATATTTTTGAGATTACACTTCCACCTTTGCGCGAAAGGGTAAAAGACATCGCGCTTTTAACACATACTTTTGTTAAACAATTCTCTGAGAAAACAAATAAAAAGACACTACAAATAAGTGATGATTTTATCCAAAAATTAGAACATTATTCCTGGCCGGGAAATATTCGTGAACTTAAAAACATTATCGAAAGGTCGGTTATTCTAAGCAGTGACGACACCCTTACTTCAGATGTTTTACCTTACGAAATGCAGCAGGAAACAGAGAAAAATGCTAAACAAATGTCGGCCTTTTCGATGCAGAGTATTGAAAAACTGCACATTCAGAAGGTTTTAAATTATACGAAAGGCAATAAGGCAGAAACTGCCCGTTTACTCGAAATTGGCATTGCAACTTTGTACCGAAAATTAGACGAGTATGGGATCCATTAATTTGTAATTTGTGAAATGTAATTTGTGAGATGTCAGATGTGAAATGTGAAATTCTGACTTTTTACTTTTTACATTTTACCTTCTACATTTTACATCTCACAATTCACAAGCAACTTAAAACTACCTTATCATTTCAATAAAAGCTTATCATTTTGATAGGCTTTTTTTATGCCCGTTTTTTGGCACAAACCTGCAATTCGTTTATCAGCAACGCCTTACCTCTTATTTTACAATTTAGGTCTGACTTTTGGCATAAGAGGGAAGAACACAAAAATTCATTCTGATGAAAAATCAAGTCACTTCAATCTACAAACAAGCAGAACGCTTTGCTGAAATCACTAAAAAATCAATCATATCCGGCAATATTGTTCGGGCAAAAAAATGTCTGGCTCTTGCTGAACGCCTATTCATCACCGGAAGTATAGAAACTAAAAACGCCATTTCAAATGTGTATGTTTTCTCTGTTTCTTCTTTTATGGAAATGCGTCACTGCAATATCTCACATCTTTTTCCGCAAACGCTTAAAGCAGAATATATCAGACAAATTAATACTTCAGGAGTCTGATTTCAGTAAAATGTAAATTGTAAAAGGTGAGATGTAAAATGTAGAAGGTGAAATATAAAATGAAATCATACTCGCAACTAACATTTCACAAATAACAAATCTAATAATCCAACAATCTAATAATCCAATAATCTATGTTAATCACCTTTCTTTTACTTGCACTGGGTGCCCTGCTCTTTGGCATCTGTTTTAAATCAGTTGAATTTTTTGAAAAAATTTAAATCATGACAGCACTATTTATTATTTCGATCGCCGTTTTTGGCTATTTGGTTTACGTATTAATCAAACCTGAAAAGTTTTAATGATGTTACAAGTTATAAGTGAGATGTAAGATGTTATACGTCGATCTCCTTTTACAAATTACCTCTAACATTTCACTAAATTTTAAAAACATGAAAAAGTCACAATCCAAAAAAATATTTCTGGTATCCGTTTACATGGCTTGGACATTAGCCTTTATCATACTAATCATGTATCTGTAAAAGCTTAAACTTTAATTTAATTTCTAACAAACAAAATATGAATACAGAATTATTAGGTGTCATTGGTATTTTTATCATCACAATAGTTTTAGCCATTCCAATAGGAAAATATATTGCTAAAGTTTATTTGGGTGACAAAACACTTTTTGACCCGATTTTCAATCCAATTGAAAAAATTATCTTTAAAATCAGTGGTATCAATTCCACTGAAGAAATGAACTGGAAGCAACACTTAAAAGCTCTTTTAGGTATTAACATGATTTGGTTCTTTCTTTGCTTTTTTGTTTTATTGTTCCAGGGATCATTGTTTTTAAATCCTGATAACAACCCCTCGATGAGTCCGGATCTGGCTTTTAATACTGCCATTTCATTTGTTGTCAATTGTAATTTACAGCATTATTCCGGAGAAAGCGGTGTTTCTTATCTGTCTCAAATGGTACTGATGTTCCTTCAGTTTGTTTCTGCCGGTGTGGGATTGGCTGCTGCTGCAATGGTTTTCACTGCAATGAAGGAGAGAACAACCGAAAAACTGGGTAACTTTTACAATTATTTTGTTAAAAGCTGTACACGTATTTTATTACCACTTTCTGCTATTGTAGCCGTTGCTCTATTATTTAACGGAACTCCTATGACTTTTGAAGGAAAGGACGCTATTACAACTTTACAAGGTGATCATGTAGAAGTTTCCCGTGGACCTGCTGCTGCCTTTATTGCTATCAAACATATCGGTACAAATGGTGGTGGTTTTTTTGGAGCCAATTCGGCACATCCATTAGAAAACCCAACTTATTTTAGTAATGCGGTTGAATTATGGGCGCAATTGATTGTTCCTTTTGCTATGATTTTCGCTCTGGGTTACTATCTGAAAAAAAGAAAATTATCTTATGTGATTTTTGGCGTAATGACAGTTGGATTCCTGTTACTGGTTATCCCAACAGTTATCAGCGAAATGAATGGGAATCCTGCCATCCAAAAAATGGGAATCTCACAGGCAACCGGAGCTATGGAAGGAAAAGAAGCTCGTCTTGGGCCAGCTATTTCAGGTTTCTGGAGCATTGCTACAACGGTAATTTCTACAGGTTCTGTAAATAGTATGCACGATAGTTCAATGCCGGTTTCAGGAGCTATGGAATTGCTTGCCATGATGGTAAATGCATTCTATGGAGGTTGCGGTGTTGGTATTCTGAACTTCTATATCTTCATTATTCTTGCTGTATTTATTTCGGGATTAATGGTAGGACGAACACCTGAATTTTTAGGGAAGAAAATCGAAGCCCGTGAAGTTAAGATTGCTGCTTTTATTGCTATTCTTCACCCATTATTGATCTTATCCGGAACAGCTTTAGCTTCTTATTTTGCGGCAAATGATACGGCAATGGGATGGTGGTTCAGCGGAAATGCAACAGGATGGCTTAACAACCCCGGAAATCACGGATTCTCGGAAATGTTATACGAGTATACTTCAAGTGCAGCCAACAACGGTTCTGGTTTTGAAGGTTTAGGAGATAATAATCCGTTTTGGAATATCACTACAGGTATTGTTTTATTGTTAAGCCGTTTTATTCCAATCGTTGGCCCATTATCTATCGCAGGTTTACTGGCAGGTAAAAAATACATCCCTGAAAGTGCAGGAACTTTAAAAACGGATACTACAATTTTTGGAATAATGGTTTTTGCCGTAATCGCAATTATCGCCGCATTATCTTTCTTCCCGGCATTGGCTTTAGGTCCATTGGCAGAATACTTTACAATGTGAAAAATGTAAAATGTGAGGTGTGAAATGAAATCGTATTCACAATTATCATCTTACATCTCACAAATAACATCTCACAGATAACATTTCACAAATAACATTTTACACAAAGAAAAATGACTCATAATAAATCCACTTCATTGTTTGAAAGTAAGCAGGTAAAAGAAGCCTTAGTGCAGTCTTTTGTAAAGCTTAATCCAAAATTGATGATCAAAAATCCGGTAATGTTTACCGTGGAAATAGGAACCGCCATTATGTTTGCTGTTTGTGTTTCCATTTTAATGGGAGCTGCAGATCAGGGTAGTTTCATTTACAACTTAATTGTATTTTTAATTTTACTGGCTACACTTTTGTTTGCTAATTTTGCTGAGGCAATTGCCGAAGCCAGAGGAAAAGCACAAGCCGACAGTTTAAGAAAAACACGTGAGGAAACTCCGGCCAGACAAATTTTACCTAACGGAGAAATCAAAAATATCAGTTCTTCTGAATTGAAAAAAGGAGACGTCTTCATTTGTGAATCAGGCGATTTAATTGCCACTGACGGTGAAATTATCGAAGGATTGGCTACCATTGACGAAAGTGCCATTACCGGAGAAAGTGCCCCTGTAATTAGAGAAGCCGGAGGTGATAAATCCTCTGTAACCGGCGGAACAAAAGTATTATCAGACAAAATCAAAGTAATTGTAACGTCTGAACCGGGTGAAAGCTTCCTGGACAAAATGATTGCTTTGGTTGAAGGTGCAAGCCGTCAGAAAACACCAAACGAAATTGCATTAACCATTTTATTAGCTGCATTTACTTTAATCTTCGTGATTGTGTGCGTTACGCTAAAACCGTTTGCCGACTATGCAAATGCACCCATCACGATTGCAGCTTTCATCTCTTTATTTGTATGTTTAATTCCAACGACAATTGGAGGTCTGCTTTCAGCTATTGGTATCGCGGGTATGGACAGAGCGTTGCGTGCTAACGTTATTACAAAATCAGGAAAAGCAGTTGAAACTGCCGGAGATATTGACGTTTTACTTTTAGATAAAACCGGAACCATCACCATTGGAAACAGAAAAGCAACTAATTTTTATCCTGCAAAAGGAGTTACTCAGGAAGACTTTATAAAATCGGCCGTGCTAAGTTCATTGGCAGATGACACTCCGGAAGGGAAAAGTATCGTAGAATTGGCAGGAGCAGATATTGCCAGTAAATTATCTATTGAAGGTGCTACTTTAATCAAATTTACCGCAGAAACCCGAACTTCCGGAGTTGTTTTAAAAGACGGAACCAATATTAGAAAAGGAGCTCAGGATGCTGCAAAAAACATAGCACTTCAGGCTGGAAACTCTTTCCCGGAAGATATTGCTCAAAAGGTTATTGATATTTCTTCTAAAGGAGGAACGCCATTAGTTGTAATTAAGAACAATGAGGTACAAGGTGTAATCGAATTACAGGATATTATTAAAACGGGAATGAAAGAACGTTTTGACCGTTTGAGAAAAATGGGAGTTAAAACGGTGATGGTAACCGGAGATAATCCGCTTACTGCGAAGTTTATTGCCGAGGCTGCCGGTGTTGATGATTTCATCGCCGAAGCAAAACCTGAGGACAAAATGAACTACATTAAAAACGAGCAAAATCTGGGTAAACTGGTAGCCATGATGGGTGACGGAACTAATGATGCTCCTGCTCTTGCACAAGCTAACGTAGGTGTTGCCATGAACAGTGGAACCCAGGCCGCTAAAGAAGCCGGAAACATGGTGGATCTTGATAACGATCCAACAAAATTAATCGAGATTATCGAAATTGGTAAGCAGTTATTAATGACCCGAGGAACTTTAACCACTTTCTCTATTGCCAATGACGTAGCGAAATATTTTGCTATTGTCCCTGCCCTTTTCATCACGGCAATCCCGGCTTTGGAAGGTTTAAATATCATGCGTCTGCACAGTCCGGAAAGTGCCATTTTATCGGCTGTAATTTTTAACGCGGTGATTATTCCTATATTGATTCCATTAGCCTTAAGAGGTGTTGATTATAAACCAATCGGAGCAAGTGCGATCTTAAAAAGAAACTTATTGATCTATGGTTTAGGCGGACTGCTTGTGCCTTTTATCGGAATTAAGTTAATTGATATAGTTGTTGCTCTATTTATGTAAACATGAAGTTACTAAGGAACTAAGCTGCTAAGATTCTGAGTTTTCCCTTAGCATCTTAGAGACTTAGCGTCTCAGAAACTCAAAAAATAAAAAAAATGAAAAATATACTTTCACTATTAAAACTTACACTGATTACCGTAATTCTGTTTGCCGTTATTTATCCTCTGGCCATCTACGGAATTGCACAGTTTGCTCCAAATCAAGGAAAAGGAGAAACCATTTCGGTTAACGGAAAAGTTGTAGGATACCAAAAAATTGGTCAGAAATTCGATAAATCCAATTATTTCTGGGGAAGACCTTCGGCTGTAGATTATAATGCTGCGGGAAGTGCGGGAAGCAATAAAGGACCAAGCAATGCCGAATATCTGGCTTTGGTTCAAAAAAGAGTAGATACTTTCCTAATCGTTCATCCTTACCTGAAAAAATCTGAGATCCCTGCCGATATGGTAACAGCTTCAGGAAGCGGTTTAGACCCGAATATCTCTCCCCAAGGTGCTTTAATTCAGGTAAAACGTATTGCCAAAGAAAGAAAACTAGACGAGGCTAACGTGAAAGCTTTGGTAGAATCTAAAATCAATACCGCTGTTGTAGGACCGGCAACGGTTAATGTTCTGGAACTGAACATTGCCCTTGATCAATTGAAATAATACATTTTTAAATCTGACAGGTTTCAAAAACCTGTCAGATTTGACAAAGATTGATATTCATTACGGAACTTCTTGCGAAGATTTGCTTCGCCTGTTCGCTATCGCTCGAGTCTCCTTACGTCGAAATGACAAACAGAACGTAAAATCAGAATAGAAAATAATTTTAAAAAATACCTAACAGGTTTTAGAAACTTATTAGGATATAAAATCGATTATAATACCCCCCCTTTTTGCCCCAAATACCCTAGCCCCGATAGAAACGGAAATCCTTTTGTGTCCGCCGCGGAGGACACAAAAGATTGCAGTGGATAGCGGGATTAGCTCCTAAAAAATCTACTAAATAAATTAATACCTGAGGACACTGTTTCCTCACAATAGAAACAAAATGAAAAAAACAATACTTACTGCTCTAATCGCTTTTGGTTTTAGCAATTTACATGCTCAGGAAGAATCTAAAAGTCCCTTTACATTTTCAGGGTATGTAGACGTTTATTACAGCTATGATTTCGCAAAACCGGATAATCATACTCGTCCGGGTTTTATTTACAATTACAATAAAAGTAATGAAATGAACATCAATTTAGGATTGGCAAAAGTAAACTACAGCAAAGGGAATGTTCGCGGAAATTTTGCGCTGATGGCCGGAACTTATGCCGAATACAACCTGGCAGCCGAACAGGGTTTACTAAAAAATGTATATGAAGCCAATGTGGGAGTGAAGATTTCTTCTTCTCATAATTTATGGGTCGATGCGGGAATTATGCCTTCGCATCTTGGTTTTGAAAGTGCTATTGGAAAAGATTGTCAAAATCTAACCAGAGGAATTTTGGCTGAAAACTCTCCTTATTATGAAACAGGAGTTAAAATTGGTTACACTTCTGAATCCGGAGAATGGTACTTAGCCGGTATGTATTTGAATGGCTGGCAGCGTATCCAAAAAGTTGAAGGCAATCAAACTCCTGCATTTGGAACTCAGGTTACCTACAAACCAACAGACAAAGTGGTTTTAAACTGGAGCACTTATGTTGGAAATGAGCAACCGGATATCGACAAAAAATGGCGTTACTTTAATAATTTCTACGGACAATTTAAAGTAACGGATAAAACCAATATTACAGCTGGTTTTGATATTGGGTCACAACAGTCGGCTAAAAACAGTAACAAATACGACACCTGGTTTTCTCCAATTTTGATCGTACAATACAAACCTACTGATAAAATCCAGCTTGCAGCCCGAGGCGAATATTATAGCGATGAAAAAGGAGTAATTATTGCCACAGAAACTCCAAATGGCTTTAAAACTTACGGATTTTCAGCTAACTTTGATTACTTAGTAACTGACAATGTAATGTTTAGAATAGAAGCAAGAAATCTTTCCAGTAAAGATGAAATATTTACAAAGAATAATCTTCCAACGGATACCAATACATTTGTAACCACTTCGCTGGCGATTTCATTTTAGCTTTAGGCTTTAGGCAGTAAGCTCTTGTGCTGCTGCCTAAAGCTTATTCCTTAAAGCTTAAAGCAAAAAACATGGAAAAAGAAAATAATGCACAGCACTTTCTCGATTTAATCCAGAAATCACGAAAGGGAAAATTCAAAATCTACATTGGAATGAGTGCCGGTGTGGGTAAAACCTATCGGATGCTGCAGGAAGCACATTCGTTATTAAGAAACGGAATTGATGTAAAAATTGGTTACATCGAAACGCACATGCGAAAAGAAACGCATGAGCTTTTGTCTGGTTTGCCTGTGATTCCACGGCGAACCATTTTCTATAAAGGGAAGGAGCTGGAAGAACTCGATGTACAGGCGATTATCAATCTTAGACCCGAAGTTGTAATTGTCGATGAACTTGCACATACCAACGTTGAAGGAAGTAAAAATGAAAAACGCTGGCAGGATGTTTTGGAAATTCTGGAAGCCGGAATCAATGTGATATCGGCAGTAAATATTCAACATATTGAAAGTTTAAATGAAGACGTTAAACGCATCACCAATATTGATGTTCAGGAACGCATTCCGGACAATGTTTTGCGATTGGCCGATGAAGTCGTAAACATCGATTTAACCTCTGAAGATTTGATTGCGCGTTTGAAAGAAGGTAAAATTTATACGGCAGATAAAATTCAGACCGCTTTGTCTAATTTTTTCAAATCAGAACAAATTTTACAATTGCGTGAATTGGCTTTGAAAGAAGTAGCCAGTCAGGTTGTTCGAAAAGTAGAAAATGAAGTACCTCAACTGCATGCTTTACGACACGAAAAATTACTGGCCTGTATTAGCAGCAACGATAAAACAGCCAAAATTGTAATCCGAAAAGCAGCACGTCTGGCCAGTTATTATAACGGTTCCTGGTATGTTTTGTATGTAGAAACGCCCAAAGAAAGCAGCACCAAAATTGCTTTAGACAAACAGCGTTATCTAATTAATAATTTTAAACTGGCCGTACAGCTGGGTGCCGAAGTGATTAAAGTAGAGAACAAAAATATCGCAGATGCTATCTTAATGACTGTTGAAGAAAAACAAATCACAACGGTTTGTATTGGAAAACCACATTTAAATTTATTTAAAGTAATTTTGTCTACAACCATTTTCAGACGCTTGTTAAATAGTCTGTCTTTATCAAATGTGGATCTTGTTATATTATCCTGAAATGTTTTATGTAAAATGTGAGATATGAGATGTTTTGTGAAATACATTTTACATTTCACAACCAACTTTTTACTAGAAAAAATAAAATATGAGAATTAAAACCAAATTGAATCTGGGAGTCGGATTGTTATTCTTAATGATTATTATACTCTCATTAGTGAGCGGATACGCTGTGTTTTTGATAAAAGCAGATACCGAGAATATTCTGAAAGCAAATTACAATACGCTGGAATATTCCAGAAATATGATTTTGTCTCTGGATGAAATCAAAGTGAATAGTGACAGTACAATTCATATTTTTAAGGAATATCTTGAGAAACAAACCCGCAATGTTACAGAACCCGGAGAAAAAGAAGCCACTGCCAAACTCGAAAGTGATTTTGCCCTTTTAGAAAAAAACGGTTCTAACGAAACGGTGAAAGCACAAATCAGGCAGGATATTTTTTCGATTATGAAACTCAATCTGGATGCCATCAAACAAAAAAGCGATATTGCCAAACATACCGCCGAAAATGCCAATTTATGGATTGCCATTGTAGGCACGCTCTGCTTTCTGATCGCCTTTAATTTACTGGTTAATCTGCCCAATAATATCGCCAATCCAATTAAGGAACTGACCCAGAGTATTAAAGAAATTGCCAATAAAAATTATTCCGAACGGGTACATTTTACCAATCACAATGAATATGGTGATCTGGCAAAATCCTTTAATACCATGGCGCAAAAACTTCAGGAATACAACAATAGTAATTTGTACAAATTATTCTTTGAGAAAAAACGTCTGGAAACTTTAATCAACAACATGCACGATCCTATTATTGGTTTAGACCATGAAGGTGTCATTTTGTTTGTAAATGATGAAGCTCTGAAAATTATCGGAATGAAACTCGAAGAGGTTATTGGTCAATCTGCTTCTGCTTTGGCAGTTTCCAATGATTTGATTCGCTCTTTAATTATGAAAGAACCGGCAAATGATGCTCAGAAAAAACAGCCGATGAAGATTTTTGCCCATGGAAAAGAAAGTTATTTCGATAAAGAAACCATCAATATTACCATAACTCCAACAGGCGAAGAAAAGGAAATCAATATTGGAGATGTTATCATTCTACGAAATATTACCTTATTTAAAGAACTAGATTTTGCAAAAACTAATTTTATTGCAACCGTTTCACACGAATTAAAAACACCGATTGCGTCTATAAAACTGAGCCTTCAATTGCTTCAGAATAATAAAACGGGAGAAATGAACGACGATCAGAAACAACTGGTCGAAAGTATCAAAGAAGACAGTCAGCGTTTATTGAAGATCACAGGTGAATTGCTTAATTTATCTCAATTAGAGACTGGGAATATCCAGTTAAACATCGAAAAAAGCAATCCGTACGCCATTGTAAATTATGCTACCGAAGCGGTAAAAATTCAGGCAGAGCAAAAGAAAATAAAACTCGTAGTGGAAGCCAATGAACAGCTGCAAAATGTAAAAGCCGACAGTGAAAAAACAGGTTGGGTTTTGATTAATTATTTATCGAATGCTATCACCTACTCGTCTGAAAAAAGTACCATTATCATTCGGTTAAAAGAAGAAAACGATCAGATTACATTTCAGGTTATTGATACAGGAAAAGGAATTGATGCCCGTTATAAAGACAAAGTTTTTGATAAATATTTTCAAATTCCCGGAAGTCAGAAATCAGGAACGGGATTGGGGCTCGCCATCAGTAAAGAATTTATCGAAGCTCAAAACGGAACAATTGGTGTTGAAAGTAATTTAGGACTGGGAAGTACTTTTTGGTTTTCCTTGAAAGTTTAAATAAATCCAATTTAATAACTATCCGTTACTTGTACTAATTTTAAAATGGCACGCAGATGACACTGATTTAAACCGATGAAAACGGATTTTTTTATTTATATTCGATGAAAATCTATTTCATCTGTATCATTATTCCGTTTAGCGGACAGTCAAATTCAATTTTATTACATTTGTCAGTCTGAGCGAAGTCGAAGACCTTTTCTATTATAAAGTCCTTCAATTTCGCTCAGGGCGATCACTTAAAACGGTATAATATTTAGTCAATCTTAATTCAATTATTTATTTTAAAGCCAGCAGGTTAATATTCGCTTAAGGTTCGATTAAAGCAAAAATACTTCATGTATACATACGTTAATATTGCAACTTTTAACAATAACGAAAGATGTTTTACAAAACGATTTCTCTGGTATTTTTATTTGTTTTTTTGGGTGCCCAGGCACAGCAAAATGATTCGATCACGAAAGTTGACAGTACTTCACATCAATTAAAATTCAATTACAAGCAACTAATCATTCCGGGAGTACTAATTGGCTACGGAGTTATTGGGCTTGAAAGTGACCAGTTGCTGAGTTTCAATTCGCAGATTAAAAAAGAGGTTACGGAGGATATTGACAAAAAAATCACAATTGATGATTTCTCGCAATATGCGCCTGCAGCTTCGGTTTATGCCCTGAATGCTTTTGGTGTGGAGGGAAAAAATAATATACGTGACCGCTCTGTCATTTTTGTAACTTCATATGTTATTATGGCTTCGACTGTTTTGGGTTTAAAATCGATTACCCATGAAGAGAGGCCAGATGGCAGTTCAAAAAACTCCTTCCCTTCAGGACATACGGCAACTGCTTTTGCCGGAGCAGAGTTTTTATGGCAGGAATACAAAGACAAATCAATTTGGTACGGAATTGCGGGTTATGCCGTAGCCACCGGAACAGGGCTTTTCAGAATTTACAACAACCGCCATTGGCTAACAGATGTTGCTGCCGGAGCTGGAATTGGGATTTTGAGTACTAAAATTGCCTATTGGCTGAATCCGTATATCACTAAAAAACTTTTTAAATCATCTTCTGAAAACAAATCAACTTCTATGGTAATGCCATTTTATAATGGCAAACAATATGGATTGGGCTTTGTGAAGGTTTTTTAGATTTTTATTTTAGCAATAGTCTCCCTGAGCGGAGTCGAAGGGCTCTCTGGCACAAAAGGTCTTCGACTCCGCTCAGACTGACAGACGGTTAATCAATTATAAATCGGGTTCAGAACTTAAATAAAATTCGTGAATGACTTTGTTTAGGTTTTCCACCACGACCCAAGCGATAGCAAACGGACGAAGTAATTCACGAATTTTGATTAAGAATAATTCGTGAATTCGTGGCGAAAAAAAAATGTCAATTGATCATGGTCTCCCTGAGCGAAGTCGAAGGGCTTTCTGGCACAAAAGGTCTTCGACTCCGCTCAGACTGACAGACGGTTAATCAATTATAAATCGGGTTCAGAACTTAAATAAGATTGTTGATTAACGATTTTTAATTTCAGATATTTAAAGCAATATAAAATACACATTAACAACAAAAAATCAGAAATCAAAAATCACTAATCGTTATTCTGAAATCTTATGTATTCGAAGTATTATTCTTAATCTCCATTACCTCTCTCTTGACCTGAAGAAGCAGTTCTTTCATACTTTCAGTTTCTGATAATTGCTGTTTTTTGTCCGAACGGCCAATGTTGCACTCGTATTCCCAAATCTCCAGAATATCAGAAGCTTTCACCTCATAATTGGGATAAAAACTATTATCCGATTCTAAAACCAGACTATTTTTTTTGTTCTTGTTCAGACGCTTGTACACCATTCCTTCATTTTTAGTAATCAGGATATACGTTTTACCGTCCATCACCTCTCCCAGCCTTTCCACATAACGTCCAATGATAATCGATCCGTCTTCATGTGGCGGCATCGAATCACCTTCGACCGGAAATCCGCGATGTTTACCTGGACCTAAAAACGGAAGCGAAACCTGCTGTAGGCTTTCAATATATTCCGGATCAGCGTATCCGTTCAGATAACCGGCTTTTGCTCTTTGGGATACAATTTCGATATAATTCTCTCCAAAATTATCAACCTGAATAGGCAGAATAAGCCGATTTCCTTCGAGTTTTATCAAATTTTCGATGTTTATTTTCCGAATATCGACCGACAGTAACAAATCGATACTGGTATGAAAATACAAGGCGATTTTCTTTAAAATATCATACGGTGCTTCCGAAGTTCCGTCTTCGTATTTCACGTATCTTCCTCTTGTAATACTCAGGTTTTCAGCTAATTTCTCCTGCGATATTTTATGCTTAACCCTTAGTGCTCTGATGTTGTCTGAAAATAAGGACATAATTAATTTGTTATAATTTGGAACAGCAAATATATGAAAAATGTTATTATCTGTACTAATTTTGTTTATTCCAAAAAACAAGAAAATGGCAAGGGCAATTGTACACATGGATCTGGATACTTTTTTTGTATCCTGTGAAAGGTTAACCAACTCACAATTAAAGGGATTACCTCTGATTATTGGAGGTGGTGATCGTGGTGTTGTTGCCTCTTGTTCTTATGAAGCCCGTAAATTTGGAGTACGTTCCGCCATGCCAATTCGTATGGCATTAAAACTCTGTCCTGATGCAAAAGTCATGAAAGGCGATATGGAATTGTATTCGCAATTATCGCATGATGTTACACAAATTCTTCAGGAAAAAGCACCTGTTTTAGAAAAAGCGAGTATCGATGAATTTTATCTCGACATTACCGGAATGGATAAATTTCACGGCAGTTATAAATGGACCAATGAGCTGGCCCAATCTGTAATGAAAGAAACCGGACTGCCTATTAGTTTTTCATTATCGATTAATAAAACGGTTTCTAAAATTGCAACCGGAGAGGGAAAACCGGTAGGAAATCTCGAAATTCCGGAACAAAATGTACAGGACTTTTTAAATCCTTTATCAATTCAGAAAATTCCAATGGTAGGAGCCGTTACTTTTCAGCTTCTATCCAGAATTGGCGTTCGCAAAATTCAGACGCTGGCCGAAATGCCTGCCGAAGTTCTACAGCAAATGATTGGTAAAAATGGATTGGAACTTTGGAAGAAAGCACACGGAATCGACCACACTCCTGTTGAACCTTATACGGAAAGAAAATCAATATCTACCGAGACTACTTTCTCTCAGGACACAATTGATATTGCAAAACTTAAAAGAATACTTTTAGGAATGGTCGAAAAACTGGCCTATCAGCTTCGCGCCGAACAATGGCTGACCTCGACGATTACGGTTAAAATACGTTACGCCAACTTTGATACCGAAACCAAACAATCTAAAATTGCCTATACCTCTGCAGATCATATTCTGACCAAAAATGTGACAGAACTATTTGATAAGGTTTACCAACGTCGGATGAGACTTCGCCTGATTGGTATTCGCTTTAGCGGACTTGTGCGGGGAACGTATCAAATTGATCTTTTTGAAGATACCCAGGAAATGTTATCACTCTATGCTGCTATGGACCGAATAAAAAACCGTTATGGCTATGATGCTGTAATGCGCTGTGCAGGGGCTTCATTTAAACCCAATATTAAAGACGAAATTTTAAAACGTACCAAATAATGTATCTTAATTGTCATTCTTTCCATTCATTACGTTATGGCACAATTCCGCTTAAAGAATTGGTGAGCCAGGCCGTCTCTTGTGGGCTAAAAGCAATGGCACTTACAGATATTAATACGGTTACCGGAATTTATGATTTTATAAGAGCCTGTCAGGAAAAAGGAATTAAACCTTTAGTGGGAATGGAATTTCGATGCCGTCATCAATTCCGATATATTGGTTTGGCACAAAATGCAGAAGGTTTGGGCGAAATGAATCGCTTCTTAACAGCCCATAATTTCAGCGGAGAACTTTTGCCTTCAATTGCTCCTGAATTTAAATCCGTTTTCGTGATTTATACTTTAGAAAATGCTCCGGAAGTACTTCGCAAAAATGAATTTATCGGTATTCGTCCTGAAGAAGTTTCCAGACTTCTTACATCGGAACACAAAAATAAAATGGATCAGATGGTTGTTTTACAGCCTGTCACTTTTAGAACTAAAACGGAATACAATCTCCATAAAATTCTTCGGGCAATTGATACTAATATTATTTTATCCAAACTAACTGAAGCTGATTACTGCAAAACTTCTGAAGTTCTGCAGCCTTTGGAATCTCTTTTGCCTTTTTATGAAAAATACCCTGAAATTATAAGCAATACTCAGAGAATAATTGATTACTGTAAATTTGAATATGATTTTGAAGTTCCTAAAAATAAAAGATTCTACACCAAAAGCCGTCAGGAAGATTTAGAAAAACTAACTGATCTGGCCTGGAAAGGATTCAAAAACCGTTATGAAAGCGAAAATCAGGAAGCCAAAAAACGTGTCGAAAAAGAACTGAAAGTTATTGATGAATTAGAGTTCAGCGGCTATTTCTTAATTACCTGGGACATTATTGAATACAGCAACAGTCAGGGCTTTATGCATATTGGCCGTGGAAGCGGTGCCAACAGCATTATTGCCTATTGTCTCGGAATCACCGATATCTGCCCTATTGAACTGGATTTATATTTTGAACGCTTTTTAAACCTCAACCGCAAAACTCCTCCTGATTTTGATATTGACTGGAGCTGGAAAGAACGCAACATAATTTTAGAGTATATCTTCAACAAATACGGTCGTGACCATGTGGCTTTCTGTGGCGTTAATGTTGAATTCAAATACCGATCGATTTTTAGAGAAGTTGGAAAAGTATTTGGTCTTCCGAAAGAAGAACTGGACATGCTGGCCAAAAATCCAATGGCGCTGCACGACACCAATTCGATTGTAAAATTGGTTCAGCAATATGGCATGTTGCTCGAAAAATACCCCAATCAACGCAGTATGCATGCCTGTGGTATTTTGATTTCCGAAGAACCTATTACGAATTACACCCCATTAGAAATGCCTCCAAAAGGCTTTCCTATCGTGCTTTTCGACATGCACATTGCTGAAGAGATCGGTTTTGAAAAATTCGACATTTTAAGTCAGCGTGGTATTGGTCATATTGACGACAGTGTAAAACTCATCGAAAAAAACAGGGGTGTAAAAGTCGATATTCGCAATACTTCGATTTCTAAAGACGAGGCTTTATGTAACGTTTATCTGGCGCAGGGTCGTACTATTGGCTGTTTTTATATCGAAAGTCCTGCCATGCGCGGTTTATTACGCCGACTAAATTGCGACAATTATAAAATTCTGGTAGCCGCTTCTTCTATCATTCGCCCCGGTGTAGCACAGTCCGGAATGATGAAAGAATATATTTTTCGCCATAATAACCCCAATCAGTTTCAATATTTCCATGACGTTTTTAAGGAACAGCTTGGCGAAACTTACGGCATTATGGTGTATCAGGAAGATGTGATCAAAATAGCACAGCATTATGGAGGCCTTCCCGCTGCAGACGGTGATATCCTGCGTCGGGCGATGTCCGGAAAAGGAAGATCCCTGGAAGCTTTGCAGAAAGTAAAAGACAACTTTTTTGCCTGCTGTGCTCAAAAAGGACATCCGGAAATGTTAAGTCAGGAGATTTACCGTCAAATTGAATCTTTTGCGGGATATTCATTCTGCAAAGCACACTCAGCCTCTTATGCCGTGGAAAGCTATCAGAGTTTGTTTCTGAAAGTTTATTATCCTGTCGAATTTATGACGGCGGTAATCAACAATCAGGGTGGATTTTACCGAACCGAAGTTTATGTACACGAAGCGCGTATGTCAGGAGGAAGCATTCACAACCCCTGCGTGAATAAAAGCGAATATCAGACTACTCTATACGGTACAGACATTTATCTTGGCTTTATGCATTTGCAGAGCCTGGAATCCAAAACAGCCCATTTAATCGTATCGGAGCGGGAGAAAAAAGGTCCCTTTCTTTCTTTGGAGGATTTTATCAACAGAATTCCTATTGGGATTGAAAACATGAAAATTCTAATCTTTATTGACGCTTTTCGTTTTACGGGAAAAACCAAAAATCAGCTCTTAGTGGTTGCAAGTTTACTTCTGAACAATTTCAAACCTGAAAACAGAAATCTGAGGCTGCTGCAGGAACCGGTAAAAGAATACAAACTTCCTACTCTGGAACGTTCTTTATACGAAGATGCCTTTGATGAAATTGAACTCTTAAGTTTTCCTGTATCCTGTACTGTTTTTGATCTTTTACAAACCAAATATCGTGGTGATATTATGGCCCGGGATTTAACAGCCTGCCATAAAAAACAAGTTCGTATGCTCGCTTATCTAATTTCAAGAAAACAGGTTCCAACCAAAAAAGGAACCATGTATTTTGGCACCTGGATTGATCATGAGGGAAGTTATTTTGACACTGCACATTTTCCGGACAGTCTCGCAAATTATCCTTTTCAGGGCGGCGGCTGTTATCTTTTGTTAGGAAATGTCGAAGTCGATTATCATTTTCCAACCATTACCATAACCAAAATGGCTAAAATGCCTTTTATTCCCGATCCGCGTTATATGGATGCTAAAGATCAATTTAAAACACAGCGCCTGATTAAAGAAGACGTTAGTCCGACACATCGGGAACCTTATCCGCAAGGACATGAAATTAATTTACCCCGACACCGAATGAAGTTTTAGTTTTCAGCCAAATAAACACTCATTAAAAGGTACACTGAGACTGTGACCGAAACCTGAGACTGAAAACTAAAAAAAAGATGAATTTACGTTATATAAATTAAGATGAAAAAGCAGGAATATACCATAGTCGATATTGAAACCACAGGCGGTAACGCCAGTGGCAGCTGCATTACAGAAATTGCCATTGTCATTCACGACGGCAAAAATGTAATGGAACGCTTTGAAACACTCGTAAATCCGCAAAAGGAAATACCGCTTCCTATTTTTGCCTTAACGGGTATCAACAATGAAATGGTAGCCAATGCTCCTATTTTTGATGATATTGCCGAAAAGGTAATGGAATTGCTAAACGACCGGATCTTTGTGGCTCATAATGTCAACTTCGATTATTCGTTTGTTCGTCACCAGCTTGAGGCCTCCGGATTCAAATGGACAGCCAGAAAGTTATGCACCGTTCGCGCAGCCAGAAAAATCAGACCGGGTTTCCCCTCTTATAGCTTAGGAAAACTTTGCAATTCGCTCGACATCCCTTTAGAGAACAGGCATCGTGCCGGAGGCGACGCAGAAGCTACTGCTATATTGTTTACACGATTACTTGAATGGGACGATGAAGGTCATATTGAAAAAATGATCAAAAACACAGCACAGGATCAGCGCTTACCTCCTAACCTTCCCCCGGAAGATTTTAATAATTTACCCGAAAAACCAGGTGTATATTATTTTTATAATGAGGTAAAAAAAGTAATCTACGTGGGAAAAGCGGTCAATATCAAAAAACGTGTTGCTTCTCATTTCAGCGGTCATAATATCAATCCGCAAAGACAGCATTTCTTACGCGATATTTATTCCATTTCCTATGAAGTTTGTGGCAATGAGTTAATGGCACTCCTATTAGAATGTACTGAAATCAAACATCTTTGGCCAACTTATAATAGAGCTTTAAAGCGATTTGAACCAAAATTTGGATTGTATCAATATGAAGCCCGTAATGGATATAAGTATCTGGCTATTGGCAAACTCAATAAATTTCAGTCGTGTATTGAGCACTTCAGCAGTTTACATGAAGCAACCAATATACTGCGGGGTTTAGCAGAACGATTTGAAATTGATTATAGATTTTGCAAATATTCAAAACCTGAAGAAGGAGAACTATTTCAGAATAATGATATCACAGATTTTCCGGAAGCTTCCTTTCACAATGAGCAAGTCGACAATGCTATTGATTTTTTATTAAATAACAGACCCACTTTTGCCATTATAGAAAAAGGACGAACAGCGCACGAACGCAGCTGTATTTGGATAGAAAACGGTCATTTTTATGGTATGGGATATATTCCGCTGGATGTTGCCATTACGGATCCTTCAGAAGTAAAAAATTATGCAACGCCTTATAAAAGCAATCAATACATTGTACAGTTGATTTTTGCTTATGCAGAGAAGAACCCCCGAAAAGTTTTTTTCAATAAAAATCTGCTAACCTCAAGAATATAAAAACTAACCTAAATTTTAAAATAGAGCTATAAACTTAAAGTATTGACTTATGACACTATTTAGCGATACCGAATTATTTGCTACAGGTTTGAAAGGAAAAAAAATATTCGATTTACCTGATGCAGAACTTATTTTGATCGACAACTTTTTTACCAAAGAAGAATCCGATCGTTTTTATGAAAAATTACTTCGTCAAACCAAATGGAGAGAATATGAAATGGAAATGTATGATAAGATTGTTACAGCTCCCCGAATGATTTCATGGTACGAAGACAAAGATAATGTTGGAGCAGATCCAAATGGCCCTGACTGGACTTATGACTTATTAACGATCAGAGGCCGTGTCGAAAGAGAAACACAGCTTGAATTTAATAGTCTCCTGCTTAATTTATATCGAAATGGCAATGATGGTGTTTCCTGGCACAGTGACAAAGAACATAACTCCGGACCCAACCCAATTATAGCTTCGGTCACTTTTGGAGAAACCCGAATGTTCCGATTACGTCATAAATTCAGGAAAGAAATCCCACAGGTGGAAATTCCGCTCCATCATGGTTCCTTTCTGTTAATGTCAGGAACAACCAATAGTTTTTGGCAACATCAGGTTCCAAAAACCGCACGAGATGTTTTACCAAGAATCAACTTAACCTTTAGGAGAACGAACAGAAAAAGCTGATTTTGTAAAACTTGTACTGAAATATAATAACCAAAAAGGCGTTATTTCTATTCTAAAATAGTGTAGAAAATTCCTCCTCAAAAAGTTAAAATCCTCAGTGTATGAACCTTTTACTAGGAAAACCCTATCTTTTTTACTACTTTTGCAACCTTTTTTTACATATACATTACCACAATGGCTTATTCAAACAATGATTTAATGCGTTTTTTAGATGCACAAAACAAACTTTATCTTACTGCTCTTTCCGAAATCAAAAAAGGAAAAAAGGAGACACACTGGATGTGGTTCATTTTTCCTCAGATAAAAGGATTGGGTAAGAGTGATACAGCAAATTATTACGCCATTAACGATCTAAAAGAAGCAACCGAATTTTTAGAACACCCTATTTTAGGAAAACATCTGATCGAAATTTCTGAACTGTTTTTAACTTTTAAAAGAAAATCAGCTGATGGAATTTTAGGAGATTTAGACGCCCGCAAATTACGTTCGTCTATGACACTTTTCTCTTTGGCAGAGAATACAAATCCTGTATTTCAGGAAATTTTGGATGCTTTTTTCTCAGGAGAAACAGATCCACTAACTTTATCTATTATTAATTCAACGATAGAATCAACTGTTGAAGCCGAAATCGCTTAATTTACACAAGCCCGCTTCCAGGATTATTTACATTCAAAACACTACTTTTTGCTTTTGCAGATTAAGTAGTGTTTTTTTTTATTACTCAAGAGCACCCAAAAAGAGCTTTCTCAAAAATTTCTATTCCGCTCCGTTGGAGCTTTTGATCTTGCGAAATCACATTCTTTATAAATATTTTGCTCCTCTGGAGCAATTTCAGAAAAATACCTCTAGTCTCTTTTAAGAAAAACTTCATATAAAAAAGGGTTTCGACTACGCTCAGCCAGACATACCACATAAAGAAGTTTCATTTTTTTTTCTGCACGCAGATCCGGGAGATTTTTGGAGATACTAAATTTTGTGGCAAAAAAAATGCCTTGTCATTGACAAGGCATTTATATTTTGAAGTGAACATCAAAATTGAGAGGAAATTACAACCAAATTTAACCTTTGAACCTTTACCTCTCTGAACCTTTGCACCCTTATACTTATTCTTCCTTCGGTTTATTCAGGTAGTACACCGGTATTCCCGTCAACATAATCAAGACTCCCCAGCCACAAGTTGAGAATTTGGTAATTAACAGCGAAATACAAATTGCAGTCGCAATTACAATATACAACATAGGTAAAAACGGATATCCAAAAGCTTTATAAGGTCTTTCAATATTTGGCATTTTTTTTCTCAAAATAAAAATACCGTAAATCGTTAAAATGTAGAAAATCAATACAATGATAATTACAAAATCCAGTAAATCTCCATACTTTCCTGTCAAACACAAAGCCGAAGCCCAGAAACACTGTGCCCACAAAGCCCATCCGGGAACACTGGATTCGTTTAAAACGGCTGCTTTTTTAAAGAAAACGCCATCTTTCGCCATCGTATAATACACTCTCGCACCTGCCATAATTAATCCGTTGTTACAGGCAAAAGTCGAAATCATAATCATGATCGCTATAATCAATGTACCAATATTGCCAAAAATATAATGCGAAGCCACTACCGCTACTCGGTCTGACTTAGCTGTAGCAATCTCTTCAAACGGAACTACCGCCAAATACATCAAATTGGTCAACACATAAATAATCGTTACAATGAAAGTTCCTAAAAACAAGCTTAAACCAACATTGCGTTTTGGATTCTTTATTTCTCCTGCAATAAAGGTAACTCCATTCCAGGCATCACTTGAAAATAATGATCCCACCATTGCAGCTGAAATTCCGGTAATCAAAGTGGTTCCACTAATAGGCAGCCATGAACCGCTTTCAGCATTATAGTTGCGTGTCACCCAGCCATCAGTCCAATTGGCATCCCAGATTGAAGCTTTTGCGCCTAAGGTTAGTCCAAAAACAATTAATCCTAACAATGACAAAATTTTGATAATGGTTAGAACGGTTTGCAAAATTTTTCCGTTTTTCACTCCTCTACTATTAATGAACGTCAATACAATAATTGTAAAAATCGAAACCAACTGAGCGGCGTTGAGTTTAAAGAAACCTAATTCATAAAGTATATTCTCATCGCTCAATGGTTCGTACAAATAAGCTGCAAATTTTGAGAAAGCCACTCCAACAGCAGCAATTGTTCCGGTCTGAATTACAGCAAAAAAGCTCCATCCGTACAAAAAGGCAATTAGCTTATTGTAAGCTTCCTTTAAATACACGTATTGTCCTCCTGCTTTTGGAAACATCGCGCTAAGTTCACCATAACTTACTGCGGCTATAACCGTAATCAGTCCGGAGAGCAGCCAGATTAAAGTTAGCCATCCTGCCGAGCCCACTTGTCTGGCGATATCGGCACTCACAATAAATATTCCTGATCCAATCATAGAACCAACCACAAGCATGGTTCCGTCTAATAATCCAAGTTCTCTTTTAAAATGTTCCTGGTCGTTTTCTTGCATAATTTTAGTTTTTCGGTTGGTTAAAGATATACTTTTTTATCAAATTTTAGATTCCAATTTTTAAATCCCAAAATTCAAATTCCAAATTCCAAAAATCTAAAATAAATTGGACGCATCCTTCCATGGCAAGCTTCCGACCCTATTTTTTGCCCTGTTCCTCTTTGTTAAAGTAGGCCACTTCTCTACTTCACAACAACATTGTTTTTATCCGATCATTTTAAATGATAATTGCGCTTACGGATTTCCATAAAATAATACTTTTTCACCTACTTAAATTTGACACATTATAAAGCGTATTAATCTAACCTTATATAAATGAAAATTAAAGCTTTCTTTTCTTTTACAAATTTGAATTCCTCATTATTTAATACTGATTAATACCATTGATTTTTTGTCCACATACAATTTGTACATTCTTTTATCCCTAGAAAAAAATTAAACAAACAATAACAACTTTAATCAAATAATCATGAAAAAAATCTCACTGATCTTATTATTATTTATCCTTAACTCTTGCGCTTCCAATTATTATTTTGTCAACGTAGATGAAGATACTCCGATTTTCACTTCTAAAAATGGAAAAGAATCAGTTACAATAATTCCAAAAGGGTCCGGCGCATATATCACCAGAAGTGATAAAAAAGCAAGAAAAATAAAATGGAAAAACTTTAAAGGATGGGCTATAAATCCTTTATATAGCAATCCCATATTTAGCAATCCAACTCTATCTGCAAATTCAAGTAATAACAATTCTACAGACAATAATTACACTAAATCCTCAATAAGAACCTCATCAGGAGGCTCTGTTCAGGTTAAAGGTTATACAAGAAAAAACGGAACTTATGTTGCTCCACATACGAGAAGTGCTCCAAGAAGACGATAAATCCAACGATTTCCTAAAATTATCTAAATCAAAAAGGGAATATAAAAAACACATAACTCCTAACAATTGCAAGAGTAATTTTATATTTTAGTGCTAATTAAAATTCAATATTTTAAGGTAACATTCCATAAAATGGAATCAAAAATATTCTTTCCAACAAATGTCTAAAGAAGAGATAATAATCAATAAGATTGCCCAAGATAAAATAGACTTTAATCTTGGGGTACAGCTTTTATTAGAAGATTCTGAATATAATTTTGAAAGGCTTTTTACAACTTTAAAAAATTATATCTTCAACTCTATTCCCGAAAAAACGCATTACAATACAGAAACTTATCAAAATGCCATTCATACAATTCCATTAAAATCAACGTATACTCCTATTTTACTTTTAAAAAGTTTCCCAACCCGAATTGCTTTTTACAAACTAGCGGAACTTCCTAAAAACGAAAACAAAAAAGTTCTAACCTCACTACTTTGGATTTTTAAAATAACAGACACTGAACGAAGAAATACAGAGTGTAAAAATGGCTGTGGGCATTATTGGCATGAATTAAAATAAAATATACCTACAACCCTATCTGTAAATATTTAGAAACTGCAACTCAGCTAAAAGTTGTAGTTTTTTTGATACTCCATAAGAAAAACTTCCGTTTAACTCATCAAAGAATTGTTAAACAAAAACTTTTCTGTTTAACCCTTTTTCAGTTTGTCCCTACACATTAAATTTCAAAATTGTTTTTCTTTTCTTAGCCTTACTAATTTAAAAGAAGAGCCTTCACAGCATACATTTTATTTTTTTACTACAAAACAGGAACAAAAAATAATTATCCCGTAAGAAAAAAAACACTAATTCTAAAATTCTGTTCTTTTTTTACTAAATTTATGCATGCATAAAACAATCTTGGAAAATTATTTTTTTATTAACAATTGTTTATTTTAAAACCGTCAAAAGACAACACTCTCAGTAACCTGATTTTTTTAAAAGACTCCTTCAACAATAAGCGCTCTTAACAGAAAAAGCAGTATTAACCTCCAAATCTGAAAACTATGTCTAAGAGTTCGTTTTTTAAAAATATACGCTTCCCGAATGTTTTCATTCTATTGATAATTGTATTTATTTCCTGCGCTTTACTTATTTGTATCAACTTTTTTACAATCAAAATATTATCTGCAAACAGGGCTTATGTTCATGGTGAATCACATTATTCAAAAGGACAAAAGGACGCTGCACGTTATCTCATTATGTATCTTTTTACCAAAGATACCAACCAATGGAAACTCTTTTCTCAGGAATTGAAAGTCCCTCAGGGTGATGGTATTGCCAGGAGATCGCTTTTGAAATATGGAGACAACGAAATTGCCCGAAGAGGATTTCTAACAGGACGAAACCATAAAGATGACCTGGATGATATTGTCTGGCTGTTTGTAAACTTCAAAGATGTGTCTTTTTTGGCAAAAGCGATTCACGAATGGGGTCAGGGTGACGAATTAATCGCTAAATTATCCAAGCTGGGCCAGCAAGTCGATGCAGAGATCAAACAAAACCTACTGACACCGGACAGTCAGCAAAAATTTCTTAACGAAATTAGTACCATCAGCGATAAACTGACTATTAACGAACGTAATTTTTTAAATACTCTGGGAGAAGGAACCCGAAAAATCAAAAGCCTTCTTATCATCACCAATATTATTTTTATCCTGATCATCGTAATAAGTGTATGTACTTATTATTCGATTATGGTAAAACGTTTAGTCATCTCCAAAAAAGAAATTGAAGAAAAAAATGAAAATTTAATCCATGTAAATCATGAACTGGACCGATTTGTCTATAGTGCATCACACGATTTAAGATCACCGATAACATCACTAAAAGGATTAATCGAAATTACCCAGCTGGAGGATGATATCGAACAAGTCAGAGACTATTTAACACTCATGCACAAAAGCCTTGTCAAACAAGACCAATTTATCGTTGACATTATAGATTATTCCAAAAACAAACGAAAACAAGTTATTATAGAACCTGTCAGTTTAAAAGAATTATTTGACGAATCCATTTCACAGTTGATGCATATTGAAAATGCCAATAAAATAAAATTTACGAAAGAACTATTAATCGATACCATTCAAAGCGACGACTTGCGCCTGAGAATCATTATCTCGAATTTACTCTCGAATGCTATAAAATATGCCGACATTAATAAAGAGGAAATGTTTATTTCAATTAAAACTTATACAGAAGAGGGTTACAACAAAATTGAAATAACAGATAACGGTATCGGAATTAAAGATGAGTTTAAAAACAATATTTTTGAAATGTATTTTGGTACGAACAAAAACAAAGGTTCGGGATTGGGTCTTTACATTGTAAAAGAAGCTGTAGAAAACATCAAAGGAAGTATTTCTGTTTTCTCTGAAAACACTATCGGAAGTAAATTTATTGTAGCAATTCCAAATTATCATGGAAATTAAGCCCATATTCCTGATCATTGAAGACAATTTGATTGATCAGCTTGTCATCAAACAACTACTGACAAAAGTCCTTGATATCGATCAGATCATCATTGCGAATAATGGCAGAGAAGGAATTCAGTGGCTTGTTACTAAAAACAATGACCGCCCGCTTATCATTTTACTGGACATTCAAATGCCAATAATGAATGGTTTTGAATTCCTGGAAGAATTTCACAAATTAAAAAAAGGAATAAAAAAAGGAATTCAGATTTACATTCTTTCATCGACTTTAGATCCTGACGAAATTGCTGCAATTACGGCAAATAAGTATGTAAGTGCTTTTTTAAACAAACCGTTTCCAATAGATGAATTTAAAACAATACTGCTTAACTATTAAAAACTATTGAAGAACACGGTTTACCTGAGAAAAACTTCTTTGGTAATAAGGCTCTTTTGTAGATGAAATCATTACCCCGCCGTGTGTAGAAGAATGCACAAATTTAATCTCTCCTTCGGTTACCTCAACGACCATTCCAACATGATTGATACGGCGTCTTCCATTAGTTTTAAAGAAAATTAAATCTCCTTTTTGCGCCTCATCGGTGTCAACTCTAACTCCAACTCTGGATTGTTCGATCGAACTTCTAGGCAGTTTAATATCAAAATTATTAAAGGTACAAATCATTAATCCTGAGCAGTCAAAACCAGCTTTTGTAGTTCCGCCGGACCGGTAACGCGTCCCGATATTCTCTGTTGCATTTACAATCAATTGTTCAATAAGCTCCGAATTATTGTTTATGCCTCTAACAAATGTGGAATCTTTTTTCACAACCGTTTCCTCAGCAATTTGTATGGATGGTGTTGATGTGGTGGTTTCGATAGGTTTTACTTCTTGTAAGGCTGCAGCTTTTTCCGGTGAAACATTAATCTTAAGCAGATACCCCACCTTTAACCTCTTTTTAATTGCTGGATTTTGTTTTTCCAGTTCTTTAACGGTTATCCCAAACTCCTTTGCTATCGCATATTTCGTTTCTTTTGACAAAACTTCTCTGGTTACCTCAACCAGTGCAGGCTCCTGAGCTTTCTCTGCTACCGGTACAGCTGCTACAGTTGTATTAGTTGTATTATTAGACGGAATATTAATTTGCTGTCCGATTTTCAACCCTTCACTTTCCAGAAGCGGATTGGCTTTCTTTAAATCATCAACCGAAACATTGTATTTTTTGGAAATTCCCCAAAGCGTTTCTTTGGCAGCAACTTCATGAGAGCCCGGAGTAGTTTCCGGAGTAACATTTGCTATAATTTCTTCAGGCTTTTTGACAGCTGTTTTTGCAACTGTTTTATTGCGATTTGGGATTAACAGAACCGAATTTAACTTTAGAATTTTAGGTGCATTAGGATTCGCCTCTGCAATATCTTTTGGTTTTACTCCGTATTTTTTAGCAATTACAGTTAGATTTTCTCCTTGTGAGATTTTATGTTTAATATACTTTTCTTGTGAGAAAGCACCAACACTGAAAAAAAACAAAATTGCTATTAACCTGAAAACCATTATTGTTACATTTACATCTATTATTATACGCTCTGAATGCAATTACTTTCGAAAATTTAGGCTCCAAAAAAGTAATTATTTTACCCGATAAGCGAATTTAACTTTTTAAAGTAAAAAAAGCACCTTTTTTAACAACTTATTTTATTGAAATTAACAAACTCGGCATAAAAATTGATCCAAACCCCTGAAATAATGCCTTTTATAACGCGTATTATTTTCAAGCCAACTAAATCCAATCTTTAACTGAAAACCGTGTGAAAAAATTACTTTTAATTTCTTTCTTTTTGCCGCTATTATCTATTGCTCAAAACATCAATGGCGTAGTAATTTCTCAAAAAGATAATCTTCCGCTCGAAAACACCAATATTCATGCGCTCTCCAGTAATGTTGGAACAATCACTGACGAAAATGGTAAATTTTCTATAAAACTTCTTTCGAAATACGACAAAGAGGAAGTATTAGAATTTTCACATTTGGGGTATGCCACTAAAAGAATGTCTTTAAGCTATCTGACAAAGCAAAATTTTATTGTTTTACTTGAAGAAAATACTGAAAACTTATCCGGAGTAACGATCGCTTCCAATTCAAAATTAAAAACCAAGATTTCATTCAACAGTTTAGCACCTTTAAAATATCCAATTTTCTCATTCGGATCTTTTTTAAAAGAGGATAAAATTTATGTTAGCGGCGGAGATGCGTATTCCGAAATAGATCAACTGGCAAAAGTACGTGCGAAAAAAGCCGATCCAAATTTTCAGGATTATATAGCCGAAGCCCAAAACGCAGGAAAACGTCATTATAAAAAGTACCTCGCTATTTATGACATCAAAAACAATACTTGGGAAACTCAGGACTTAAAACTGCAGCCCAGAGCGTATCACAACATTCACTTCTACAACAATCTGATTTATGTTTTGGGAGGAAAAAAAATATTAGTTAACAAGATCAGCAGTTGGGAATACTTGCAAGATAAGATTGAAGTTGTAGATCTTGACAAAAAAAGTATTAAAACAGATAAGACAAATCCGCATCAGGCTGCTGATTTTGCTTCCTTTAGTTATAACGACAATATCATTGTAGCCGGAGGATCGGTAAAGAGGGATGAAAACGATAAAAAAGATTTTACTGATAAAATGCATTTGTACAATATTACATCAGGGTACTGGTACGAACTACCCAGTATGCTAACAGCTAAAGAAACTACCGGAATATTAATTGACAACAAAATTTACTTCATTGGCGGATACAATGGAAAACCTTTGTCGCAAATCGAAACTTTTGATTTGACAACAGAAAAATGGGGATTTCCCGGCGAATTATTCACTCCCTTAGAAAGGCCTGCTATTGCCTATAACAACAATATAATTTACTTTTTTGAGGATCGAAAAATATACACTTATGAATTAAAAACAAAGCAGTTAAAGGAATTTGAAATTGAGTTGGAGTCAAAACGTGCCGCCATGTATTACAATAACAACAAATTATATATTTTAGGAGGGCGTATTGACAACAGCTACTCACAAGTGCCGTCGTCTAAAGTATACAGCGTGGACATCAATGAGTTTGAAACCACAAAACCGAATAAAATTAAGTCTTTATCGCAAGAAGTAACGGCAGTCAAACCAATTGAATAGTAAAAATAAATTTATTGGGTTTGAATTTGAAAATCTACATAAATAATGGACTGCCTCAAAAAAATCGCGTTTCGCTCCGCTGGAGCTTTTTGATACTGAAAAATTATATTTTCTATAAAGATTTTGCTCCTCTGGAGCAGTTTCAAAAAGGGCAAGAGTAATTCTCTGAAAAAAAATATTTTATGCAAAAAATGGGGCTGGTTCAAAAGTGAACCAGCCCCATTTTTAACATGAATGAATCTTAAAGATTATGCTTTTCCGGCAGCAATTAAATTTAAAGCTGAACCAGCAACAAACCAACCAATCTGACCTTGATTATAAGTATGATTCGCCAGAATGATATCTTTGGTACCATCAGCGTGAACAAACTCTAATGTTAATGGTTTTCCGGGAGCAAACTCTGTTAAATCAGTAAAATTAATCGTATCATCCTCTTTGATTTTATCGTAATCGGCTTCATTAGCAAAAGTCAATCCTAAAAGACCCTGTTTTTTAAGGTTGGTTTCGTGGATACGGGCAAAAGATTTTACCAACACTGCTTTAACTCCTAAAAAGCGAGGCTCCATAGCGGCATGCTCACGCGAAGAACCTTCTCCATAATTGTGATCTCCCACAACAATAGATGGAACTCCGGCAGCTTTATAGGCACGTGCTACAGCAGGAACAGCATCATATTGCCCCGTTAATTGATTTTTAACCGAATTGGTTTTCTGGTTGAAAGCATTTACAGCACCAATCAGCATATTGTTCGAAATATTATCTAAATGTCCACGGAAACGCAGCCACGGTCCTGCCATAGAAATGTGGTCGGTCGTACATTTTCCAAATGCTTTGATCAACAATTTAGCACCCGTAATGTTTTTACCGTCCCAGGCGTCAAAAGGCGCTAATAATTGTAAACGTTCTGATGTTGGGTTTACCACAACCTGAACTCCTGAACCGTCTGCTGCGGGAGCCTGAAATCCCGGATCTTCGGCATAGAAACCTTTTGAAGGAAGTTCATCTCCTGTTGGAGCATCCAACATCACTTCTTCTCCTTCTTCGTTGATTAATTTATCTGTTAACGGATTGAATCCTAAATCACCCGCAATAGCCATAGCCGTTACTAATTCCGGAGAACCTACAAAAGCTAAAGTATTTGGATTTCCATCTGCACGTTTGGAGAAGTTACGATTGAAAGAGTGAACGATAGTATTTCTTTCTTCTTTTTCTGCTCCTTCTCTGTCCCACATACCAATACATGGTCCGCAGGCATTTGCAAAAACGGTTGCTCCAATTTTATGGAATGTATCAATAAATCCGTCTCTTTCAATAGTGGAACGCACTACTTCTGAACCCGGAGTTATCGTAAACTCTGCTTTTGTTTTTAAATTCTTATCGGCAACTTGTCTTGCTAATGAAGCTGCACGCGAAATATCTTCGTAAGAGGAATTTGTACAAGAACCAATTAACCCTACCTGAATTTGTAATGGCCAGTTGTTTTTAATTGCTTCTTCTTTCATTTTAGAAATTGGAGTCGCCAAATCCGGCGTGAAAGGACCGTTTAAATGCGGCTCTAACTCAGACAGATTAATTTCGATAACCTGATCAAAATATTGTTCAGGATTAGCATATACTTCAGGATCTCCAGTCAAATAAGAAGCAATTTTATCGGCAGCATCGGCAACATCAGCTCTGTTTGTAGAACGCAGGTAACGCCCCATAGAAGCATCATAACCAAAAGTTGAAGTGGTAGCTCCAATTTCTGCTCCCATGTTACAAATAGTCCCTTTTCCGGTACAAGACATAGAGGTTGCTCCTTCTCCAAAATATTCTACAATAGCCCCTGTACCACCTTTTACAGTAAGTATCCCGGCTACTTTAAGAATAACATCTTTTGGAGCTGTCCATCCTGATAATTTACCGGTTAGTTTTACTCCGATTAACTTTGGAAACTTCAATTCCCAGGCCATCCCGGACATTACATCTACGGCATCAGCTCCACCAACACCAATAGCAACCATTCCTAAACCACCTGCATTAACGGTATGTGAATCGGTACCAATCATCATTCCGCCAGGGAAAGCATAATTCTCCAGTACCACCTGATGAATAATTCCTGCTCCCGGTTTCCAGAAACCAATTCCGTATTTATTAGAAACTGATGAAAGGAAATCAAAAACCTCGTTACTTTGTGTCTTTGCTCTTGCCAAATCAGTTGCAGCATCTACTTTTGCCTGAATCAGGTGATCGCAGTGTACTGTTGTCGGTACGGCTACTTTAGATTTTCCGGCATGCATAAACTGCAATAATGCCATCTGTGCTGTTGCATCCTGACAGGCTACACGATCCGGGGCAAAATCAACATAATCTACTCCTCTTTTAAACACCTGAGACGGCGCTCCGTCCCAAAGGTGATTGTATAAAATTTTCTCTGTTAACGTAAGTGGACGACCAACAAGCTCTCGTGCTTTATCAACACGACCGGGCATGTTCTCATACACTTTTTTAATCATTTCAATATCAAAAGCCATAAGTATAATTGTTTTTGTGTTTTTTTTTGAACATCCCAAGTTACAAAAAATAGAGGAGTTAATAAAGAAAAAGCCCGAGTTTATCACTCGGGCTCTCTATATATAATGATTATAACTAATCGTAAGATTACATCACTAACTGTTTGTTTGAAGGAGCAAACTTAGTTAAATTGATTCCTTCAACCGCAGTAGTATACTCCTCTAATGTTGGAGTCCTACCTAAAATTGTAGACAATACAACAACCGGTGTAGAAGAAAGTAAAGACTCTCCTTTTTTACCTTCAGTATCTTCCACAACTCTTCCCTGGAAAAGACGCGTAGAAGTTGCCATTACAGTATCTCCTTTTGCTGCTTTTTCCTGGTTCCCCATACAAAGGTTACATCCCGGACGCTCTAAATACAACATGTTTTCGTATTCTGTACGTGCTGCACCTTTTGGAGCATTATCATCAAATTCAAAACCGGAATATCTTTGTAAAACTTCCCAGTCACCTTCAGCTTTCAATTCGTCTACGATATTGTAAGTAGGCGGAGCAACAACCAAAGGTGCATTAAACTCAACTTTACCTTTTTGTGACTCTACGTTTTTCAACATCTGAGCAAGGATTTTCATATCTCCTTTGTGAACCATACAAGATCCGATAAATCCTAAGTCTACTTTTTTCTCTCCACCGTAGAAAGATAAAGGTCTGATGGTATCGTGAGTGTATCGTTTAGAAACATCAGCATTGTTTACGTCCGGATCAGCGATCATTGGTTCAGCAATCTGATCCAAATCAACTACCACTTCAGCGTAGTACTTAGCATTTGCATCCGGTGTTAAAGCTGGTTTTTCAGAAGTTCTAATCTCTTCAATTCGCTTATTTGCTTTATTGATCAATCCCTGAAGTACGTGTTTCTCATTATCCATTCCTTTGTCGATCATGATCTGGATTCTGCCTTTTGCAATTTCCAATGATTCGATTAAAGTATCGTCTTCAGAAATACAGATAGAAGCTTTTGCTTTCATCTCTGCTGTCCAGTCTGTAAAGGTAAACGCCTGGTCAGCTGTAAGAGTTCCGATATGAACCTCGATAATTCTCCCCTGGAATACGTTCTCTCCTCCAAACTGATGCAACATCTGAGCCTGAGTAGCATGAACTACATCACGGAAATCCATATATCCTTTCATATCTCCTTTGAAAGTTACTTTTACAGATTCCGGGATTGGCATAGAAGCTTCTCCTGTCGCTAATGCAAGAGCTACTGTTCCTGAATCTGCACCAAAAGCAACCCCTTTTGACATCCTTGTATGAGAGTCACCACCAATAATAATCGCCCACTCATCAATAGTGATATCGTTTAATACTTTGTGGATTACGTCTGTCATTGAATGATAAACTCCTTTTGGGTCACGAGCTGTGATTAAACCAAAATCATTCATAAATTTCATCAGCTTAGGAATATTTGCCTGTGCTTTTTTATCCCAAACTGAAGCGGTGTGACATCCTGACTGATAAGCACCATCAACGATTGGTGAAATTACAGTTGCCGCCATAGATTCTAATTCCTGAGCTGTCATCAAACCAGTCGTATCCTGAGAACCTACAATATTTACTTCAACACGAACATCAGATCCGGCGTGTAGCACTTTTCCAGGTGTAGAACCTACAGCATTTCTGTTGAAGATTTTCTCTACTGCCGTAAGACCTTGTCCGTCATGAGAAATTTCTTTTGAAGGAGCAAATACAACCGGAGCTGTAACACCTAAAGTTTTTGCTGCAAATGTTTGCAATTTTTTACCAAATACGATAGCATATGAACCACCGGCTTTGATAAATTCCATTTTTTGAGGAGTAAATGCTTTAGAAATATCGATCAGTTCCTGATCTCCATTGTAAAGTTTTTTCTCTTTAATATTAATGGTCAGAACAGTTCCTGTAGCTACAGAATAAGTTTGCTCTAAGACTGGTTCGTCATTTTCGTTACGCACAACATTACCTGCTGCATCAAGCTTTTTAACCCAGTTTTTAAGGTCAAGACCAATACCACCGGTAACATCAACTGTAGTTAAGAAAATTGGAGAAATACCATTTGTACCTCCTACAATTGGAGCAATATTTACGAATGGAATATACGGGCTTGATTGTTTTCCTGTCCAAAGTGCTACGTTATTCACACCAGACATTCTTGAAGAACCAACTCCCATTGTTCCTTTTTCAGCAATTAACATTACGCTTTTATCAGGGTGTTGTGCCTGTAAAGCTCTAATTTCCTGCTGCGCTTGCGGCGTAATCATACATTGTCCGTGAAGCTCACGATCTGAACGCGAGTGCGCCTGATTACCCGGAGAAAGCAAATCTGTTGAGATATCTCCTTCACCAGCGATAAAAGTAACTACTTTAATTTCGTCTGCTACTTCCGGAAGTTTTGTAAAGAATTCTGCTTGTGCGTAGCTTTCCAGAATTTCTTTCGCAACTTCATTATTATTTTTGAATGCCTCTACTAAACGATCCGTATCTGCTTCGTAAAGGAAAACCTGTGTTTTAAGAACTTTTGCAGCATCTTTTGCAATAGCAGTATCATTACCTAAAGCTAAATCCAGAAGGACCTTGATAGAAGGACCACCTTTCATGTGAGATAACAATTCAAATGCAAAAGCAGGAGTAATTTCACTTACTACAGCTTCACCAAGAATAATCTCTTTTAAAAACTCAGCTTTTTCACCTGCAGCGCTTGTAGTACCCGGCAAAGTATTATAAATAAAAAATTTAAGCGAATCTTCTCTATACGGATTGTTAACATCCTTAATCTGTGAAATAATTTCGCTTGCTAATTCTGCACCATCGATTGGCTTTGGATGAAGACCCTGGCCTTTTCTTTCCTCGATTTCTTTAATGTAATCTTGATAAGTATTCATAATATTATAGAAGTCTTTTTATTTTTTGTTTGCAAATTTAGCTATTAAAGCCGAGAATTAAAAAAAATATAACAGAACTCGCCTTTTCAAAAATTATTATTGCTAAAAAACAATTTTCGTTGCTTATTTTTGTCAAAATTTCAATTTTGTATTAAAAAAATGAATTATTACCATTTTAAAATCCTTTCTTTAGCAAAGTCGAAATTTGATACAATAAATGAAGTGAGATTTTACCTCAACTTTAGCAAAGAACCTTTCTAAATAAACAATTATAACGTTATAGTAATCGATTTGTCTTCTCTAATCAGTCTCTTCCAAAACTAAAAAATCATTAAGAATATTTAAAGAAATCTTTAAATTAAAAAAACGAAACAAAAAGTTCATTTTTCAATTATTATCATAACTTTGCAATTCAAAGTTCTTTTAATTAAAAAATACTTTCTATGAATACAACCAGAATAAACTCTTTTTTAAATGACCAAATTGGAGTAAAAATCAGCCTTATTATTACACTATTCAGCACAACAATGCTGGCACTTTCTTTATTGGGAAGTAAATCAGATTACGAAAGCTTTGAAATGCTTTCTGTACTCAATATCATTATTCTGCTCCCGTATGGTGCTATCCTTACTTACAATCTATTAAGAAACAAAAAGAACTACCTTCATTTACTTCCTTTCTTATTTCTCAATTGGTTTATCGGATGTTTCTCTACAAATGTTTATGTAAATGTTTTCGAAAATTTACCTATTTGGGTGTATTGCACTACGTTTCTGTTTTGCTTTTCAAACTTTGTAATTTACAATCGTGCAATAACAAATCGCAACATTACCCTAATCTCTTATTTCATCAACGGCTGTTCTTATCTCTTAATCTTATATTATGTTGTGTTCCTGATACCAATAAGCATGCTTTCTATAATAGGAATTCTTGCCTTAGGATTAGGTTTTTATGGATTAGTGCCCGGAATTGTACTTACAATTCACACTTACATCCTGTCTAAAGTTCTTTTTGAAGAAAAAAACAACACCTATGCGTTCCTCTCAGGTATCGGAATCATTTTAACCAGCCTGATGGTGTTTACTTTTTTATTAAACAGGGAAAGCCTAAAAATAAATCAATATGGCATTACCAAAACATTTGAAGAGAATACCGATTTACCAACTTATATTAAAGTTTCTCAAAATCTTAAACCCAATTTTTTCAATGAAATTCTGCTGAAGAAAAACATTGTGTACATTGCAACAGAAGACTTCTTTGAATTAAATGACTTTGGCAGATTCAATAACAATGTTCAGTATCACGAAAGAAAGACTCACAATCCTTTTTTAAATATCGCTTACCATTTTGCAGAAAACATCAATTTAAGTGATGATGACAAAGTCAATATTCTAAAAGCTAATTTTGATAAAAGACTTGAATCTGAGGAGCAATTATGGAGCGGACGAGATCTTATTACCAAAAACATTAAGGAAGATGTGAAGATTTATCCGAATGACAGACTTGCTTACACCGAGATTACAATGGATGTTGTCTGCGAAGAAGATAGCGAAGGTCAAAAAGAAGCTATTTATTCCTTTCAGCTTCCTGAAGGCTCTGTTGCAACTTCTTTGTCATTGTGGGTGAATGGAATAGAAAGAAAAGGTGTTTTAACTACCAAAGAAAAAGCGAAAGAAGCGTACCATCAGGTTGTGGGTATTGAGGCAAGAGACCCTTCCTTAATGCAATGGAAAGAAGGCAACAGAGTTACAGTTCGCGTATTTCCAATTACAAGCGAATTACCACGAACTTTTAAATGCGGCTTCACAACACCTTTAAAAGTTACAGACGATAAACTGATCTATCAAAGTTTGACGATAAAAGGCCCAAATATCAATAATGCTGCGACTATTTCGAGATTTCAGGTGAATGGAAATACCGAGTTTAAAACTTCAAAAGATTTTGACTTTGCGGGTAATTACCACATAAATGAATCTAAAGGTTTGGACAAATGGGAAGCTGAATTTCCTTTAAACAAAAAACCTTTGAGCAGTGCATTTGTCTGGAAGAATAAAAGTTATGAAACAAAACCTCTTATTAAAGAAAGGATTGCTTTTACGCCAAGCGAAATTACCCTTGATCTCAACAACAACTGGAAAATAGAAGAACTTGAATCGATACTCAGCCTTTCTCAAAACAAATATTTTGTTCTTATAAATGATACGAAACAAGAAATCAATGCTTCTAATTACGAGAGTATTTGGGGCCAATTTAATGGATTGAATTATTCTCTTCTACCACTTTTTGATTTACAGGAAAACACTTTGATTATCACAAAATGCGGTACATTTTCTTCAAACTTTGAAGAATTAGAATCTTCAAAATATTTAGAAAAAATAAGACAACGAACAAAAAATAAAAACTTAAAAGTTATCAATATTTCAAATGAAATAAATCCGTTCTGGCAGACCGTAAAGGAACAGAAATATGTAAGTTTTATACAAACAAATCTTAATACTTGTACAGATCTTATCAGCAAAAAACATTTCATAAAATTTCAGACTAATGAAAACAGTGTCAATTTAGAAACTGCCGGAATCTCAATTCATGAAAATTCAGAAATTCAGAAAACAGCAAATACAGGTTCAAATCATTTGTACAGAATGTTCTGTTTTGGAAAAGTTTTAAACGATCAGGTCGAAATTCAAGCCGATACTTTAAAACAAAACAAATATGTTGACCTGGCAAAAGACGCCAATATTGTTACCCCTATTTCATCTTTAATCGTTTTGGAAACGGATGAAGATTATAAAAATAACGGGATTGAGAAAAACATTAATACTTTAGGAAATGCCTCTATCAATAATGACGGAGCCGTACCTGAACCACACGAATGGGCACTATTATTCATCGTTTTATCTGCCATTTTATTCCGTTATAGAAAACAAAAATTAACGAATTAATGAAGAATTTAATTCTACAGAAAAAACCAATACTTGCTGTTTTTGCAATCTTATTACTTTTTGCCATAAACAGCAAGATATTGCTTTTAAATCTAAACAACGATTTCCTTGGAATTCTGGGCTCTCTTTGTCTTTTTATTATTGGCGGAAGAAAAACAAATTTCAGAATTAATTATTTTTTAATTCTAAGCATTCTATTGCTAGAATTCATCAGCTGGCGTTTAAACACCAAATCGGTTCATTTTCTGTCTGCACTATTATTTCTGTGTTTGGTTTTTCATTATTTCACCGGGAAATTTTCCTTTATTGCTTTCATTTGCCTTATTTTATTTTCGACGCTTTTTAGTGCTTTTTTTGCACACTTAACCTCAGAAATAAAACAAAGCCTCTGTTATGTAGTCTATCTGACACTAAAGAGTTTTCTGCCTATAAATAAAATCGAAGGTGTTAATTTTTACATCAATAATGCAAAAATCACCATCGACACTGCCTGCATGGGATTGTCAATGTTTAAAACCGGCTTGTTGTTTGGCGCAATTTTAATGACTCTGGAAGAAAGAAGACTTAAACAATATTACGGCGTTTTGCAAATAGTCTCTTTCTGTTTCGTCATAATAACACTCAATATTATATCAAATTATTTTAGAATCGTAACCTTAATTTTTTTCAATTGTACTCAGGAAAACTTTTTGCATCACGCCATTGGTTTAATCTGTTTTACCGTTTATCAAATTATACCGATGCTATTCATTAGTAAATATATAAAACCAAAAATCGAAAACAATAATTCAACCAAAATCAAACCTGAAACACTTATTGTATCCCTATCCTTTACAATCATTTTAGCCACCAGCATAAAAATCAAAAATGAAACAGAAACTAATTTTCGCCAGGAAGTTAGTTCTGAATACCCTATAAAAAAAGGCTCTTGGGTAAACAAGGAAGTTTTTAAAATTGAAACTGTCAAAAAATTGACTTATATAAAAACACCCTCTCATAATCCGATGGTTTGCTGGACTGGCTCCGGATACAAAATTATTGAATCTAAAAAAATCCTGGTAAACCAAGAAGAAATATGGTTTAACAAAATGGAGAAAGACAACCAAAAGTATAAATCATATTGGTGGTATGAATCTAATGGCAAAAAATACAGTTCACTAATTGAAGTTTTACTCCTAAAACTGATTTATGGCAAACCCATTTTTTTAATCAACGAAACCTTAAAATCAAACTAAATAAAAAACCCAAACCAGAAATCATTACTAGTTTGGGTTTTAATATTTTTAATAAATCTATTACATTAGTTTTTTAATAATAACTTCTTCTGTTATTCCTTCGGCATCTGCTTTATAGTTTTTAATGATTCTGTGTCTTAAAATGCCGGTTGCAACTGCTTTTACATCTTCAATATCGGGAGAGAATTTTCCATTGAATGCAGCGTGAGCTTTTGCAGCCAAAATTAAATTCTGCGAAGCTCTTGGTCCCGCTCCCCAATCTAAATAATTCTTAACAAAATCATTCGACAAAGCATTATCAGGGCGAGTTTTGCTCACTAAAGTTACTGCATATTCGATTACATTATCGGCTACAGGAATTCTGCGGATCAAATGCTGAAATTCAATAATTTCCTCTGCGCTGAACAATGGATTAATAGCTGTCTTAGCATCAGAAGTTGTACGCTTCACTACCTGAACTTCTTCTTCGAAAGTTGGGTATTCCAGCTTAATAGCGAACATGAAACGGTCTAACTGTGCTTCCGGTAACGGATAGGTCCCTTCCTGCTCGATTGGGTTTTGAGTCGCCAATACAAAATAAGGTAAATCTAACTTATAGTTTTGCCCCGCAATGGTAACGGAACGTTCCTGCATGGCTTCCAGTAAAGCTGCCTGTGTTTTTGGCGGAGTTCTATTGATCTCATCCGCCAAAATGATATTGGAAAAAATAGGTCCTTTAATGAATTTAAAATGTCTGTTTTCATCCAAAATTTCACTTCCTAAAATATCCGAAGGCATTAAATCGGGTGTAAACTGAATTCTTTTAAAATCTAAACCTAAAGCCTGAGACAAAGTATTAATCATTAAAGTTTTTGCCAAACCCGGAACACCAATCAAAAGAGCATGACCACCTGAAAATATACACAGTAAAATTTGGTCTACAACGGCATCCTGGCCCACAATAATTTTTGCTATTTCGTTTTTTAATTCATTTCGTTTCTGAACCAAATTATGAATTGCTGTTACGTCAGACATTTAGATATGTTTTTAAAATTAAAAAGAGTTAGTATTATGAATTCATAAAACTAACTCTTTTTCTTTATTTAATAAAAATTATTTTTTTAACCAGTTGTAGACAAAATTACAATCTCTGTACTCTCCAAGAATTTTGATATAAGTATCTTTTATTTTAGAATCAAACCATTTCGAGATTGTTGTGATTTGTTTTTCTTTCAATGCTAATTCTTTAATTTTAGTATAATCCTTAGCATAATCAGCAACGTGTTGTTCAATTCTGTTGGTAACAGTGATTATCTTATACGTTTTTTTCCCTTTATCATCTGTATTTAAAAGCGGCTGCGAAATTTCGTCGTCTTTCAAATTTGAAACCTGTCCGTATAAAGTCGGATCCATTTTAGTCAATTCGAAACGGGTATCCTGAGTATTTGGATTTACCAGTGTTCCTCCGTTTGCTCTTGTTTCTTTTTCATCAGACTCTGTTCTTGCAGCTTCTGCGAAAGTAATCTCTTTATTAACAATTTTGTTTCTTATGTTAGTGATTCTTTCTTTTGCCTCTTTCAATGCATTTTCAGAAACTGTTGGCGGAATTAAAATATGTCGCAATTCAATTTCCTGTCCTTTAATTTTTTCAACCATGATAATATGGTATCCGAAAGTAGTTTTAAAAGGTTCGGAAATCTCTCCCTGTGCTAAACTAAAAGCTACATCTTTAAATTCCTTCACAAAAGGAGTCTTTCGGGTCATTTTATAAAAACCACCGGTTGGTGCAGATCCCGGATCTTGTGAGTACAATACTGCTTTTGTTGCAAAACTGGATCCCTCGAGAACATCTTTTCTTATTGAATTCAGCCTGTCAATTACCTTTTGCTCGTCTTCTTTTGAAACCTTTGGCTCGACAACAATCTGTGCTACTTCCATCTCAGCTCCAAAAGTTGGCAATTCATCTTTAGGAATCTTTTTAAAGAAGTTACGCACTTCCTCAGGAGTTATTTCTACAGCATCAACAATTTTCTTTGTCATTTCTGATGCTAATTTTTGCTCTTTTAAGATATCTGCAAAATAGGTTTTAAATTCCTCTACAGAATTCTTTTTATAATAAGCTACAACTTTATTAATATCACCTACTTGCTGTACCATATAATTCAATCGCTCGTCCATCATGCTTCTTACTTCGGCATCACTCACTACGATACTATCCTGAATTGCCTGATGTGCGTAAAGTTTATCTTCTAAAAGCTTCCCTAACATCTGACATCTTGTAATATCTTTTGTAGATCCGCCCTGTGCTGTAATTTCTAAAAATGCTTTATCAATATCTGAATCTAAAACAATATAATCTCCAACTGTAGCAATAATACCATCAACTTTTAGTTTCTGTCCGGCAGTCATCGTAATAGCCGGTTTACTGACTACTGTATCCTTAATAACTTCTTGTGCCGAAATAATTGAGTTGAAAAAAAATAAAAAACACATTGTCAACACGTATCGGAAATCAATTGTTTTTAGCGCTAATTTTTTTAATAACATTATTTAAAATTTAATTTGAATGTAAAGATCCTGCTTTAGAATTTGTCATAAACTAAGATCATTTTTAAAATACCGCAGAAGTATAATTCCTGAAATATGAAACAATTAAGATCTAGTTCCTTTTGACTTATAACGAACAAAAATAACAATTCAATTACATAATACAACTATCGGCTATACTATTAACAAAAAATTATAGAGATGTCCCTTAATTTGCTTCGAAACGAACTTCTCAACCTCATTAAACTATAAGGAGAAAACGATCCTAAGTTATCCGTAAACCACTAAATAACAGCCACAAGAAACATACAATACTAAATTTCAAGCTGTTAAACATACGGACAATTAAAAAAGTTATTAATACTACAACGTTTTCGTTGGATAACTAATTTCCTGCAAAATCAAATGAGATCAAAAAACACATACTTTAGTTATGTAATTGATAATTTAAAGAGGAAAAACTGCGAATAAAACACTCTTTTCCCCTCGCTAAAATGCAATTACAAACTTTATTAACTTTTTTAACCAAACCGAAAATCATGAAAAAACCAATTGTACAACTTTACCTGATTGCAGCGATTACTGCATTCTTAGGTTCGTGCTCGCAAAATGAAACCATTGAAACAGATTCCAGAGCTCAGAGCGAACAATTTGAAATTATTAACGTTACACATCATGACGGAAGGCCCTTTAGTACAGGAGCTTCCAATTCTTCCTCAACCGGAAAATATGTAGACAATCCCGGGGGCGGAGTTATGATGCAGGCCTTTTACTGGGATGTTCCTTCGGGAGGAACCTGGTGGAATACAGTAAGCAGCAAGGTAACCGCCTGGTCTAACGCAGGAATTGGTTCAATATGGCTTCCTCCCGCTTCTAAAGCACAAAACGGGGCTTTCTCTATGGGATATGACCCTACAGATTATTTTGATTTTGGAGATTACAACCAAAATGGCTCTGTAGAAACCCGTTTTGGTTCAAAAACCGAGCTGGTTAACTTAATTACGAACGCACATGCCGAGAATTTAAAAGTATACGCAGACATCGTGATCAATCACAATAGCGGCGGGCAATCGGAAGCGAATCCTTTTACCGGAACAAACACCTGGACTAATTTTAGCGGAGTAGCTTCAGGAAAATTTACTCGTAATTATAACGATTTCTACAAAAACAGCTACGGCAATAATGATGAAGGTGCTTTTGGAGGCTTTCCTGATTTATGCCATGCCAGCCCGTATGTGCAGGACTGGTTGTGGATAAGAGCTGACGGAGTGGGTAAATACTACAAAAACACCATGAAGTTTGACGGCTGGAGATTCGATTATGTAAAAGGTTTTGGCGCTTGGGTCGTAAACTCATGGAATGCGAATGTAGGAGGGTTTTCTGTTGGTGAATTATGGGACTCTAATGTAAATACTCTGAATGATTGGGCAAACAATGCTAACAGTTCTGTATTCGATTTCGCCTGTTACTATAAAATGAATGATGCTTTTGACGGAAATAATCTGGCACTTTTGAATGATGACATGATGTGGAAAAGAAATCCGTACAAAGCAGTGACCTTCGTAACCAATCATGATACCGATGAAATCTGGAGCAAATTACTTGCTTATTCTTATATCCTGACACATGAAGGTTACCCGACTATTTTTTACAGGGATTATGAAGAATGGCTGGACAAGAACAAACTTAACAACCTAATCTGGATTCACAACAATAAAGCGACCGGAACAACTTCTATTTTATACGCTGACAATGACGAATACATCGCCAGAAGAAATGGTTACAACGGAAATCCCGGATTGGTTGTCTACATTAACAATTCTGACACCTGGCAGGAAAGATGGATCCAGACGAATTGGGCCAATACTCAAATTAAAGATTTCACCGGAAATTCAAGCTGGTACCCTACAACTCAAGGAGATAAATGGGTAAAAATACAATGCCCGCCAAAAGGATATTCCATTTGGTCAATTAATCAATAATTTAAACTTAAAATAACGATCAGGCTGTCTTAAATCAAGACAGCCTTTTTTTAATGCACCCCGGAAGGGCGCAATTTTGATAACAAAACACCCTGTACTTTAAAAAAAACCTCCAGGATAAGATATATCGCTCCTACGGAGCTTTTTTCTGTCTACGATTCTGTTTGCTATAAAGATTTTGCTCCGCTGGAGCTAAGATATCAAATTTAAATAAGGCATCACCATCCATTTATCTTCAAAAGCCTTTTTAATTAAGAAAAGCGACTATTTTCCTTTTGAAAGAGTACCCTATTTTATCTTAAAACATCTTTTTAAAAGAAAGTCTTCCAAATTTAAGAACTGAATATTTTTATAAAGCTGTATTTAATAGTACTTTTGCAACCTATTTATACGAAATATGAGCTTTTTAAAAGAAATACAACGCAGAAGAACATTTGGAATTATATCGCATCCTGATGCCGGTAAAACAACTTTAACTGAAAAATTATTGTTGTTTGGAGGGGCTATTCAGGAAGCGGGAGCTGTAAAAAATAATAAAATCAAAAAAGGAGCAACGAGTGATTTCATGGAAATCGAACGCCAAAGAGGTATTTCGGTTTCAACCTCTGTACTTGCTTTTAATTATAAAGACAAAAAAATCAATATTCTTGATACTCCGGGACACAAGGATTTTGCCGAAGATACTTTTAGAACTTTAACTGCTGTAGACAGTGTTATTGTTGTAATTGACGTTGCAAAAGGGGTTGAGGAACAAACGGAGAAGTTGGTAGCGGTTTGTAGAATGCGTAACATTCCGATGATTGTTTTCATCAACAAATTAGACCGTGAAGGAAAAGATGCTTTTGATTTGATGGACGAGGTAGAACAAAAACTTGGACTTACGGTTACACCTTTGAGTTTCCCGATTGGCATGGGGTATGATTTTCAGGGAATTTATAATCTTTGGGAAGAAAACATCAATCTTTTTAGTGGAGACAGCCGTAAAAATATCGAAGAAACAATTGCTTTCTCTGATGTTCAGAACAATCCGGAACTAGACAAAATTGTAGGTCAAAAAGCAGCTGAAAAACTTCGTGAAGAATTAGAACTGATTGATGAAGTGTATCCAAAATTTGATCGTCAGGATTATTTAGACGGAAAAATCCAGCCAGTATTTTTTGGTTCTGCATTAAACAACTTTGGAGTTCGTGAATTGTTAGATTGTTTCGTTACCATTGCTCCGTCTCCAAGACCAAAAGATTCTGAAACCCGTTTGGTTGATCCGAAAGAAGAAAAAATGTCAGGTTTTGTGTTCAAAATCCACGCGAATATGGATCCTAAACACAGAGACCGTCTGGCTTTTATTAAAATTGTTTCGGGAACTTTCGAAAGAAACAAACCTTATTACCATGTTCGTCAAAAGAAAAATTTAAAATTCTCAAGTCCGAATGCCTTCTTTGCCGAGAAAAAAGAAATTGTAGACATTTCTTATCCTGGAGATATTGTAGGTTTACACGATACAGGAAATTTCAAAATTGGAGATACCTTAACGGAAGGTGAAATCATGAGTTTCAAAGGAATTCCAAGTTTCTCTCCTGAACATTTCCGATACATCAACAATGCCGATCCTATGAAAGCTAAGCAATTGGACAAAGGTGTGGATCAGTTAATGGATGAAGGTGTTGCGCAGTTGTTTACCCTTGAAATGAACAATCGTAAAGTAATTGGTACCGTTGGAGCGCTTCAATACGAGGTAATTCAGTATCGTTTAGAGCACGAATATGGTGCAAAATGTACTTATGAAAACTTTCCTGTACACAAAGCTTGCTGGGTAAAACCAGATGACGCTAAAAATGAGGAATTCAAAGAATTTAAACGTATTAAACAAAAATTCCTTGCACATGATAAATACGGTCAGTTGGTATTCCTTGCCGATTCAGACTTTACAATACAAATGACACAAAGCAAATATCCAAGTGTGAAACTGTACTTCACTTCAGAATTTGACTAAGAAATTTTAAAATTTCAACTATAAAAAAAGCGCTAATTATAAAAATTAGCGCTTTTTTTTAATTTGAATTAATCCAACCTTAATTAGTTTTTATACTCCAAAAATTAATCTCTTTTTATATAAGCGGTCGCAAGCTAGTACAATTCATTTGCAATAAAAAATTTTGTCGACGAAAGTGAAAATAAATCCGTTGAACCGCATTGCTTATTTACCACAAATCAAAATTTGCAAACGTTTGCAAAAATGATATAAATCTTCATTGTACAGCTTTAAAAGCTATTACAGATTCCTTCTACTAATAAAAAAAGCCCCATTACTGGGGCTTTTAAAATTTATGCTTGTCCCGCAGGACCAAAATTAAGCGGTATTGGAGCTTGTTCTGTCTCTTTGATTTCGCCATGGGCGACTTCAAAACGATGAATATTTTCACCAATTGCTTTTAATAATCTTTTAGCATGTTGTGGCGTCAGGACAATTCTTGACTTTACTTTGGCTTTAGGAATACCAGGCATAATACTCACAAAATCTAAAACAAATTCTGATGATGAGTGATTGATAATTGCAAGATTAGAATAAATTCCTTCTGCAATAGTTTCATCTAACTCGATATTAATCTGTTCTTGCTGTTGGTTCGGATTACTCATAGGTTCCTAATATTAATAAATATATTCTTCTTTATTAGCCATCATTTCATTGTAATCGTCTTTAGATCCTACAATAGTATTATCGTATTCTCTCATACCAGTTCCCGCAGGAATTCTGTGTCCAACAATTACATTTTCTTTCAATCCTTCTAAATCATCTACTTTACCAGCTACAGCAGCTTCGTTAAGTACTTTCGTTGTCTCCTGGAATGAAGCCGCAGAAATGAATGATTTAGTTTGTAGCGAAGCTCTTGTAATACCTTGTAAAACTGGCGTTGCAGTTGCAGTAATTACATCTCTGGCTACAACCAGATTTTTATCATTTCGTTTCAACAATGAGTTTTCATCACGTAATTCACGAGGAGTAATGATCTGACCTGGTTTCAACACAGCAGAATCACCAGCATCTTCAACTACTTTCATACCGTATAATTTATCGTTTTGAACGATAAAATCTTTAGTATGAATCAATTGATCCTCTAAGAATAAAGTATCACCCGGATCCTGAACTCTTACTTTACGCATCATTTGACGAATAACTACCTCAAAGTGCTTGTCATTAATTTTTACTCCCTGAAGACGGTATACCTCCTGAATTTCATTTACCAAGTACTGTTGAACAGCAGCTGGCCCTTGAATTCTTAAGATGTCATCTGGTGTAATTGCACCGTCAGACAATGGTACTCCTGCTCTTACGAAGTCATTTTCCTGAACTAAGATCTGGCTTGAAAGTTTAACCAAGTACTTCTTGATCTCACCAAATTTAGATTCGATAACGATCTCACGGTTACCTCTTTTGATTTTACCGAAAGAAACAACACCGTCGATCTCAGAAACAACTGCCGGGTTTGAAGGGTTACGAGCCTCAAGCAACTCCGTAATTCTTGGAAGACCTCCTGTAATATCGCCTGCTTTAGAAGAACGACGAGGGATTTTCACTAATACTTTACCTGCTTTAATTTTCTCACCATTCTCAACCATTAAGTGTGCACCTACCGGTAAGTTGTACGAACGAATCAATTCACCTTCTTTACCGTAAACCAATAAAGTTGGGATTAATTTTTTGTTTCTTGCCTCAGAAATTACTTTCTCCTGGAATCCTGTCTGCTCATCAATTTCAACCATGTACGATTGCCCTTGCTCTAAATCTTCGTAAGCAATCTTACCAGTAAATTCAGAAACAATTACACCGTTATATGGATCCCACTTACAGATTACAGTTCCTTTAGCTACAGCTTCACCATCTTTAACAAAGATACTAGAACCGTAAGGAATATTATGTGTATTTAAAACGATTCCAGTTTTCTCATCAACTAATTTTAACTCAGTTGAACGTGATACTACGATATCTACCGCATTACCTTCGCTGTCCTCACCTTTAACCGTTTTTAAATCTTCAATCTCAAGTCTACCTGCGAATCTTGTAACAATACTAGACTCTTCGGAGATACCTCCTGCAACCCCTCCAACGTGGAACGTACGGAGTGTTAACTGTGTACCTGGCTCTCCAATAGACTGAGCTGCAATAACTCCGACAGCTTCTCCTCTTTGTGTCATTTTTCCGGTAGCTAAGTTTCTACCGTAACATTTAGCACAAATACCTTTTAAAGCTTCACAAGTTAATGGAGATCTAACTTCTACTCTTTCAATAGGAGAAGCTTCGATAGTCTTCATGATAGCCTCTGTAATCTGGTGACCTGACTGAACTAATACTTCATTAGTTAAAGGATTAATCACATCTTGCAATGCAACACGTCCTAAAATTCTTTCTCCTAATGATTCAACGATTTCCTCATTTTTCTTCAATGCAGAAACTTCAACACCTCTTAAAGTTCCACAATCCTCAATGTTAACAATAACATCCTGAGAAACGTCATGAAGCCTTCTTGTTAAGTAACCAGCATCCGCCGTTTTAAGAGCGGTATCCGCAAGACCTTTACGAGCACCGTGAGTAGAAATGAAGTACTCCAAAATCGAAAGACCTTCCTTAAAGTTAGAAAGAATCGGGTTTTCAATAATCTCACCACCACCGGCAGTAGATTTTTTAGGCTTAGCCATCAAACCACGCATACCTGTTAACTGACGAATCTGCTCCTTAGAACCCCTCGCCCCAGAGTCAAGCATCATATATACAGAGTTGAAACCTTGTTGGTCTTCTCTAATATTTTTCATTGCTAATTCTGTTAACTGAGCATTTGCTGAAGTCCATACGTCAATAACCTGGTTGTAACGCTCGTTATTTGTGATAAGACCCATGTTATAGTTAGTTGAGATACCTTCAACTTGCTCTCTGGCATCTGCAATTAACTTCGTTTTTTGTTCCGGGATTCTAATATCACCTAAAGAGAATGATAAACCTCCTCTAAATGCGAATTTATACCCCATATCTTTCATATTATCCAAGAAAGCTGCCGTTGTAGGTACATCAGTCACACTTAAAATGTGTCCGATAATATCTCTAAGATTTTTCTTAGTCAATACGTCGTTGATATATCCGGCTGCTTCAGGTACTACTTCGTTAAATAATACACGTCCTGCAGTTGTTTGAATAATTTGGTACACTAATTCTCCGGCGTCATTAAAATCTTTAGCTCTAATTTTCACACGAGCATTCAATTCTAATCTTCCTTCGTTTAATGCAATGTTTACTTCTTCAGCAGAATAGAAAGTCAAATCCTGACCAATAATTTTGTGATCTTCCGTAGAAATACGCTCTTTGGTCATATAGTATAGACCCAAGACCATGTCCTGAGAAGGTACAGTAATTGGAGCACCATTTGCAGGGTTCAAGATATTGTGAGAAGCCAACATTAATAATTGCGCCTCTAAAATAGCCTCTGGTCCTAATGGTAAGTGAACTGCCATCTGGTCACCATCAAAATCCGCGTTAAACGCCGTACATACTAATGGGTGTAGCTGAATCGCTTTTCCTTCAATTAATTTTGGCTGGAATGCCTGGATACCTAATCTGTGCAAAGTAGGAGCACGGTTTAGCAATACCGGGTGTCCTTTAATTACGTTTTCAAGGATATCCCAAACTACCGGCTCTTTTTTGTCGATTATTTTCTTAGCAGATTTTACTGTCTTCACAATACCTCTTTCGATCAACTTACGGATCACGAAAGGTTTGTATAATTCAGAAGCCATATCTTTTGGCAATCCACACTCGTATAATTTCAACTCTGGACCAACAACAATTACCGAACGAGCAGAATAATCCACACGTTTTCCAAGTAAGTTTTGACGGAAACGTCCTTGCTTACCTTTTAAGGAATCAGATAATGATTTTAATGGTCTGTTTGATTCTGTTTTAACAGCAGAAGCTTTACGTGTGTTATCGAATAATGAATCTACAGATTCCTGTAACATACGTTTCTCGTTTCTTAAGATCACTTCTGGAGCTTTAATCTCCATTAATCTTTTCAAACGGTTGTTACGGATGATTACACGACGATATAAATCGTTCAAATCTGAAGTTGCAAAACGACCTCCATCAAGTGGTACAAGCGGACGTAATTCCGGCGGGATAACTGGAACCACTTTCATAATCATCCATTCCGGACGGTTTTCGCGGTTTTCGTTAGACTCACGGAAAGATTCTACAACTTGTAATCTTTTTAAAGCTTCAGTTTTTCTTTGTTTAGAAGTCTCGTTGTTAGCGCTGTGTCTTAATTCATAAGATAAAGCATCTAAGTCAATACGAGCCAATAAATCCATAATACACTCCGCTCCCATTTTAGCAACGAATTTGTTTGGATCTAAATCATCTAAATATTGATTCTCTTGTGGAAGAGTATCTAAAATGTTTAAGTATTCTTCTTCAGTTAAGAAATCTAATCTTTGTAGAGATTCTCCATCTGCATTTTTAGCAATACCTGCTTGAATTACTACGTATCTTTCGTAGTAAATGATCATATCTAATTTCTTAGATGGAAGACCAAGGATATAACCAATTTTGTTTGGAAGAGAACGGAAGTACCAGATGTGAGCAATTGGCACAACAAGGTTGATGTGTCCTACTCTGTCACGACGTACTTTTTTCTCTGTAACTTCTACACCACAACGGTCGCAAATGATACCTTTGTAACGAATTCTTTTATACTTACCACAAGCACATTCGAAATCTTTTACTGGTCCGAAGATTCTTTCGCAGAAAAGTCCGTCACGCTCTGGTTTGTGAGTTCTGTAGTTAATTGTTTCCGGCTTTAAAACCTCTCCTCTTGATTCTTTCAGGATAGATTCTGGTGAAGCCAATCCAATAGAAATTTTGTTAAATCTTTTTACTGGATTTTTGTCTTTATTGTTTCTGTTATTCATCATAGTTTTTACTATTGATTTATTTTGCAATTAAAAAATTGAATTTAGATTTATAATCTACTCTTTAAAAAATTCAAAGAGTTAATCATTCAGCTACTACCTCGGGTTACTTCTCTAAACTTCAAAATTTAATTTGAAGCGCTAGTTATATAATGCCTTGCATTACTATAAAAAATCGGAACGGGTTACGGGTATAAATCTTTAAAAACTTCTAACATTTAGTAAACAGTTTCAGTCCCAGTTTTCAGTGCGGGACTGAATACTGAGACTGTAACTGAAAACTTTTATTTATTCTTCCAAACGAAGATCTAAACCTAGACCTTTCAATTCGTGCATTAATACATTGAATGATTCTGGTAAACCTGGTTCTGGCATAGTTTCACCCTTAACGATAGCTTCGTAAGTTTTAGCTCTACCAATAACGTCATCAGACTTAACCGTTAAGATTTCACGTAGTGTACTAGAAGCTCCATAAGCCTCAAGTGCCCAAACCTCCATCTCTCCAAAACGCTGACCTCCAAATTGAGCTTTACCTCCAAGTGGCTGTTGCGTAATCAATGAGTATGGTCCGATAGAACGTGCGTGCATCTTATCATCAACCATGTGTCCTAATTTAAGCATGTAAATTACACCCACAGTTGCTTTTTGTGCAAAACGCTCTCCAGTACCACCATCATAAAGGTGAGTATGTCCGAAACGTGGTACTCCGGCTTCATCTGTCAAAGCATTGATTTGGTCTAAAGAAGCACCGTCAAAAATTGGAGTAGCAAATTTTCTACCCAAGTTCATACCGGCCCATCCAAGAACAGTTTCATAAATCTGACCAATGTTCATACGAGATGGTACCCCAAGTGGATTCAATACGATATCTACCGGTGTTCCGTCTTCTAAGAATGGCATATCTTCATGACGAACGATTCTTGCAACAATACCTTTGTTACCGTGACGTCCTGCCATTTTATCACCTACTTTTAACTTACGTTTTTTAGCGATATAGATTTTAGCCAATTTCAAGATTCCAGATGGCAATTCGTCTCCAACTGTAATAGTGAATTTCTCTCTTCTTAAAGATCCTTGTAAGTCGTTCAGCTTAATTTTATAGTTATGAATTAAATCATTAACCATTTTATTAGTAGCGTCATCAGCAACCCATTGACCTTTGCTTAAGTGAGCAAAATCCTCTACTGCGTAAAGCATTTTTTGAGTATATTTTTTACCTTTTGGTAAAACTTCTTCACCCAAATCGTTCATTACACCCTGAGATGTTTTTCCGTTAACGATCAGGAATAATTTCTCAACCAATCTGTCTTTTAATTCAACAAATTTAGTTTCGAATTCCATTTCTAAAGCGCCTAAAGCATCTTTATCCTGAGTACGTTTACGTTTATCTTTAACGGCTCTTGCAAATAATTTTTTGTCAAGAACTACACCATGTAAAGATGGAGAAGCTTTCAATGAAGCATCTTTTACATCACCTGCTTTATCCCCGAAGATTGCACGAAGCAATTTCTCTTCCGGAGTAGGATCTGATTCTCCTTTTGGCGTAATTTTTCCGATCAAAATGTCGCCAGGCTTAACCTCTGCTCCAATTCTGATCATACCGTTTTCATCTAAATCTTTAGTAGCTTCTTCAGAAACGTTAGGAATATCGTTTGTTAACTCTTCATTTCCTAACTTCGTATCTCTAACCTCTAATGAATAATCATCAACGTGGATAGAAGTAAAAATATCATCACGAACTACTTTTTCAGAAATTACAATCGCATCCTCAAAGTTATACCCTTTCCATGGCATGAACGCAACTTTTAGGTTTCTACCTAAAGCTAATTCACCATTTTGAGTAGCATATCCTTCTGATAATACCTGTCCAAGAACCACTCTGTCACCTTTTCTTACGATTGGCTTCAAGTTGATACTTGTTCCCTGATTGGTTTTTCTAAATTTAATTAAGTTGTATGTTTTCTCATCAGCATCAAAACTAACCATTCTTTCATCTTCAGTACGGTCGTATTTGATAGTAATAATATTTGCATCAACGTATTCTACAGTTCCATCTCCTTCAGCATTAATCAATACTCTCGAATCTGAAGCTACCTGACGCTCTAAACCTGTACCAACAATCGGAGCTTCAGGACGGATCAAAGGAACCGCCTGACGCATCATGTTAGATCCCATCAACGCACGGTTCGCATCATCATGCTCCAGGAAAGGAATTAACGAAGCCGAAATCGAAGCAATCTGGTTAGGTGCAACGTCAGTATAATGTACAACTGAAGGTTCAACAACCGGGAAGTCACCTTCCTCACGAGCAATAACATTGCTTGCTGTAATTTTACCAGTCTCATCCATTTCAATGTTTGCCTGAGCAATCATTTTTCCTTCTTCTTCTTCAGCGCTTAAGTAAATTGGAGTACTTTCTAAATCAACTACACCATTAGTTACTTTACGGTATGGAGTTTCGATGAATCCCATTCCGTTTACTTTTGCATAAACACCAAGAGATGAAATCAAACCAATGTTTGGTCCCTCTGGAGTTTCAATCGGACATAAACGACCATAGTGCGTATAGTGAACGTCACGAACCTCGAAACCAGCTCTTTCTCTCGAAAGTCCACCTGGTCCAAGTGCAGAAAGTCTTCTTTTGTGTGTAATCTCAGCTAATGGATTTGTTTGATCCATAAATTGAGACAACTGGTTTGTACCAAAGAAAGAGTTGATAACTGATGATAATGTTTTAGCATTAATCAAATCAATTGGTGTAAACACCTCGTTATCTCTAACGTTCATTCTCTCACGAATAGTTCTTGCCATACGTGCTAAACCAACACCGAATTGTTGAGACAATTGTTCTCCAACTGTTCTAACACGACGGTTTGATAAGTGATCAATATCATCAATCTCAGCTTTTGAGTTGATCAATTCGATCAAATATTTCACGATTGTAATGATATCTTCTTTGGTAAGCACCTGCTTGTCCATAGGGATATCTAAATCTAACTTTTTGTTCATTCTGTAACGACCAACTTCACCTAAGTTATAACGTTGATCAGAGAAGAACAATTTATCAATAATACCACGAGCAGTTTCTTCATCAGGCGGTTCTGCATTACGCAATTGTCTGTAGATATGCTCAACAGCTTCTTTTTCAGAGTTTGTTGGATCTTTTTGTAATGTGTTGTGGATAATAGCATAATCTGCCTGGTTATTATCCTCTTTGTGTAACAAAATAGATTTAACGTTAGAATCGATGATCTCTTCCACATTATCTTTGTCGATAATAGTATCACGATCAAGGATGATTTCGTTACGTTCGATAGAAACTACCTCTCCGGTATCTTCATCAACGAAATCCTCGTGCCAAGTGTTCAATACACGCGCAGCAAGTCTTCTTCCAATATACTTTTTGATACCTGTTTTAGAAACTTTAATTTCTTCAGCTAAGTCGAAAATTTCAAGGATGTCTTTATCTCTTTCGAAACCTATAGCACGGAATAAAGTTGTTACCGGTAATTTTTTCTTTCTATCGATATACGCGTACATAACGCTGTTAATATCTGTAGAAAATTCTATCCAGGATCCTTTAAAAGGAATTACTCTGGCAGAATATAATTTTGTTCCATTTGCGTGGAATGATTGTCCAAAGAAAACCCCAGGAGAACGGTGTAGCTGAGATACTACTACACGCTCAGCACCATTAATTACAAAGGTACCACTTGGCGTCATGTAAGGAATTGTTCCAAGATAAACATCTTGTACAATAGTTTCAAAATCTTCGTGTTCTGGGTCTGTACAGTATAGTTTTAACCTGGCTTTTAAAGGCACACTATAGGTAAGTCCTCTCTCTATACATTCTTGAATTGTATAACGTGGCGGGTCTACAAAATAATCCAGGAACTCCAATACAAAGTTGTTTCTTGTATCTGTAATTGGAAAGTTTTCCATGAAGGTGTTGTATAGACCTTCGTTGCCTCTTTCGTCAGATTTAGTTTCTAATTGGAAAAAATCTTTAAAAGATTTAACCTGAACATCTAGAAAATCCGGATAGTCAGGAATATTTTTTGTAGAGGCAAAATTCAATCTTTCAGTCTGATTTGTTATCATCAATGAACAAAATTTTGATTAAAAAAAAGTAGTTTTTTGTGTAAAACACATTGTTTAGTTTATACTTTCTTTTTAGAATCAATACATCTTTAAAAATAAACCGGATAAATCAAGCTCTATTTTTTTTCTTCGTATTGATCAAAAACTCTTCCGTATTTTAAACTATTTGATAATAAAATTTAATGTATTTTATTATACGAAAAATGGTTTAGGCCTTTGAGTGTTAGCTCAGGACCTAAACCTAGTTCTTAAAACTGAGTTAAATTATTTAAGCTCAACTACAGCTCCAGCTTCTTCTAATGATTTTTTAAGACCTTCAGCCTCTTCTTTAGAAACACCTTCTTTAACGTTACTTGGAGCACCGTCAACTACATCTTTAGCTTCTTTAAGACCTAAACCTGTAAGTTCTTTTACTAATTTCACAACTGCTAATTTAGAAGCTCCAGCTTCTTTCAATACAACTGTAAATTCAGTTTGTGCTTCTTCAGCAGCACCATCTCCACCACCAGCAGCAACTACTACAGCTGCAGCAGCAGGCTCGATACCATACTCGTCTTTTAATATTGTTGCTAATTCGTTAACTTCTTTAACTGTTAGGTTAACTAATTGTTCTGCGAATTGTTTCAAATCTGCCATTTTTTCTATCGTTTAAAATGATTTGTAAAATTATATTTTGTTTATTGTGCGCTAATTAAGCAGCAAGGAAGCATTCCTCCTTACATTTAAAATTACTCCGCTCCTTCTTCTCCTTCGCTTCCTGCGAATTTGTTTTGTAAAGCAGAAATAATTCTTTGAGCTGGAGATTGTAATAATCCAATGATTTCTCCGATAAGCTCTTCTTTAGATTTAATAGTTGCTAATGCATCTAATTGATTATCTCCAATGTAAATTTCATTGTTGATGAAAGCACCTTTTAAAACTGGTTTATCAGATTTCTTACGGAAATCTTTGATAATTTTTCCAGGAGCATTCGCTACATCAGAAATAAATATAGCACTGTTACCAGTTAAAACTGTTGGTAAATCACCATAATCATTAGCAGAAGCTTCCATTGCTTTTGCAAGCAAAGTGTTCTTTACAACTTCTAATTTGATTCCAGCTTTAAAACAAGCTCTACGTAAGTTTGAAGTTGTCTCTGCGTTTAAACCAGAAATATCAGATACATAAATGATATTTGTACCAGCTAACTGCGCAGTTAAATTTTCAATCGCGATTGATTTTTCTTCTCTAGTCATACTAAAAATTTTTAACTACCAATTATACTGCTTTTGGGTCTAATGCAATAGCAGGACTCATAGTGCTTGTAAGGTGAATACCTTTAATGTAGGTACCTTTAGCAGCAGTTGGTTTAAGTTTTATTAATGTTTGAATAATTTCGTGTGCGTTCTCAACAATTTGCTCAGCTCCAAAAGAAACTTTACCAATTCCTGCGTGAACGATACCAGTTTTATCAACTTTAAAGTCAATTTTACCAGCTTTAACCTCTGCAACAGCTTTTGCAACATCCATAGTTACAGTACCTGTTTTAGGGTTTGGCATTAAACCTCTAGGTCCTAAAATACGACCTAATGGACCTAATTTACCCATAACAGCCGGCATAGTGATGATTACATCAACATCAGTCCAACCATCTTTAATTTTTTGTAAGTAATCGTCAAGACCTACGTGATCTGCTCCAGCTTCTCTTGCTTCAGCCTCTTTATCTGGAGTAACCAACGCTAATACTTTAACGTCTTTTCCTGTTCCGTGAGGTAATGTAACTACACCTCTTACCATTTGATTCGCTTTTCTAGGATCTACACCCAAACGAACTGCGATATCAACAGACTCATCAAATTTTGCAGAAGCAACAACTTTCAATAATGCCGCAGCATCTTTTAGAGAGTATAATTTGTTCTTTTCAATTTTTGAAGCAGCCTCTTTTTGCTTTTTTGTTAATTTTGCCATGTCTTTTTCTTAATTAAAAAGGAGCATCTCCTGATACAGTTATACCCATAGATCTAGCTGTTCCAGCAACCATACTCATAGCTTTCTCAATTGTGAAAGCGTTTAAGTCCGGCATTTTGTCTTCAGCAATAGTTCTAATTTGTTCCCAAGTAACGCTAGCTACTTTTTTACGATTAGGCTCACCAGAACCAGATTTTAGCTTTGCAGCTTCCATTAACTGAACTGCTGCTGGAGGAGTCTTAACGACAAAATCAAATGATTTGTCTTTATACACAGTGATTTGCACTGGGCAAATTTTGCCAGGTTTATCCTGAGTTCTAGCATTAAATTGCTTACAGAACTCCATGATGTTAACCCCAGCAGCTCCTAAAGCAGGTCCAACCGGTGGCGACGGGTTCGCAGCACCTCCCTTAACTTGTAGTTTAACTACCTTACTAATTTCTTTAGCCATTTTTAAAAAATTTATCATTGTAATCAATGGAAGCGATTACAATGGTTTATTATAGTGTAACAAAAAATTATACTTTTTCAACTTGCATAAAACTTAATTCTAATGGTGTTTTTCTTCCGAAAATCTTAACCATAACTTCAAGTTTACGCTTTTCTTCATTAATTTTTTCAACCGAACCGTTAAACCCGTTAAAAGGACCATCGATCACTTTTACAGTTTCACCAAGGCTGAAAGGAATAGAGCGAGTATCTGTGTTAACTGCCAACTCATCTACTTTACCTAACATTCTATTTACTTCAGAAAGTCTCAAAGGAACTGGTTCCCCACCTTTGATCTCACCTAGAAACCCAATTACACTGGTAATTGACTTAATAATATGAGGTATCTCACCAACTAAATTGGCTTCGATCATAACATATCCAGGGAAATAAACTTTATCCTTAGATGATTTCTTCCCATCTTTTACCGTAACTACTTTTTCAGTAGGCACTAAAACCTGGGAAACATAATCCTCCATCCCTAGTCTGGCAATCTCAGTTTCGATGTAAGCTTTGACTTTATTCTCTTGTCCGCTTACAGCTCTAACCACATACCATTTTTTCACATTATTATCTGCCATCACAAAAAAATTATCCTTTTAACCAGTTAAAAAATCCAGCCAAAGCTTTTGCAAAAAATTCGTCTACTCCCCATGTTGCCAAAGCGAACAGAATCGAAAATACAGCCACAACAATTGTCAATTTTTGAACCTCAGCCCAAGCTGGCCAAGTAACATTTGACTTTAACTCTTCGAAAGCCTCTGATAAATAATTAGTAACTTTTGTCATTTGATATATTTTTTTATTGCACGGGCGGAGGGATTCGAACCCCCATCAACGGTTTTGGAGACCGCTATTCTACCCTTGAACTACGCCCGTAATTAAAAGCCAGTGATTTCAATTAGAAACCAGCTGGCTTTTGTTTTTATTATTATAGAATTACTCTACGATTTCAGTAACCTGTCCAGCACCTACTGTTCTACCACCTTCACGGATAGCAAAACGTAAACCTACGTTCATAGCGATTGGGCTTAACAAAGCAACATTGATAGTCAAGTTGTCTCCTGGCATTACCATCTCTACTCCTTCTGGTAAAGTAATAACTCCTGTTACGTCAGTTGTACGTACGTAGAACTGCGGACGGTAGTTATTGTGGAATGGAGTGTGACGTCCACCTTCTTCTTTTTTCAAGATATAAACCTCAGCTTTGAATTGAGAGTGTGGTTTTACTGAACCTGGCTTAATAATAACCATACCTCTTTTGATATCAGCTTTATCAATACCTCTTAACAATAAACCTACGTTATCTCCAGCTTCACCTCTGTCAAGGATTTTACGGAACATCTCAACTCCTGTAATAGTAGAAGTTAATTTTTCAGCTCCCATACCAATGATTTCAACAGGATCTCCAGTGTTAGCAACTCCAGTTTCGATACGACCTGTAGCAACAGTTCCACGACCTGTAATTGTAAATACGTCCTCAACTGGCATCAAGAATGGCTTAGCTACGTCACGTACCGGCTCTTCGATCCAAGCATCAACAGCTTCCATTAATTCAATAATTTTAGGAACCCAGTTTGGATCATTGTTCAATCCTCCTAAAGCAGAACCTTGAACTACAGGACCATTATCTCCATCATATTCGTAGAAAGATAATAAATCTCTAATTTCCATCTCAACAAGCTCTAATAACTCAGCATCATCAACCATATCCACTTTGTTCATGAAAACAACGATTCTTGGAATACCAACCTGACGACCTAAAAGGATGTGCTCACGAGTTTGTGGCATTGGACCATCTGTAGCAGCAACTACTAAGATAGCTCCGTCCATTTGAGCAGCACCAGTAACCATGTTCTTTACGTAATCCGCGTGACCTGGACAGTCAACGTGAGCGTAGTGACGGTTAGCTGTTTCATACTCTACGTGTGATGTATTAATAGTAATACCTCTTTCTTTCTCCTCTGGAGCGTTATCGATTTGATCAAACGATTTTGCTTGACAGTAACCAGCATCAGACAATACTTTTGTAATTGCTGCAGTTAATGTAGTTTTTCCGTGATCCACGTGTCCAATTGTACCTATGTTTAAGTGCGGTTTGGAACGATTAAAATTCTCCTTTGCCATTTTACTTAATTTTTAATCTTAGTTATATATTAATTTTCAATTTCCTACTTACTTGAGCCAACTACGGGATTTGAACCCGTGACCTCTTCCTTACCAAGGAAGCACTCTACCCCTGAGCTAAGTCGGCAGAGAGTTCTTACTTTTGAATTTAGATTCCGGATGAAACACCTGAAAACCATAGCCCAAAACCTAAACTACTTCTTTATTTGTGGGGAGAGCAGGATTCGAACCTGCGAAGTTCACACAGCAGATTTACAGTCTGCCCTCGTTGGCCGCTTGAGTATCTCCCCTTAACAATTTATGATTTGAGAATTCTGATTTTAAATTTAATCTAAAAACTTCACCCACTAACCACAAACCTTTTCAATAATTTTAAAGAACCTATTTCAAATCGCATTTGAAATATTTTTGAGCCGATAGAGGGACTCGAACCCACGACCTGCTGATTACAAATCAGCTGCTCTAGCCAGCTGAGCTACATCGGCAATTACATTAAAAAAGTCCGCTATTTCTAACGGACTGCAAATGTAGCTATTTTATCTTTGAATCAAAACATTTTTTAAAAAAAATTTCAATTATATATGCGCTCTTATTTTTTCTTTCCTTTTGACAAGCAATCTTTCTAAAGATTCTGCTGAAAGCTCAACCGCCTCTTCAAATGTCTTACACTGCTTTTTAACCAAAAAATCATCCCCCGGTACATTAATCTTAATCTCTACTGCCTTATTCTCTTTATCACTTGTTCTTTCAACTTTTAAAAAAACATCTGCCGAAACAACACGATCATAATATTTCTCCAATTTATCCATTCTCTCCTGAATAAAATCTACCAATTTTCTGTCAACAGTAAAGTTAACTGCATGAACATCTACCTTCATAATACAAATTTTAGGGTTAAACATTTCAGAACTATTGTTTATTCCTAGGATGCGCATTTGCATACACTTTTTTAAGCTCCGCTAAACTATTGTGAGTATAAACCTGTGTAGACGCTAAACTCGAATGCCCCAATAATTCCTTAACTGAATTTAAATCCGCTCCGTTATTTAATAAATGAGTTGCAAAAGTATGCCGGAGCACATGCGGACTCTTTTTTACCTTTTCAGAGACCCTACTAAAGTAAGAATTTATTAAACGATACACAAAAGATTCACTCAATTTTAACCCTCTGCCTGAAATAAAAAAATAATCATCATCTACTATCTTCTCTACCAAAGCCCTTTCCTGCAAATACAACTTCATCTGTCCCGCAATTATTGGCAACATCGGAACAATACGCTCTTTATTTCTCTTACCCAAAACCTTCAACAATCCGGAAGACAAATCAACATCATGTTTCTTCAAATGAATCAACTCAGCCCGTCTTATTCCCGTAGCATAAAAAAGATCTACAATAAGCCTATCCCGAACCTCTTCAAACCCACAAGGATCACCAACCTCCAGCAACAAATCTGTCAACTCTTTTTCAGAAAAAGGAATCTGAATAATCTTAGGCGTTTTCAATGCTTTATGCTTTAACATCGGATTCACTTCAATTTGCTTTGTTTTCAAAAGAAACCGATAAAAAGCTTTCAAAGCCGACATTTTTCGATTGACAGAAACATTAGAAACACCTTCATCTACCAAAGAAACCACCCAACTTCTAATCTGACTATAATTCACCCCCTCAATACCCTCCTGTTCAAAATTAACACTATTAAACTCTTTAAAAGACAAAACATCATTCAAATAAGCCGTAACAGTATGAACCGAATACTTCTTCTCCAACTCCAGATAATCACGAAACGCCTCTATATTTGATTTCATAAAAACACAATCCTTACAACACCTGTTAGCCGATTAAAAAAAACTAACCCAGCTTAAAATTAAACACAAAAAAAACCGTTAGTACCAAAATTAATTCATTTTGATGACTAACGGTAATTATTTTAACAAAAGCTGCTATTAACTCTCTAAACTATCTTTCAATGTTTGAATGTAAGCCGCTTTTTGAATTTGAGCTCTTTTGATAACAGAAGGCTTAATAAAAGCAGTACGTGCTCTTAATTGACGAACAGTTCCTGTTTTATCAAATTTTCTTTTATAGCGCTTTAATGCTCTATCGATATTTTCTCCGTCTTTAATTGGTATAATTAACATAATATTGACACCTCCTCTCGTTAAGGCTGCAAAAGTATGTATTAATTATGAATTATGAGTTATAAATTACGATTTTTTTTGTAAAATATGAAAATGTAAAAAGTAAACTGCTACTTTACATATCTAACTCACTGCACATCTCACATTCTCACATCTAACAAAACCTATTCTTTCAACAAATTTCTGGAAATAACCACTTTTTGAATTTCAGTTGTTCCTTCTCCAATGGTACACAGTTTAGAATCTCTGTAAAATTTCTCTACCGGGAAATCTTTCGTATAACCATAACCTCCATGAATCTGAACCGCCTCATTGGCAATTTTCACACAAGCTTCGGAAGCATACATCTTCGCCATAGCTCCTAATGTTGTAACTGGCTTATGCTGCTGCTTTAAATAGGCTGCCTTATGCAATAACAATTCCGACGCTTCTATTTCAGTAGCCATATCAGCCAATTTGAAGGATATACCCTGAAAATTACTGATCGGCTGACCAAATTGATATCTCTCTTTGGAATATTTCAAAGCGGCTTCATATGCTCCTTTTGAAATTCCCAGAGATAAAGCTCCAATTGAAATTCGTCCCCCGTCTAATATTTTCATCGCCTGAACAAATCCTTGTCCTACTTCTCCTAATCTGTTTGCATCCGGAACACGACAGCCGTCAAAAACCAACTCGGCAGTTTCACTGGCACGCATTCCTAGTTTATTTTCTTTTTTGCCTGAACTAAATCCTTTCATTCCTTTCTCCAAAACAAAAGCTGTCATTCCTTTTGAATCTCCTTTTTCACCGGTGCGAACTATTACTACCGCAATATCTCCAGAAATAGCGTGTGTAATGAAGTTTTTCGCTCCGTTTATAATCCATTCATCACCATCTTTAACTGCGGTCGTATTCATTCCGCCCGCATCTGAACCGGTATTATGCTCAGTTAATCCCCAGGCTCCAATATGTTCCGCAGTTGCCAATTTTGGCAGCCATTTTTTCTTTTGTTCTTCGTTACCGAAAGTTAAAATATGATTGGTGCATAATGAATTATGAGCCGCAACAGATAAACCAATTGAAGGATCAACTTTTGCGATCTCTTCTACAACGGTGATATATTCGTGGTATCCTAAACCGGAACCTCCGTATTCTTCGGGAACCAAAACTCCCATAAAACCCATTTCTCCCAATTGCTTAAAAAGGGAAACCGGGAAAATTTGAGATTCATCCCATTCCATGATATTTGGACGGATATTCTTCTCAGCAAAATCTTTTATTGATTGCGCAATCATCAATTGCGTTTCATTATATTGAAAATCCATTGTAATTCTGTTTTTTTTTAGAACTCCAAATATAAACTAATTATTTTTGCTTTTTCAATAGGAAAACCTTTAATTTTTGACAAATCCTCAATATTATTAATATTTCCATTCATACTTCGGTACGTTACAATTTCTTTGGCCAATGCATATCGGAAGTAAGGAAACTTTGCTAACTCTTTTAAAGAAGCTTCGTTTATGGGGATTTTTTTTAAAGAGGAAGGAATTACCACTTTAAAATGAGCGTCCAATTCTTTTACAACCTCTGATGAGAGTCCCCAAACCTCATTGATTTGTTCCATCGAAACAAAACCTCCCAAAACTTCTCTTTGCTTAAGTATCCTTAGCGATAATGCTTCTCCTATGCCATAGATCTTTACCAGATCTTCCTGAGTAGCACTATTAATATCCAGAACTACAATTTTCTCCTTTTTACAAGCAGGTTCTTTTACAAACTCGTTTCTTTCCTCCTTATGACTTGATTTATTCTTAACCCAGTCCGGAAATTTAAAAAGTGGAGAAATTACATCTAGTAAAGAATCTGAGATTTTTGTGACTTCCTGAAATTCTTTTGCTGAATTTACATATTTGTTCTCTTTTCGAAACGCCAACAGACGATCTATCTCCTGGACAGACATTCCTAATTTGTACGCTTTGTAATCAGTAATGAAATTTGGATTAAAAGCATAGACCTTTCTCTTCTCTTCAGACTTTAAAAACTTTAAAGAATCTATTTCAGACTGCAAAGTCATCCATTGCTTTTCCTCTGGAACAATCTTCTCCGAAATATCAAAATCAACAAGAAAGTAAACTGCCTGCAGCAGAGCTATAATAACAAAAAGTACAAAAACTCCTTTACGCTGTTCTTTTGTAAACTTTAAAAGAACTTCAAAACACCCTATATTCATTTTATTAAAAATTTTCTTTCATTTTAAAAATTGCTAAAATAAGAAAAAACCGAAGCTTTATTAAGAAAATTAGCAAAAATATTGCGTTTTAAAAAATTACATTTTTCATTATTTATATCTTATTAATTTAATGAATCTCAGCCCGGAAACATTGATAAACGGAGGTTTTGTCAAAATATTTAATATTTTACAACTAAAAATGAGATAATTGTTTTTATTTTTTACAAAAAACGATACATTTGGTGCTTAGTAACAAATAAACCAATATAATATATGTCAATTTGGAGAGTTAAACCTATATCAGCCTTTGAGGCCGATATGAAAAAAAGTGATTTAAAAAGAGTTTTAGGAAAATGGAGCCTTACAGCCATTGGTGTTGGCGCCATTATTGGAGGAGGAATTTTTGTACTTACAGGTACCGGAGCTTATTACCACGCTGGTCCGGCCTTAGCTGTTTCCTTCATCATTGCAGGGATTGCCTGTGTTTTCGCAGCTCTTTGTTATTCTGAGTTTGCCTCTATTTTGCCTGTTGAAGGTTCTGCTTATGCCTACGCATATGGAACAATTGGGGAAATTTTCGCCTGGATTATCGGCTGGGGACTTATTCTCGAATACGCAATGGGATCGATGACCGTCGCCGTTTCCTGGTCCGGATATTTCAACAAACTGCTTAAAATGTTTCACATTCATTTACCCGAATGGCTGACAACAGACCCTGCCAGTTACTCCGGAGAGGGTTTTTCTATGAACCTTCCGGCTTTTTTAATTGTCGTTTTGGTTATTTCTTTACTTATTAAAGGAACTAAAAGTGCTGCAAAAGCAAACAATTTTATTGTAATTCTTAAAGTTTCTGCTGTAATATTTGTAATTATCGCCGGACTTTTCTTTATCAATACTGCAAACTGGAGTCCGTTTATTCCGGCGGCTACCCAGATTATAGAAAAAGAGACCACTCATAATGCTTATGGTATTGGAGGAATTGTTTCCGGTGCTGCTGCAATTTTCTTTGCTTATGTAGGTTTCGATGCTGTTTCAACTCAGGCAGGAGAAGCTGTAAACCCTAAAAAAGATGTTCCGTTTGCCATTATTGCTTCTTTATTAATCTGTACTACCTTATATATTCTTGTTTCTTTAGTACTAACAGGAATGATGAACTACAAAGATTTTAACCCACTAGGAAAATATCCGGACGCTATTAAAGCTCCTGTTGCGTATGCATTTGATATTGCCGGACAAGGATGGGCTGGTTTTATCATCACAATTGCTGCAACAGTAGGTCTTGTTTCGGTATTAATGGTAATGATTATGGGACAATCCCGAATTTTCCTTGGTATGTCGAAAGATGGATTAATTCCTGCGGTGTTTTCTAAAGTAAACCCTCTTTCAGGAACTCCAAAAACCAACCTAATCATCTTAGGTGGTATTATTGCTACAGTTGCTGCTTTTACACCTATTAATAAATTAGCCGATATGACAAGTTTTGGAACGTTGTTTGCTTTTACAATGGTTTGTATCGCGGTTTGGATTTTAAGGGTAAAACAACCTCAATTAACAAGAACTTTTAAGGTACCTGCTTTACCGATCATTGCGGTTTTAGGTATCGCTATCAATACTTACTTAATGATCAATTTAAGCCATGATGCTCAACTACTTTCACTTGGCTGGTTGGCAGTTGGTATTTTGGTTTATTTCGGATACAGTAAGAAGAGATCAAGACTTAACAATAACGAAACAGAATAACTATTATTCTATCAAATTAAAAAAGCTCCAAATTTTAAAATTTGGAGCTTTTTTTATAAATCAAATACTGAAGTGCGCTTTGCACGAATCAGATCTTTTAAACGAATCCAAAAAGCCAGAGTAAGGTAAATTCCGAATCCAAGCCCGGCGGTAACAAATGAAATGTAAATAAAAAACAATCTCACACTTGTCACACGCATCCCAAGTTTATCAGCTAATCTTGAAGATACATGAAAACCATATTTTTCAAAAAAGAATTTAAGTTTTAAAATAGCGGACATACTTTTGATTTTTGATTGTAGATTTTTGATTGTAGAATTTAGACCAAACTATCCTCACAAAAATATAAAATTATCTCATTTCCACATTCTCAAATTATCTAATTCTCTAATTATTCTTGAGTAACTCAACTCCTAATGCACATCTTAAACATGCTTTCTGATTACAATATTCTTTTTTAAGTTCTAAAAGCGCCTGAGTTTCAAAAGCATTTTCAGCCTTTACTCCAAAGAATTCAAATTTGCTAACAATCGCATTTTTCTCTGGTGCAACCTGATTCATAAAGGAAATTAACTCCTCAGAGATTGATTCATCTCTTGTTGTCGCATAGGCAAACTGAAGTGGAATGATCGTATTTATAATCAGTAAATCTATAAATGCGTGAGATAAAGCCTTTGGTTTCCTGGAACTTTCTTTATCAAACTGATAATGATTCTGCCAATACGGATTTGCCGATACTATTAACAGCTTACGCACTTCCTCCACTGATTTTGCAGCAATTACTTTTGAAAACAGATTTTGCTTTTGATATAAATTAGCCAATTGTGAGAGCCGAATGGTTGGGAAATTATCCGGACGATGCTTATAAAACTGAATGGGATCTATAGGATGTCTTTTTAACTGGTATTTGTTCAACAGATAATAATACCTTATTTTTAAATCGGCAAAATACACATCTTCTTTCTCGGAGTCTAATAATCCAATGGTGCCAAAAAACAGCGCTTCGAGATTTTCAACTTCAAAACTTTCCTTTCTGACAATCGAAAACGGAAGGGATTTTGCCATTTGCAGAAAAGAATTTCCATTGGTATTCAATCCAAAATTCCTTGCGAACAAGGAGAATAAAACTGCTTCCCAATCCTGCTTGTATTCCTCCAGCAAATCGTAAATAAATGTTGCTTTGCGCTCTAAACGCTCAAAGAATAGTCTTTCCTGCCAGATTTTAAAAACAAACTCGTCAATTTCAGTGATACTTTTTTCGCAAAATATCCATGATTTGGGTGCTATAAGAGCATTGTAATTAGTGACCATTTCTTTAGATGTATACTCTTTTAAAACCAAAACCGGAATCTCAGTATTATTCTTTTCAAAAATCTCTGTATCGTGTTCCCAAACCACATGCAGAATTACATTGTCATAAGCGGTATCTTTTTCGTGACCGTGTACATACCAATCTGAAGACTTGAGATGTATTTCGACATTGCCGGCCCATTTTTGATTTCCTATTATAATTTGAGCATTGAAGAAATCCGGTCCGGAAAGTTCCAGATAATCACCCGTTTTAATAATGATGAGCGGTTCATTTTGAGTAGTTCTAAGGTCCAGAGTTTCAAACTTTTTGAATCTCCACAGGTAATGAAGAAAATCTTCTTTCATAATTCAGGCTTGTACAATGATTACACTGTCCTAAATTAATAAATTTTACTAATATTCTTACAAAAAATATTTTTCATCTACTTAAAATCTATACTGAAACACCTAATCTGATTTATATGCATACAAAAAATCCACAAATCCAGTCACTTAAAACTAGATTTATGGATTTAAAAAAGGTATAAAAAGGATCTTATTTTATTGACCCGATGATATCATACTTTGTAATAATATGATAGCTTCCGTTTCCAAGATCTACTAAAACGGCGTCATTTTCTTTCGTGAACAGCTTCGAAACTTCTTCGATTGGAGTTCCTAGTTTTACAATTGGAAAAGGTTTACCCATTACTTCTTTAATCGGTTTTTCAGCAACGTTTTTATCTGCAACGTAACTTCTGAACAAATCCGTTTCGTCAACAGAACCAACAAATCCATTGATATCTACAACCGGAATTTGGGAAATTTTATACTTACGCATACGTTCGATGGCGTGAGAAACCAATTCTTCGGTACGAACAACAATTAATTGTTTATCGATATGATCTTTAATAACGTCTTCTGCTTTTGTAACATTTTCTTCCAGGAAACCACGTTCGCGCATCCAGTCGTCATTAAACATTTTACCTACATAACGGCTTCCAGAGTCATGAAATAATACTACGACAACATCATCCGGTTTGAAATGCTCTTTTAACTGCAACAATCCTTTTATACAGGCTCCTGCCGAATTTCCAACAAAAATGGCTTCTTCTAATGCAATTTTTCTGGTGTAGACCGCTGCATCTTTATCCGTTACTTTGGTAAATCCGTCAATTAAAGAGAAATCTACGTTTTTAGGCAGAATATCTTCCCCAATTCCTTCTGTGATATAAGAATAGATTTCATTCTCGTCGAAAATTCCTGTTTCATGGTATTTTTTAAAAACAGAACCATAGGTATCAATTCCCCAGATCTTAATATTTGGATTTTGCTCTTTTAAGTATTTTCCAACTCCCGAAATGGTTCCTCCTGTTCCTACTCCCACTACAAAATGAGTAATCTTTCCCTCAGTCTGTTTCCAAATTTCCGGTCCGGTTTGCTCATAATGCGCCAATGCATTAGACAAGTTATCGTATTGATTTACATACCATGAATTCGGTGTTTCACTAGCCAGACGTTTTGAAACCGAGTAGTAAGAACGTGGATCGGTAGGCTCTACATCGGTAGGACAAACTACCACTTTAGCTCCTACTGCACGTAAGATATCCATTTTTTCTTTCGACTGTTTGTCAGACATTACACAGATCAGTTTGTAACCTTTGATGATTGCTACAAGTGCTAATCCCATTCCTGTATTTCCCGAAGTACCTTCAATAATAGTTCCTCCCGGTTTTAATCGGCCATCTGCCTCTGCATCTTCAATCATTTTCACAGCCATTCTGTCTTTAACAGAATTTCCGGGATTAAATGTTTCGACTTTTGCCAATACCAGTGCATCTATTTCAGCAACAATTTTGTTGAGTTTTACCAATGGTGTATTACCTATTGTTTCTAAAATGTTTTTTGAAAAGTCCATTTCTATTTGAATTTTAATATTTGGTTTTTAATCTATGAAGCGCCTAATCTTATTGGAAGAAATTCCAAACCAAACCAAATCGGATTACGAAATCACGATATGGATTATTAGGTGCTGAATAATAATCGCTTTTTGAGAATAAAGCGTTTATATGTTCTGCTTTAAAATAAAATCGGGTCTGACGAATTCTGGCATTTAGAAAAAGATCGAATAACGGATAACCGCCAATCTTTTTATCATTCTGAACAAAGAACTCTCCTATTACCGGATTATAGTCATTCCCGTAATATTTTGTAAAATAATTGAATACAACTCCGGATTGCATGTACAATGCTTTCTTAAAAAAGTAACCCGAGTAATAGAACGTGTTTCTGGTCACAAAATCTGGTACATTAAGAATCAAATCCGATTGACCTACTTTTTGATATAAAAGTGTGTTATCTAATGCAAATCGGCCAAATTTAAACTCACGGCTTGCTTTAATCTCCAGATAATTAATCGCATTCCCATATTGAGCCGGCTCAATTATCTGAATATGTGCAGCTGCCTGAGCATCAGTAGATTTATCTCTGAAATAAAGATGATCATTTAAAACGGTATATTGAACTTCTGCATTTAGCCAAGGTGTTGAAACATTGGCACTAAGCGAATTAATTTTTTCATTTTTGAAATTATGCGACCAGTTGTATTCCGTGTAACTGCTTTGGTATAAATTGAAATTGTTGTTTGGCAATTTATTGATGTTACGATATCTGAAATCAAACTGAATTTTATCAGTCATATCGTATCTCAGTTTCGCATCTAAGTTAGAAAGTGACTGATTTGTAATCGATCTTGAATATAAAAAACGACCGTTCCATTTATTTTTTTGGTATTCGTACTGACCTCCGAAATTATTAATTTGCACAAATAAATTATCCGGGACAACTGACTTGTCTGCTCTCACAATAATTCTCCCATACTCGTAATTGGATCTGTAATCGTCTACAAAAAAATTAAATTTTCCCAGAAGAGAGTTTTCGTAAGCTAGTCCTGCCTTATTGTAAAGCCTTTCGTATTTCGTTTTATCGTTAATACCGCTTGTGACATATGAATCTCCAAAGCGCTGAAACGTCGTCCCATTACCAACAGTTGAAGTTAATGTTGCCTGATTGTACTCAAAAAGTTTATTTTCGTAATTAAACTGGTGTGTTACATATAAATTGTTGTTTCCGTTCTTTGGATTTACTCTGAATGCATGATCAAAAAACAAACGTCTTCCTTTTAAAAAGGATTTGGCATCTGTAAGATACACTTGTAATCGCTGACGGTTCTTATAATCCTTGTTATCACTTTCAAAATCTGTAGGGGTCGTAATCCCTCCATTCTCTTCATTAGAAATATCCTGATACGTATAATGTGCATTTATAGCATATCTTTTATCCGTTGTAGCATAACTGGTTGTAAACCTAAAATTTCCGGCACTTACCAGCTGATTGATATAATCTCCTTCTGAGCGGAGACCTTTGTATGCAATCGAGAAATTAAGATTTTTTGAGGTGTTCAAGGTAATAAAGGAGTCTACGTTTTGTCCTTTATTAATAGTAGTATTAAAGAACAATTCTGTTAAAGGAGTAGCCGCCGAATAATAATTAATCTGATCGGCCTGCATATAATTAAAATGTTTACCACTAAAACCAATTTCAGGATAAGGAGAAAAACTGGTCAGACTGTATTGTAATGTATTAAATGTCTGTCCGATATTCGAGAAAGCCAAAAGTCCGAAATCGTCTTTTCTAAGGTGATTTTGTTTGTAAGCACTCTTTAAAGTTAGCGAGGTATCAACATAGGTTGTATCGTGTTCCAATGTGATAATCTGATACTGATCTATGGTAGCAATTTTAGATTTTTTCTTTTTTACTGTATCTGTTATACTTGAGTATTTGGTGTTCATGTCTAAATTACTTTTAGGAATCTTCTTTTCCTGCGAAAACATAAAAGCCGGTACTAGTAAAAGATATAGAAAAATGAATATTCTCATTTGATTGTTTTATAGGTAATTATTTGGATAAAATTTATCAAGCAAAGGTAAAAGATAAAAACGTATAAAAAAACAAATCATTGTTATCTGGATTCTTTTTCAATCCAAATTATGAAAACAAAAACCCCCAATCAAAAAAATGATTGGGGGCTTTCAAAAAAAATCAAAATATTTATCTTAATTCCATCCTGGATTTTGTCCTAGTCCTGGATTAGTATTCATTTCAATTTGAGGTATTGGCCACAAAAATCTAAAGTCATCATATGGTATCGCAGCAACAGGAGTTGTAATCGCAAAACTATTACCTAAAACAAATGCAGCTGTAGGAGGTGTAGCAGCACTAGCCACTTTAGCAGGAACTCCGTTGGTCGCAACACTTGCAATTGGATCTTTTTGTAATCTATGAATATCGGTCCATCTTCGGCCTTCCTGTAAAAATTCGATTCTTCTTTCTTTTAGAATCGCTTTAACCAAATCAGCATCTGTAGCAAATGAAGCGGCTGTATAAGCCTGCCCAACTGGGTTTCCTGCAGTTGGAAAAGGATTAGCTAAAGATCTGTTTCTTACAGAGTTCAACAAAGTTAGAGCTGGTGCTGAATTTGACAAACGTGCCTGAGCTTCAGCCATATTCAATACTACTTCAGCATATCTGATAACCGGTGCAGCATCTGTACGGTTAGTAACATCTGTATATTTATTCGTGTATTTAATACCTGCTGCAGTATAGATAAATTTTCCTTCTTCTCTTCGTTTATCATCAGTCTTCCAATCGGCATCTCTCCATATAATAGGGCTAATACAAACCAGAGCTCTGTCTTTTAACATACTGGCTAATGCAGCATTTACACCTGGATTAGAAGTAGCAGCATGCTGAATAGAGAAAATAGACTCAGAGTTACTTGTATTACGACCAGTAGTATTTTGAAATGGAGCATAAGGATCTGCTGTTAATGCAAAAGCTCCAGTTAGCTTATTCCCTTCCACAATTACATTTGCCCAGTCTCTTTTTTGAAGATACAATCTCGTTTTGAAAGCAATTGCTGCCCACTTAGAAGCTCTACCCACAACTCTTGATGCAAATGCAGTTGAATTACCTGTAGTAATTAAAGTTTCTGCATCATTTAAATCAGCCAAAATTTTGGTATAACAATCAGCTACCGTATTTCTAGGTTTTACTGTTTCTGAGTCAATTTCAGCTTGTGTATTAACCCCAACTACTCTATAAGGGATACCTGCGTGAGTTGCCCCTGGGGTATCATTATATGGTCTTGCAAAATAAGTAAGCAATTCTAAATGTGTAATTGCTCTTAAAAATTTACACTGACCAATATAATCGTCTCCAGCTGCTTTAGTGATGATCCCTTTCGCAACAGCATCTGTTGTACCCTCAATCATAAGGTTACATCTGTTAATTAATCTGTAACCATCCACCCAATAGTAAACATTGTTTGCTGAAGTTGCATCAAAAGTCGAGCTATATGTCAAATCATAAAATGTAGCCATATTAACAACATCTTCACCTCTACATTCTCCCTGCTCTACATACGCAGCTCCCCAAACATAACCTCTACCTCCGTTTGCACCGGTAGAGTTGTATTGACCAATAGCTGCCGCATTGTAAACACCGTTCATATAACTCTCAATCAAAGTTGGTGTTGTAAAAGCATCAGGACTTAAAATGTTATTTACTGGTTTTAAATCCAATATCTTGTCTTCTGAACATGAACTCATCCCGAGCACAGCTACAGAAAGTAAAATTGTTTTTATTATATTTTTCATATGTATTTATTATAAACTTACATTTAATCCAACTGAAATTACTTTAGAACGCGGAGTTCCGTTAACATCTACTCCAGATGTTTCCATTTCAGGATTTAAACCTTTGTAATCTGAAATCAGCCAGATATTTTGTGCCTGAACAAATAGTCTGAAGTTATCTACTTTAATTTTATCTAACAACATTTTAGGTAATGTATAACCAATACTTATGTTATCAAGTGAGATAAAATCAGCTTTTTCAACAAAACGAGTAGATGCACTTCCGCTAAGGTTTGTAGTAGTATTAGTACCTGAATACAATCTTGGTGTCCATCCATCTCCTGGATTATCAACACTTTGCCATCTTCCTAAAATTTCTGTTCCATTGTTGTTAAAGTTTTGGTTCATTAACTCTCTTCTGGTAGCATTGAAAATTTTGTTACCGCCGCTAAATCTGAACATAAAACCAAAATCAAGATTTTTATATTTCATGTTAGAGCTAACAGATCCGTAATAAGTTGGTAATGTATTTCCTAAAATAGTTCTGTCTGAAGCAGTTAATGATGCTGTTGCACCTGCTGCTGCCGGATTATTTGGATCAAAAACAGAATAAGTCGCACCTGGAAGGTTTCCTTGTACTAAACTACCATCTGCTTTGTAATAAACAGGGTTACCATTTGCTTTATTAACTCCCCAGTATCTAAATCCATATAAAGAGTTAATTGATTCTCCCTGTTGAATAATAATATTTGGAGCAATACTTGTATCTGTAGACGATCCGCCTATGATTGGCTGTCCTTGGTATAAAGCCGTAACTTTATTTTTAGTAAGTGTTAAATTAGAAGAGACATCCCATTTAAAGTTTTCATTATTAATTGCCTTAAAAGTAGCCGCAAACTCATATCCCTGATTGTACATCTTACCAACATTCTGATTGACTACGTTATTAGGAATACCGATGGATGGAGGTTGTGGTGCCGCCAAAACTAAATTATCGATATTGTTCTTAAAATAATCAAATGATAATGTCAAACGATTGTTAAACAATCCTAAATCTAAACCAAAATCAACTTTAGTTGAAGTTTCCCATTCCAATAAAGGGTTACTAAATTGCCAATACCCAATACCATTAGAAGAACCGTATGGAGAACCAATTGTAAGATCTTTTGAAGGATAAGAAGCACCACCTAAAACCTCAACGTTACCAACCTGAGAATAAGATCCTCTTAATTTCAAATCAGAAAGCGTATTACTGATTGGCTGCATAAAATTTTCCTTAGAAACTGTCCAACCTGCAGAAACTCCAGGGAAATTATGGTATCTAACATCTGATTCGAATTGAGAAATTCCGTCACGTCTAAGAGATCCCTGAATAAAATACTTCTCTTTGTAGTTATAAGTAACACGTCCTAAATAAGATATAATTCCTTTTTCAGTAACACCACCACCGGAATCTCTGGTATTATAAGTATTACTCACTAAGTTTTTATTAAAGAAATCACCAATAATATCACTTCCAGATCCCCAGAAAATCTTAGTTCTTGATTTTTGATATTCAGCAACACCGGTTACTCCCAGATTGTGATCTTCAGCAAAAGTATGTTTGTAATTCAAAATATTCTGCCAGTTCCATCTCAAAAGCCCTGTATTGTCCTGATAAACACTACCATTCGATGAACGTCCGTCTCCGTGTACAGGATTCCAGAATTGGTATCCATCTGTTGAAGCATTATCTGCACTTACCTGTAATTTATAACTTAAATCAGAAGTAATTTTTGCATTTGCAAAAAGGCTTGCAATAATTCTCGTTGTTGTTGACTCGTATTTATTATTCTTTAATACATAAATAATATTGGTAATATTATCTCCTACCGGAGCTAAGTTATCCCATTGACCAACCGTTGCATTATTTGGCGAAAGATTATAACCTGTTGGATCAAGAGCATCATAAATAGGAGTATTTGGCAACTGTCTGATAGTATTAAAAAAGTTACCAGATAAACTATTTGCACCACTATTCAATCCATTATATTCTGTTCTGTTTACACTTAAATTTGTACCAAAACTTAACCATCTGTTGATATCCTGATCAATATTAGCTCTAATTGAATATTTCTTCATATTATTAGCTAAATTGATACCTTCTAAATCAGTATATCCTAAAGATAAATAGTATTTTGTTTTATCAGAACCTCCACTGAAATTAAGATTATGCGTCATTTGAGGTGCATTTCTTAAAACAGCACCTTGCCAGTCTGTATTGTAAGTATTTCCAACAGCCCAAGGAGATAACCCTCTGTTAGTTCTTTTTTCATTAGAAATTACCAGAAAATCAGGAGTTTCTAACAAATCATATTTCTTAGCAGCACTTGCAACACCAAAAACACTTGAGTAAGAAACTTTAAGAGTCCCTTTCTTTCCGCTCTTAGTAGTAATCAAAACAACTCCGTTCGCAGCTCTGGATCCATAAATCGCAGTTGCAGCACCATCTTTTAAAATATCAAAAGATTCAATATCGTCCGGATTGATATCTGCCAAACCATTTGTAGGAGCAACCCCTCCAATATCACCAGAATAAATTGGAATACCATCAACAACAATTAACGGCTCTGTACTACCTGAGATAGATCCGATACCTCTAATTCTAATTCTTGGAGCAGCTCCAATAAGTCCGGTGTTAGTTACAACCTGAACCCCAGTTGCTCTACCTGCTAATACTCCTTCGAAACTCGGAGTTACAAGATTAGAGATGTCACTTCCGGCAATTTTAGAGATCGAACCAGTTACTTCCTTTCTCTTTTGTACACCGTAACCTACCACTACAACCTCATTCATTAATTGAGCTTCTGACTCCAGCACTACATTCACTGAATTTGAAGAACCAACAGTTACTTGTTTGTTATTCATACCAACATACGAATAAACTAAAACATCACCTGTCTTTGCCTTTATGGAATAACTTCCGTCAAAATCAGTTTGAGTACTTACTTTAGACCCTTTCACAAGAACATTTACTCCCGGAATTACCCCTGTTTTATCAGAGACTTTTCCAGTAACAGTTCTCTCCTGAGCAAAAGAAAACTGCATAGACAACGCCACAACCAGCGTAAAAATCCATTTAAATTTTAATTTCATTTTAATTTATTTTGAATTAGTATGGCGCAAACATCTTAATTATTTCTTAAAACACCAAAATTTTTTAACTTATTTTTAGCCTAAATTCCTAAACATATAACAAGATCTATCATAATTTATTTAGATTCTATTCTTTTTAGTAGCAATATTCCTTAATTTATGCCAAAAACATAAATTTATGTGAATTTAACACTTAACATGGTTTTAACACTTGAACCCGCGAAAAAGCAAGCCTCTTAAAAAACAAGGGGGGCTTTTATGAACCCTATAAAAATTGAATCTTTTATTTTCTTTTTCGCAAATCCAAGCTATTATTTAAAAAAGTTTTCTAGCACTCTTAAAAAAATTTACAATATTTGTGACCTTGAATATAAAAACTCAGAAAATGCTTCAAAAAAACTTCTCAGGATACCTTTTAGAAACCGGAACTGATGAAGCAGGCCGGGGATGTCTGGCTGGTCCGGTAACTGCAGCGGCCGTAATTCTACCTGCCAATTTTGAAAACCAAATTTTGAACGACAGCAAACAATTGTCTGAAAAAGCACGATTCTTATTAAGACCTATTATAGAAGAGCAGGCCATCTGTTTTGCCGTTACACATTTACTGCCTGATGAGATTGATGAAATAAACATTCTGAATGCTTCAATGAAAGGAATGCAGGAATGTGTATTAAAGCTAAGCCCTGCTCCTGAATTTATTATTGTTGACGGAAACCGATCGCTGAATGCCAAACTAGGATTAAGAAATACGGTTGGCAAACAATTCTCTTCAACTGAAATTGAATTACTAAAATCAATCCCTAATCAAAGTATCATAAAAGGTGATGCTAAATTTTTAAGTATTGCGGCGGCTTCGGTTCTTGCTAAAACCTATCGTGATGAATACATGGATAAAATTCATGAAGAATTCCCAATGTACAACTGGAAAAAAAACAAAGGCTATCCCACAACGGAACATCGCGAAGCCATTAAAAAATACGGTACAACCAAATATCATCGAATGTCTTTTAAATTACTCCCTACTCAGTTAGAGCTATTCTAAAAACGCAGAACAAACATTAAACATCACTTTTTCAAAACATTACAATCAAAAAAATCGATTAAATTGAATCTTTTTCTTTGTTAAAATCTCTTCGCTTTGTTATCTTTGATTCTCTAAAAACTAACCTCATGAAAATCAAATCCTTAACATTGCTTCTAATTGCATGCATCATCCTGGCATGCAATTCCAACAAAAAACAGAATGATGTGACAGATAACACAGATTCTCTTGTATCGCCTCAAACGACCGAAACCACTTCCGAATCGTCATCGGCTAAAAATTTCAATATCAATTCGATTCCGGTTTCAGACAAACCTCTGGGTGCATTTCCTTATTTTAATCTACCCGAAAACTACGAAGACACTTCAAAAAACAATATTGCTGATTACGACGTTGCTTATTTTTGGGTAAAAGATCATTTCGAAAAACCGGAAGGAAAAATTTTCTACTCCAGAATTAAAGCAAAAGAAGGGAAATCATACAGTGAACTTGAAGTAACACGCAATCTGGATGAATTAATTAAAAGTGTGGACGGAGTAAAAATCTCTGAAATGAAAGTCCCGGCAGATTCTTCTCATACAATCCCGGACAACAATCGTGTAAAATATATGAATGGTTATGGTTTTATGGCCAATGCCATCACGACAACCTATTTGATCCGACGTGCAGACCGAAACATCTGGATTCAGCTTACTCCTTATGATGATGCTGTTTCGACAGGATGGATGGTTTTAGAAACAAAACCTTTTAAGATGACTGCTTCTCTCATTAAAGCGGATGCCATAAAAAAAGAACTTGATACTAAAGGACACATCGCTTTGTATATTAATTTCGATACTGATAAGGCTACTATAAAAACAGAATCTTCACCTATAATTGATGAGATTCAGAAATTGTTAACGGCCAATTCTAACCTTAAAATTGCTATTGAGGGTCATACAGACAATAGCGGTGATGCAGCCCACAACAAAAAACTTTCGGAACAAAGAGCAAATGCCGTAAAAGCTTCACTAACTTCTAAAGGGATAAATGCCTCGAGGCTGCAAACAAAAGGCTGGGGTTCTGACAAACCAATTGTTGACAATACAAGCGAAGAGAACAAAGCAAAAAACCGCAGGGTAGAAATTGTAAAAGTATAATCTCTGTCCAATTCCCGTTTAAATTTGAAATGAATCTTAAACATAAAAATGCAGGCAATGGATGATCTTTTGTCTGCATTTTTATACTTACTAAACTCTTAGTATTCTAAAATTGAAATTTATATCCAAAATCAGGAGAGAAACCAATCTGATCTTTCTGATTTACACTATTCGTTAAACGATTGTATTCTTTGGTAAAAATATTGGTATGATTGGTCACATTTTGAAAATCAATATAAAACTGATGAAATCTCTTTTTCCTTTTACTGTTAAACTTGATTCCAAACTTTACATCCAACCTTAAATAAGGATCATATTGCTTACTAAATGCATTGGCATCGTCTCTTATTTCATAACCTGCATTATTGGAAGCAACCAAATCGACCGGAGTGTAATAACGCCCTCCTGCAGTGGTAAATTTGGTGTCAATCGAAAAGACATTTTTCTTCGCCTTCCCTATTCTAAATTCTTTTCCTCCCAACAGATTGATAACATATCCATTATTAAAAGGTGAATTACGTTCTATACCATCACTCCCTTTATACTTACTTTCAAAAAGCGAGGTAGTAAACAAAGCATAATATCCTTCACTAAAGAATTTCTCAACGGTAAATTCAATTCCCTGATTGTACCCGCTTCCCTTACTTATTAAAGAAGTTTTATCGATCGAATAACCAAAATCAGCACCCTCTGTTAAGGTTGAATAACTGCTTGGAAAAGACTGAACTCCTGCCTTACTAATATCCTGATAGTAAATTTCTACTTTTCCCCTCCATTTTCTGGCCAATCGTACATCATAACCCAAAACATAATGCTGGCTTTGAACCAAATCCAAATTCTTGTTCGTCTGAACCTGATTTCCGTTCACCCACTCATTCAGAAATAATATGGGAGCTGCAACACTTTGATGATGCAATCCATAACCAAAACTAATAGTATTCCTTTGGTTTACCGCATAAGCCAAAGCAGCTCTGGGTTCGAAAGCAAACTCTTTGTTTATCGAAAAATACTGCCCGTGAATACCGGCATTAAAGGTTAGTTTTTCGGTCAGACGAAATTGTCCCTGGGCAAACGGTTGAATCACATTGTAATTTCCGTTATTATTTATGAGCTGTACAAAGTCCGGATAACCATCGCCATTATTGTCCTGCTGTCGGTCACGGGTAGCCATTTTAGCATCGAGTGTATAATTCTCAAAAAGCAATCCTGCTCTGAAAGTTGTTTTTTTATTGATTTTAGAATTGAACAAAGTCGAGAAAGTAACTCTGTTTTCATTGTTACTGATATCCGTAAAAGGCAAACGATTTACATCGGGCGTATTGAAATTATAATAGCGGAAATTCTCATAAGAATTGCTCGAATTTGAAAAACCAACAATTGTTTTCAAATAGGATTTTGTTCCAATTTCGAGATTGTGTTTTAATCCAAAAGAAGCAAAACCCGATTTAACATAAGCATCCTCATCCTGAGCCGCAAAAGGATCTTCCTTATCTATTTTATCTCCTAAAAAATCAATGTCTGATGTTCCGTAGATTCCAAAAAGCGAGAAGTTCCCGATTTTACTTTTTCCTAAATCTACATTAAAACTAATATCTCTGTAATTGGGCTGCGCATCTGTACCCGCTAAACCTAAAACCCCAACAAAGCCATATCGTGCCGATGCGACAAAAGAACCTCCTTGTTTACCAAGCGGACCTTCGGCCATAAATTCGACACCCGGATAAGCTCCGGCACTGAGCATGAATTCATAATCATCGGGATTTCCTTTTCGGAAACTCAGGTCAAAAACACCTCCAATAGCATTTCCATATTCCGCCGGAAAAGCAGAAGTTAAAAAATCAGAATTAGCTAACAGATTTGGATTCAGAGCCGAAATTGGGCCTCCTGTTGTTCCCAAGGTCGAAAAATGATTGGGACTCGGAACCGGCATTCCCTCTATTCTCCACAACATTCCCGATGGTGAATTTCCACGTACTACAATATCGTTTCGACTATCATCTCCGGTAGAAACTCCGGCAAAATTAGAAACCAAACGTGCCACATCGCTCCTTCCTCCGGCATATCGATTGACTTCTTCTGTCGTAAATTGTTTGGTCGATACCAATGCCATTTTATTAATGGGTTTGGCTTTACTTAAACCTGAAGTCACTACAATTTCATCCAGTGTGTTGAACTTTTCCATCATCGAAACTGTCAGCAGGTTGTCTTTCCCTGTGTTGATGTCAAGATCAGAAACTGAAGTATTTTCATAACCTTCAAAGCTAAAACTCAAACTCTGTCGGCCAACCGGAACATTTGTTAATTTAAAACTACCCTCAGCATCTGAAATGGCATTTTTTTTCTCATCGCCAATTAATACTATAGCAACTCCGATAAGTGGTTTTTCAGATTGTTTGTCGATTATTTTTCCTTTTACCGTACCCGTTTGAGCATAGGTAATCCACCCAAAAAGACTTATAATAATCAAGAATATTCTTTTCATTTTTATTTTGCTTTACAGTTATAAAAGCAAAAATAAAGAGCCGAATTTTCTTAAAAATTGACTTGGGTTAAGATTTACTGTTCAATGTAATTCTGGTTCTAATTCGGCTTAAACTTTCGGGCTGGATTCCCAGATAACTGGCAATATATTTTAATGAAACTCTTTCCACCACTTTAGGACAGTACTTTAAAAAACGTAAATAACGTTCTTCATGTGACAATAAAGACATTGCCATATTTCTGCCGGTTAGACCTTTGATGGTTCTTTCCATCATAATTCGTAAAAAGGAATTGAATACAGGATATTCAGCAACCAGTTTTTCAAAATCATGTTTGTACGCCAGATACAAAACACAATCTTCCAAAGCTTCTATATTGAGCAATGAAGGCTTTCCGTAAAGAAAACTCTCAAAATCAGAATACCAGTCATTTTCAAAGAAGAAGTTTCCGGTAGACTCTACTCCATCAAGCGAGTAATAGTAACGAATACAACCTTCCGCAATAAAAACTCCAAAATTACAAACCTCACCTTCAACTAAAAGATGCTCATTTTTTTTGATTTTCTTTAATCTAAGTATGCTTTTAAAAGCTATACTTTCCGCTTCATTAAATTGCATAAATCGCGACAGATCAGTAATTACGTTTTGCATGATTGGTGAGGTTTTAGAAAAAAATGGTTTTATAAATAACTTCAACAATTCAAAAAAATTGCCTTAAACAGCTATAAAGCAGAAATATAACAAATTAACTACATAAAACCTTTCCCTGAAACACTTCTTTAATCTGACTGCTCCATTTTGAAATGTTCTCGTCAGAAACTCTGTCTGCCTTATCAAAATAAAAATGCTTTTGAACCTCCAGTCCGCAATAATTAAAAATTCCGATGTCTGACGTTAGCGCTAATGCTTTACCCATTCCTATTGATTCGTACTCTGCATTTGATTTCCCATGCGAATTGATTATGACTGCCTTTTTCCCTGTCAATAGACCTTTCTGAATTCCCTGATCGTATCGATAAGCAAATCCATAACTAAAAACACGGTCAATGTATCCTTTCATAATCGCAGGCATTCCTGTCCACCAAATCGGATAAATAAAAACAATACGGTCAGCCCATGCGATAAAATCCTGTTCGGTTTTGACCTCCCCGGCAATTTCACCTACTCTTTGCCCGTTCATATCCTCCAAAGATAAAACAGGATTAAAATGGATTGCGTTTAAATCTCGCACGATAACTTCCTGTCCTGATTCCTCAAGACTTTCCGTAATAATTTGTTTGAAAAAGTGATTTAAACTTCCTGTGTTTGGATGTGCGTAAACGATTAAATTTTTCATGTTTTCTGTTTTTTAAGATTGAACATGACAAATGTAAATCCGAGAGCCTGATCACAATTGTAAGAAAACGAAAAGTAGATTTCTAAACCTTCTTTGAACTACAGATATCGCTTTGAAATTTCAGAAATTTGGTTGGAGAGATATTCATATAATATTTAAAATCATGAATCAATTGACTCTGATCGTAGTAACCGCATTGCTCTACAATAGCAAGCCAATCTGTTTTAGAGTCCTTTAAAATATCTTTCTGAATGGCTTCAACGGCTTTAAAAAAACGCTCGTAACGACTAATCTCTTTAATCGTATAGCCAAAAAACTTCTTTTGATTGAGCTGAACATTTCGCTCTGATTGATTAGTTTCAGCTGCGACTGCCTTTATAGGGTCTATGTTTTTTTCTCTAAAATCGGTTAAAAGAGAGGTCATAACATGCTGTTCTCGCAAATAAGGCTTGCAAAATTCCAAAATATAGTCTACACGTTCTTTTGGATCAGAGCGTTCGTTAAGTTCTTCCCATAAAAGGGCAAAACAATTTTCAGCAAGTAAAGTATCCGGATTGATGGGTAAAGAATGAGTAAGAAGGGCACTTCCAAAGAATCTGTAAAATGCGTCTTCTTTAAAATTGGCAACCAAAATCTCCGAATCAGGATTTAAGGTGTATTCAAAAGCTTGCTTTATTGGACCTAAAACAACACATTTCTGTACTTCAAGAGTTGTATTTTGCTGTGATTTTAAAGAAGCACCTTCTCCAAAAATAAAGACCAAAATGGTCTGAAAAGTAGGCAATAATGTTTTCGTTACCGGAATATTGGTTTTATTCTCTGCAAAATAAAAATGTGAAAAAACAGTATCAAATGCTGAAGGAACAGCAATTCTATAATTGTTATTTTCTTCAGCATGTATCATACTATTTTATATTTCAAAAGCTCTTTTTTTAAACAAACTCCGCTTCAAACAAATGAGTTAAATGTTTGATGATTTTCGCTTTTACTTCTTCTTCATCAACTTTTTCGACGCCAAGCTCTACCTGTAAGGAAGTCACTCCTTTACCACGGATTCCACATGGAATAATGTTATCAAAGTAACCCAAATCGACATTTACATTTAAAGCAAATCCGTGCATGGTTACCCAGCGTGACGCCCGAACGCCAAGCGCACAAATTTTTCTGGCAAACGGAGTTCCAACGTCCAGCCATACTCCTGTTTCACCGTCACTTCGTCCGGACTTTAAACCATATTCTTCCAAAGTCAGAATAATAGATTCTTCGAGAAAACGTAAGTACTTATGAATATCAGTAAAGAAATTTTCGAGATCCAAAATGGGGTATCCTACAATTTGTCCCGGTCCGTGATACGTAATATCACCACCGCGATTGATTTTATAAAAGGTAGCTCCTTTGGCCTCAAGCTGTTTTTCGTTCAGGAGCAAATTTTCAAAATCCCCGCTTTTGCCTAGTGTATACACGTGCGGATGCTCTACAAACAACAAATAATTGGGAGTTTCCAGATCGAGCTCTTCCCTTCTGTTTCTGATCTTTAGGTCGACTATATCTTTGAAAAGTTCTTCCTGATATTCCCAGGTCGATTTATAGTCTTTGTTTCCTAAATCCTGAAGTTGAATTTTTTTATTCATCTTAATTATTTTTCAAACTCAACATCAAAGTTAAGTTTGTCCGGATTCTCCATATAATCCGTGAAAGGGTATTGAATTGTAACTGTTTTTCGGTCTTCACTAAACAAAGCAGTCGGATTTGACACTTTTTTAATGCGTTTTGGAAAATGATATTTTAAAACATAAGTAGAAGATGCAAAAACCATTTTTGACATTTCGGCTGTCGAATCTTTTACTTTTTCAGCTTGCTTTTGTTTATCGACTGTTGCTTTACGGGTAAATTTCTTTCCATCGTAATTAAAACTTACCGTACTATGATTATCTCCCAAACCTCCTGCAAAAGGTGTCGAAGCATCTGCTCCTCCCACCAGCTTTTGAAGTGTATTCACCGATTGCAGAATATCATGCAGATCATTCACTTTTTTAAAGTCTTCAGAAAACGTCATCAGGAATTCTTTTTTCTCATCATTTACTTTAACATTAACCACAAGATCTTCCAGTTTTTTGATCTCACTTTGAACTTCCGGAGCTAATTTTGAAATACTTTCTCCCTTATCCGCCAACAGCTGTTTGAAGGTAAAAGTAGAATCCATATTTTTTTTGTTATTAGCTCCCATTTGATCTCCAATCTGATCTCCTGCCATTGCCATTAAAGCAGAACCATCCATATCTAAAGAAAACTTTCCGGTCCCGTTATCACTTACATAAATATTTTCGGTAAAAGTACAGCTTGCCAGAGTGGCGAATAAAAAAGAAAAACTGAGTAACTTATATAATTTCATTGTGGTTAATTTTTCCTCAAAGATACGAAGTTTCGTGGATTGTTTAATTGGTGATTTGTTTTATCGCTTAACTGTTTAATCGTTTAACCGTTTTGTTGGATCCTTAGATTCTCAGAACCTCATAATCTTAGAACCTTAGAAAAGATGCAAGCGTATAGCGGGACAAAACCACCTTGAAAACCAAAAAAGTAATGCTTCAAAAAATCTAAAATCAGCATTCTGAAATCTACATTCTTTTCTTTATCTTTGCACACTTAAAAAAGAGCACAAAATGGCATTATCAGAACAAGAAATCATCCGAAGAGAAAAACTTCAAAACTTACGCAACTTAGGAATCAATCCTTATCCGGCTAATCTTTTTCCTGTAAATCATACTTCAAAGCAGATAAAGGAATCTTTTGAGGAAGGTAAGAAGGTTATTGTTGCCGGACGTTTGATGAGTGTGAGAGATCAGGGGAAAGCTTGTTTTGCTGAATTACAGGATAGCGAAGGACGTATTCAATTGTACGTGAATCGTGATGTTTTGTGTGAAGGTGATGATAAAACGTTGTACAATCAGGTATTTAAAAAATTAACTGATTTAGGTGACTTTATTGGTATTGAAGGAGAATTATTCACTACAAAAGTTGGAGCGCAATGTATTCGCGTTGATGCATTTACTTTTTTAAGTAAAACATTACGTCCGCTTCCGCTGCCAAAAGTTGATGAAGAAGGAAATGTACACGATGCGTTTAACGATGCTGAATTGCGTTACAGAATGCGTTATGTAGATTTAACCGTAAATCCTCAGGTTAAAGAAACTTTTATCAAGCGTACCAAGCTATTTACAGCAATGCGTGGTTATTTTAACAATGCAGGATATCTTGAAGTTGATACTCCCGTTTTACAATCAATTCCGGGTGGTGCTTCGGCAAGACCTTTTATTACACACCACAACTCGCTTGACATTCCGCTTTACATGCGTATTGCAAACGAATTGTATTTAAAAAGATTAATTGTGGGTGGATTTGAAGGGGTTTATGAATTCTCCCGAAACTTCCGTAACGAAGGGATGGACAGAACGCATAATCCTGAGTTTACAGCCATGGAAATATATGTAGCCTACAAAGACTACAACTGGATGATGGAATTTGCAGAGGGCTTACTTGAGCACTGTGCGATTGCGGTAAACGGAACAAGTGAAGTTACTTTTGGCGAGCACAAAATCAACTTTAAAGCACCTTACGCTCGTGTTACGATGACCGACTCTATTAAACATTTTACCGGATTTGATATTTCCGGAAAAACAGAGCAGGAATTGTTTGAAGCTGCCAGAGGAATGGGAATTGAGGTTGACGAAACTATGGGGAAAGGAAAACTAATCGATGAGATTTTTGGCGCAAAATGTGAAGGAAACTACATTCAGCCTACTTTCATTACTGATTATCCAAAAGAAATGTCTCCTTTATGTAAAGAACACCGTGACAATCCGGCTCTTACGGAGCGTTTTGAACTAATGGTTTGCGGTAAGGAAATTGCAAATGCTTACTCAGAATTAAATGACCCGATTGACCAGCGCGAGCGTTTTGAAGATCAAATGCGTTTGGCCGCAAAAGGTGATGATGAAGCAAACGGAATTATCGATGAGGATTTCTTAAGAGCACTTGAATATGGTATGCCTCCAACATCAGGAATGGGAATTGGAATGGACCGTTTGATCATGTATTTAACCAATAATGCCTCAATCCAGGAAGTTTTATTGTTCCCGCAAATGCGTCCGGAGAAAAAACAGGCTCAGATAGAACTTTCTGATGAAGAAAAATTCATCATCGATTTACTTCAGAAAAGTGAAAATAAAATGGATCTTCAGCAATTAAAAATTACAGCTAATTTAAGCGGTAAAAAATGGGATGCTTCCATGAAAAATTTATCTAAACATGGCCTGACTAAAGTAGCGGTTGAAGGTGAGTTTAAATTTGTGGAATTGGTAGGATAATTTTATAAAAAAGTCAATTCTGGGAATTCAAAATTCTAATATTGACATCTTAATATTCAAACCCGACAGGTTTTAAAAACCTGTCGGGTTTATTTTTTAATACAATTTGATTAAAACGAGTACTTCTCCAACTTCTTCCCATCAATATCCAAAACCTTTGCATTTTCTCTTGTAGCCTCCTCTTTGACAACTTCCTGAACAGATGGATTTGACGGATATTTTCCGTTTTTCAGTTTTAGAAGATGAAATTTCCCTCCACTTACAGCTATTAGATTATAAAATTTTTCAGATACTGAAGTGGTTACATAAATTGGGAAATCAGTTACTGTAAAAGAATTAATCAGACTTCCGTCATTATTTAAAATGTATCCGGAGCAGCCACCACTTCCACAAAAATAGGAATTAGAGAAGCCTACAAAATACTCCTCTTTCTGATCATTATTTAAATCAAATGCATCATAATAAAAAAACCTATCGTCTTTTGTCAAAGCCGGTAAATCCTTTTTTAGCAAAACCAGAAGCTGCTTTCTGATTAACTCTACCGTTTTATCGTCTTTTACAGGAACATCACTTACATCCGCAGTTCCGACTGCTGTTTTTGTCATGGTGTCAGTTGCCATTGCTTCGATAACATTTTCTTTTTCTGTTTTTTCTTTATTCTGGCACGAAATCATTCCTAAAACTATAAATGCCATTAAAATTTTTCTTTTCATATTTTCACTTTTTTTAATTTTTACGATTCCGTTTCTAAACCGGTTTTTAAAACCTGTCGGGTTTGTAATTTCATTTAAACTAACAAAGCTGCTTTATTTTCGATATCATTCTGATCCAGCAAAGACTTAATGTTATTAAAAGTCACCAAAGCGATCTGCGTTAAAGCTTCATTCGTAAAAAAGGCCTGATGTGCGGTCACCAGTACATTTGGAAAACTCATCAAACGCTGAATCGCATCGTCCTGAATAATATCAGCTGAAAGATCTCTAAAAAATAATTTCTCCTCCTGTTCGTAAACATCAATTCCCAAATACCCTATTTTACCTTCTTTCAGACCTTCAATAACAGCCGCTGTTTCAATCAAAGCTCCACGACTGGTATTGATGATCATCACGCTGTCTTTCATTAAAAGAATAGACTCCTTGTTAACAATATGTTTCGTTTGGTCGTTTAAGGGACAATGCAAAGAGATAATATCACTGGATTTGAAGATTTCTTCCAGCGAAACAAACTGCACCCCGTCTTTTTCCATTTCTACACTGGTTACGATATCATACGCCAGAACTTTACAGCCAAATCCTATCGCAATCTTTGCAAAGGCCTTCCCAATATTTCCAGTTCCAATGATTCCGACAGTCTTCCCAAACAAATCGAATCCTAATAAACCATTCAGTGCAAAATTTTGTTCCCTAACCCTGTTGTAAGCTTTATGCGTTTTTCTATTCAAGGTCAGAATCATCGCCATAGCATGCTCTGCAACAGCCTGAGGCGAATAAGCAGGAACACGGCAAACTTTCAAATTGTACTTTTTAGCGGCATCCAAATCAACATTATTAAAACCTGCACAACGCAAAGCAATAATTTTCACTCCTTTTTCAGCCAATTGCTTCAATACTGCTTCGTTGACAATATCGTTCACAAAAACACAAACAATCAATGCTTTTTCAATCAATGCAGCTGTTTGAGGATTCAATTGTGTTTCAAAGAAATCCAATTCAAAACCAAACGAATCATTATATTTATTAAAGAAGGTTTTATCGTAAGGCTGTGTTGAAAAAAAAGCTATTTTATTCTTATTAACTGTATTGTTTAAACTCATCTTGTCTTTATTTTTTAAAGTTTTTAGCTTCTGTTTTTTACTAAATTAAACAATTCTTCTAAAGTTAATTTGCTGCAGTTAGAAAAATTAGCACCTATTAGTTTCTGAATTTCATATGATCGGTACTAAAAAGTAACCCAATCCCGCTGTAAAGATCTCTTTTTAAATCATAAAAATTATTCACTCCTTCTAAGTCCTTGTACAAATCACTAATTATCGAAGTTGACTGAAATCCGTCTATGGTATGATTGATAATGGTATCTGCCAAACAGGTTAGCTCTTTGGTAACATTTGTTACCCCCAGATTATTTCCGGTTTCCCAATCCCAGACAATCCAGTCCCAATTGTGTTTTTTATGCATACAATCCATCCATAAATACGACAGATTTTTAATTTTGATCTTCCCTAACTCATTCACTTTCCAGTATCCTACACTGTCGACAATGGCACTTACTGCTGTATCTGAATTATCGTAAACAAAATCAGGTTTTGAAATCTGAATAATCTTCACGGCATCTGCAATGCGGCTGGCGATCGTTTTCAGCTCTTTTTCGTTCGGATTTCTTAAAAAAGCAAATTCAATATCCAGTCGTTCGAAAGCTACTCCTTTTGTCTTAATCAGCATTTCAGCTGGAATGCATTTTAAACCGGAATTTTCATCTGCAAAACTTTCTTTGGGATCAAAGGAAAAATTTTCGTCCTGATAAAAGCCTGCTGTATATCTTTCTTCGATTTCTTTCAACAATTTATATTGCCCGAAATGCAAATCTTCTCTTGCCTCGTCTTCACTTTTAAACCTGCAAAAATAATCGGGCTGCAACAGCCAATACAAACAAAGAACAGTTCCTTTATCAAGTGTTTTTTGTTTGACAATCCACTCAAACGGTTCAATCCCATCATCATAATTCCAGTTTTGAACAAACTGATGCCATTCTGCTGCAGTTAACTTCTGATAGGACATCTCTCCATTTACCGCTTTTAAAACCCTGTTTTTATTTTTTTTATTAAATACCTCTTCCATTTTTTGATTCTGATGATAACTATTCCTTATTCCTAATATTAAGAACAAATTTAATTAACCTTTTCTTATAAAAACATGACAAAAAACATAGACCGACAAAACCATTATTAAAACACTAAAAACCAATCAGATAAACTGGTTTCACATCTGATTTTGTTAAATAAACTATAATTCTGACGATCTCGTTAAACCTCTTTCCTCCGATAAAGTCTAAACGCTATAAACAATTAAAAAACGTACCTCATGAAAAAATTAATTATTGCAGCTTTGTTATTCGTTGGGATAGCAGGTTTTGCACAAGAAGCGGATCAGTCTGCTCAACCACAAAGAGAGCGACTAACTCCCGAACAACGCAATGACAGACAATTAAAGAAACTTACTTCTGAACTAAATCTGGATGCCAATCAGCAAACTCAGATCAAACAGCTTCTGGCTGACAGAAGTGCCAACGCTGAAAAGTTTAGAGAAGACCGTAAAAACAGAAAAGATAGTGGTACAAAACTCACTACAGAGCAGAAAGCAGCTTTTAAACAACAAATGGCAGATGAAAAAACGGCTAATGATGCCAAAATGAAATCGATCCTGAATGACGACCAATACAAAAAATGGACTGCCATCAAAGACGAGAACAGGGAGAAAGCAAAAGAAAAAATGAAAGACAGAAAAGATAACAATTAATCTTATTCACAAAAAAAGAGGCCCTAAAGCCTCTTTTTTTATAAATTCTTATTTCGGATTAAGAATTAAGTCAATTCTTTTAATACAATCCTCGTAATGGTATTTGGTTTCTGCATTTACGGGTCTTGCTTTTGCTGCTAAAAGTGTACCTCTTAACGCATTCAGTTCTCCACGAACCAAGGCTCTGACATCAGATTGCCCCACATTATAATATACCGTTGATCGGTCAGATGGCTTAATTTCTTCTGTCATTAAGGCTCCCATTCGATCAATATAGCCACGCTGCAAGTTTCTTCTGTAAATCGTAACATTTCCTGGTGTTGCGGCTTCTTTCCAGATTCCTTTTCGGGTATCTCTCAATAAATCCAGCGCTTTGTAAGTATCTGCCCCCAGAATTTCATTGTCTACCAATCTGCCGATACGTCCAATACTAAGCAAGCTGTTCAGCTGTCTCACCTGTAAACTTCTGAATTTTTCTGCATAACCTGCAAAATCGGTATTCTTTAAAGTCGTGACATTTACAATCCATGTTGGTGATGCAAAAGCATTTGCCTGAAGCCAGTTCATTGCTTCAATTTGTTTCGCTTTCGGTACTACCTCATAAACACTTCCTGCCTGATTTGGTTTCTTTGTATTTTCATAAACCCCACCAACATTTGTCACCACATGCCCAACATATCGGCTCCAAACGTCTAACATTTCTTTGTACAATTCATCCAGATCTTCGTAGTTATTGGTCACATTACTGGTCCATTCGTTCAGGTGGGCTGCTACATATTCCAGGTTTTTAAGCCCGTAAGTACTTGCTTTCATTGAATTATTTCCAATATCTTCGGTTTGAGAAGTAGGGTCAAAAGCACTGCTTTGTTTTCCAAATTTATACAAAGGATTTCCGGCTTTGTCCAAAATCCATTTGTCCAGAGTTGCTGTTTCGTCCTGAGGAGATTTTGCATTCGGAATCACTCTGTATCCCCAGTTCAGAGCATAGTGATCGTAAGCTCCCATTTTACGAATAAAACGAATATTTTTATCTCCCGGCTGTGCAATATAATTGTATCTCGCATAGTCCATAATACTGGCAGAAATTCCGTTTTGCTGTGTAAAATCACCATTTCGGTAACTTTCTACATCATAGGCACAGCTTGCCCCCATATTATGCGGAAAACCTAAAGCATGACCTACTTCATGAGCAATTACCATACGCATCATCTCTCCCATTTCTTCATCACCGGTTTGTAATGTTCTGGCTGATGGGTTTGCCGCTCCGGTTTCTAATAAATATCGGTTTCTGTAAGAACGTAAATGATTGTGGTACCAGATCACATCGCTTTCGATTATTTCACCGCTTCTAGGGTCGGAAACACTCGGACCAACTGCATTTCGAGTAGTACTCGCCACATAACGAACAACAGAATATCGAACATCTTCCGGACTAAAGTCAGGATCTTCTTCTTTTGTCGGGGCATCTTTTGCGATAATGGCATTCTTAAATCCTGCCGTCTCAAAAGGCTTCTGCCATTCTTCGATTCCTTGTTTAATATACTTGCGTAATTTTTCAGGAGTCGCAGGGTCTAAATAGTAAACGATAGGTTTTACCGGTTCAACTAGTTCTCCTCTTGCATACGCTTCCGGATCTTTCGGTTCCAATCTCCAACGGCGAATGTAAGTTTTAAGGTCAGATTTCAATTCATTGCTTCCATAATCGTACTGGCTTATGGTAAACCAGCCTACTCTTGGATCTGCCAATCTTGGTTTCATTGGTACTTCAGGCAATAAAATCATCGATTGGTTCATTTGAATGCTAATTGATTCTGTATCTTCCAGCATCGATGGTTTTGAAGCATTATAGGTCATATCCTGAATCACCTCGATATTCATCGGAAAACTTTTGATCGTATTAATAAAACTTCTTGAATCGTCAAGTCCTTTTACTTTATACGTCTCACGCATTTCTGCCGATATCCCACTAATGGCTTTCACATCGGTGCTGTAAAATTTAGTAACATCTACTACCGTGTTAGCCGAATCTTTACTAAAAGCCACAATGTCAAAAGCAAATAAAGTAGGTTCGTAGTTATTTGATTTTACCGAAATACTGATCGGTAAAGTATCGTTGGCAACTGCATTGTATGATTTTGATTTGATTAGAATTTTATCCTGAAAACGCTGCCAGACAATTAGTTGCTCATTGGTTTCTGATCCTGCGTTTACATAACCGCCACCCAAATTAGCCGGCAGTTTAGACAGCCTGCTTACTAAAAGCATGTCTTTGTTCAGGTATTTATTGGGAATCTCGAAATAGTATTTTTTATCGACTTTATGTACTTTAAAAAGTCCATCATCTGAAATAGCGTCCTTGGTGATTACCTTGCTATAGTCTTTAATTGATGACTCCGGTTTTTTCTCCGGTGGAGCAGCTGCCGATTCGTCTTTTTTAGATTTTTTCTTATTTGATTGTGCAAATTGAGAAGTGGGAAATAGCACAAATGCTGCTATTGTAGTTAAAATGAGAAATTTCTTCATTTATTGCAGGTTTAATGGTTATGTAATAAACAAAAATAATTTTTATCCTGAATATATGATAACAAAGTCATTTATTAACTTTTCATTAACTACTTGTCGATTACTTGTCGATTTTAGTGTTTAAACTGTAAATCGAGACTGAATTGTGTGAAATGTGAAATGTGAAATGTGAAATGTAAACTGTGACTGAACACTGTAACTGAACACTGCGACTAAACACCGCGACTACAAAACAAAAAAAAGACCCAGCTTTACTAAAAAAACTGAGTCTTCGATTGAAAAAAAATATATACTTTAATTTCTAAGATTTAAAAAGTTTTCGAAACTTTATCTATCGCATTGATTGTAAAATCAAGATCTTCATAAGTTAGCGCATCGGTAATAAACCAGGTTTCGTAAGCCGATGGTGCAATATAAACCCCTTCTTGCAACAAGCCGTGGAAGAATTTTTTAAACGTTTCATTATCGCCTTTCGCAGCAGTTTGAAAATCAACAACCGGATTTGCATCAAAATGAACTGAAATCATCGATCCTACTCTATTGATTGTAAAAATCACATTATTGGCTTTTAAAACTCTATCGATTCCGGCTTCTAAGTAAGCTGTTTTTTCTTCTAAACGGGTAAAGATTGCCGGATCATTATTCAGTGCCTGTAACATTGCCAAACCTGCAGCCATTGCCAACGGATTCCCTGATAATGTTCCTGCCTGATATACCGGACCAAGCGGTGCTAGATAATTCATGATTTCTTCACGGGCTGCAAAAGCACCTACAGGTAAACCTCCACCAATTACTTTTCCGAAAGTTACGATATCCGCATTGATGTTGTACAATTCCTGAACTCCACCACGAGCCAAACGGAAACCAGTCATAACCTCATCAAAAATCAGTAAAATTCCGTTTGCCGTACACAATTCTCTTAAGCCTTCCAGAAAACCTTTTTGTGGCGGGATACACCCCATATTTCCTGCAACAGCTTCGATGATAATCGCAGCAATTTCACCTTTATTAGCGTCGATTAAAGTTTTTACATTCTCTAGATCATTGTATTTTGCCAATAAAGTATCTTTTGCAGTTCCTTCTGTAACACCAGGGCTGTTTGGCGATCCGAAAGTTACGGCACCACTTCCCGCCTGAATCAAAAATGAATCTGAATGTCCGTGGTAACAGCCTGCAAACTTGATGATTTTATCTCTTTTTGTAAATCCACGAGCCAAACGAATGGCACTCATGCAAGCCTCTGTACCTGAATTTACAAATCTTATTTTATCAATATTCGGAACCATCGAAACCGCTAAAGCTGCAATTTCAGTTTCTAATTCCGTTGGCATTCCAAAAGAAGTTCCCAGTTTTGCTTTTTCGATTACCGCATCCACAACTGGCTGGTAAGCATGTCCCAGGACCATTGGCCCCCATGAATTGATATAATCGATTAATTTATTTCCGTCTTCATCATACAAATAAGCACCCTTGGCGCTCTTTACAAAAATTGGAGTTCCACCAACCGCTTTAAATGCTCTTACCGGTGAATTTACTCCTCCCGGAATTACTTTTTCTGCTTCAGCAAAAAGCTGACTACTTCTTTTATAAATCATTATGATTTTAGATTTTAGATTTCTGAATTTAGATTTTAATGAATTCGAACCAACACTGAAAACCGAGACTGAGACTGAAAACTATTTCACTCTCAACTTCTGTCCTATCGAAATCGCGTTATCCGAAAGATTATTTTTTTGTTTTAAATCGTCAACCAATACGTTGAATTTTTTTGAAATCGAATACAAGGTATCTCCCTTTTGAACTTCATATAAATTTGGATCATTGGAATTAGAAGATGACGGAGTGTTGGAAGAAGCCGAAGAACTTCTCACCGGAGCTGATTTTTCAAAAGGTTTATAGCTTTTTCCAGTAACCTGACAATCGTATTGATGTAAATTGTATCGTTCGATATAGCTAATTAATTTATCCGGATAATTGGGATCTGTCGCATAACCTGCCGCTCTTAATCCCTTTGCCCAAGATTTATAATCGTCTTTTTCGTAAGTAAATAAAGTTGCATATCTGTTTTTTCCAACCAAAAATAAAGCGTGATCTCTGTACGATTCAGATGCTTCTGTATATTTTCTGAAACATTCCTGAGCAGAATCATCATCGTGACGAACACTTTCTCCCAGCCAATCCTTATGACATTTAATCCCAAAATGATTATTGGCTTCCAGGGCCAGATCTCCTTTTCCTGCACCGGATTCTAAAATTCCCTGTGCCAGAATGATACTTGCCGGAATGCCGTACTTCTGCATATTGCCTATTGCAATATCTTTGTACTGTAAAATATAATTATTGATTAAATCGCTGGTTACAACTGTTTTTGAAGTAGACTGAATAACCTCAGTTGTATTATTTGTAGAAGGGTATTTTTTGCCAATTGGTTTGGTATAAGTTGGCTTTTTGGTTGTTGCCACTCTGGGCCTCTGGACTTCTGCCGCTTTTTTGGTCGTCGCGATAGTAGGTTTACTGGAAGAGCAGCCTACTACAGTTGCCAGAATTAAAAGTGCTAATATTTTTTTAACCATTGCTTTTAAGTATTGGTAATTTTTTCTGCTTCAATTTAATATTCATTCCTTCAATGCCCTGCAGTCCGCCGGTGTGAAGGAGTAAAATTTTTGAATGTTCAGGAAAATAGTTTTTATGTATTAAGTCTATAACGCCAAAAACCATCTTTCCCGTATAAATTGGATCTAAAGGCACTTTATTTTCTTCCAAAAAAGCGTTGATAAATTCAATTAATTCCAAATTTACCTTCCCATAACCTCCAAAATGATAGTCAGAAATTAAATCCCAGTTATCTTTCTTTGCAAAAATACGAATTTCATCGGTTAAAAAGTCACCTTTTAACGCTGGAAATCCCAAAATTTTCTGATGCGGCAACGCACTATTAATCAATCCCGATATTGTTCCGCCCGTTCCTACCGCACAGCAAACAAAATCAAAATGAGCATCTTCTCTGGTCAAAATCTCTTCACATCCTCTCACGGCCAGTTCATTTGTTCCGCCTTCGGGTACTAAATAGAAATCACCAAATTTATCTTTTAGTTTTTCTATAAAGGAATCTTCATTTTTATGTCGGTACTCTTCCCGCGTCGCAAACTCAAACTCCATTCCGTTTTCCTGAGCAAATTTTAATGTAGGATTCTCTTCAATTTTATTAAAAAGCTCCTCGCCTCTAATCACTCCAATTGTTCTCAAACCCTGCTCTTTTCCAGCATAAGCAACTGCTGCAATATGATTGGAAAAAGCTCCACCAAAAGTCAACAGCGTCTTCTTGTCTTCGGTTTTCGCCTGAAGTAAATTGTATTTAAGTTTCCTGAATTTATTTCCTGAAACAAACGGATGAATCAAATCTTCCCGTTTTATAGTCAGCGAAATACCCTTCGGAAAAGTAATATGAATTTCCTGATTCAAAATCTAATGGTGTTTTAAAGTTAAGTAATTCAAAAAGCCAAAAAAAGATCGGTTTTTCAAATAATTTAGTTGAGTTTCATTGGCGTAAGCTTCCCTCTCAAAACTTATATTCCGATACGCCAGCTCTTTGTCTTTATATTGTATCAGCCGAATTGCATATTCAAAAACATAAAAAATATAAAACAGAAGTATCAATAATTCCATTTGTTGTCGAAGATGAATTTTTTCATGATTGACAAAAACAGCATTTGCTTTATCTGCATCATATTTCAAAATCACAAACGGAAACACAGCCATTCCCCGATACCCTTTTGGAATTAAATATTTAGCAACAATCAGAAACATTAGCTGTAAAATTTATAAATTTGTAGATGAAAATTGTCCAATTTCATTAAAGTCACAATCTATTAATTATTTTTGATTTTAAAAAAGAGGAACACGAACGCAATGCAGATTTATGAAGGAGCAAAGTAATGAAAATAAATTAACTGAAGGGGAAGATTTTTACTATACCCCCGAAGGTTATAAATGCTTTACTGAAAAACACCATCTAAAACGTGGTTATTGCTGTAAAAGCGGCTGTCGTCATTGTCCGTATGGATTTGACAAACGAACAGGGGAAATAAGGAAATAATTCTTTAGACTTCTTAGATCGTTAGATTTTTAGACTACTTAGATTATCCTAATCATCTTCATCTAAGAATGACAAGAAGTCAATAAAATAAATAACAATTGTAAAATTACAAGACTTAGATTCACTTTAAAGAAATCTAACAATCTAAGCAAGTCTAACAATCTAAAAATCTATAAATGGATATTCTGTTTCGAAAATTTAGGATTACCATCCACAAATCCTATCACAGGTCGGATATCCGTTATCCTTAGTTATTTTTTTTAAATTGAAAATGTGCCAATTTGAAAATGAGATCATTATTTTTTGAATCGAGTATTCATTGGCCATATTTCGCTCCTCTGGGGCTTTTACCAAATGATCGCATTGTTTTCTATTATAAATATGTCGCCTTTTCAGGACTTAGAATAACTCCATTAGGAATGTACTATTTGTAAAAGTAAAATTATCGATCAGAAATTCAACTCAGGCGGAGCGACATAATCTAAAAAAACAAAAAATTAATCTGTTGTTAATCTTGCTAAATTATCTTAGCAACTTTGAATCTTAGCAACTAAGTACCTTAAAAAAATGACTTTTCAAGAACAAATACAACAAGGAATACCTGCCATATTACCTCCAAAAGCAACTTACGATTTAGCGATTAACCATGCGCCAAAGCGAAAAGAAATCCTGTCAGCTGAAGAAAAAAAGCTGGCTTTAAAAAATGCATTGCGTTATTTTGATGCCAAGCACCATGCGGAATTAATTCAGGAGTTTTCGGAAGAATTAGAAACTTACGGACGTATTTATATGTACCGTTTTCGTCCGGAGTACAGAATGTATGCTCGTCCAATTGATGAATATCCGGGAAAATCATTGCAGGCAAAAGCCATCATGCACATGATTCAGAACAATTTGGATTATGCTGTAGCACAACATCCGCATGAATTAATTACTTATGGTGGAAATGGAGCTGTTTTTCAAAACTGGGCACAATATTTACTGACGATGCAATATCTGTCTGAAATGACAGACGAGCAAACATTGACCATGTACTCAGGACATCCAATGGGATTGTTTCCGTCGCATGCAGAAGCTCCAAGAGTTGTCGTAACAAATGGAATGGTTATCCCAAATTATTCAAAACCGGATGATTGGGAGAAAATGAATGCTTTAGGAGTTTCGCAATACGGACAAATGACTGCAGGAAGTTATATGTACATCGGGCCTCAGGGAATTGTGCACGGAACAACGATTACTGTTTTGAACGGTTTCAGAAAAATCAAACAAAATCCGGAAGGAAATCTTTTTGTAACTTCAGGGCTTGGCGGAATGTCGGGCGCACAGCCAAAAGCCGGAAATATTGCCGGCTGTATCACGGTTTGTGCCGAAGTAAATCCAAAAATAACTAAGATTCGTCACGAACAGGGCTGGATCAATGAAATTGTAACTTCGACAGAAGAACTGGTAAAAAGAGTCCTAACCGCAAAAGCCAATAAAGAAGTAGTATCCATCGCTTACTTAGGAAATGTGGTGGACGTTTGGGAATGCTTCGACAAAGAAAACATCAAAATTGATCTGGGTTCAGATCAGACTTCTCTCCATAATCCCTGGGCAGGAGGTTATTATCCTGTTGGAATTTCTTTTGAAGGAGCTAACGAAATGATGGCTAATAATCCTGAATTATTCAAAGAGAAAGTACAGGAATCATTACGCCGTCAGGCAAAAGCCATTAACAAACACACTGCAAAAGGGACTTACTTTTTTGATTACGGAAATGCCTTTTTATTAGAAGCTTCACGCGCAGGTGCTGATGTAATGGCCGAAAATAATATTGATTTTAAGTACCCAAGTTATGTTCAGGACATTATGGGACCTATGTGTTTTGATTACGGTTTTGGTCCGTTTAGATGGGTTTGTACTTCGGGGAAACCGGAAGATTTACAGAAAACAGATGCTATTGCCAGTCAGGTTTTAGAAGAAATGGCCCAAACAGCTCCAAATGAAATTCAGCAGCAAATGCAGGATAATATTAAATGGATCAAAGGTGCACAGGAGAACAAACTGGTTGTAGGTTCACAAGCCAGAATTCTATATGCCGATGCTGAAGGCCGAATTAAAATTGCCGAGGCTTTCAATCAGGCGATTGCCAAAGGTGAAATTGGAGCAGTTGTTTTAGGACGCGATCATCATGACGTTTCGGGAACAGATTCTCCGTATAGAGAAACCTCTAACATCTACGATGGCTCACGCTTTACAGCCGATATGGCCATCCAAAACGTGATTGGAGACAGCTTTAGAGGGGCAACCTGGGTTTCTATACATAATGGCGGCGGAGTTGGCTGGGGAGAGGTTATAAATGGTGGCTTTGGTATGGTTCTTGATGGATCCAAAGAGGCTTCAAAGCGTTTAGCCTCAATGCTTTTTTGGGATGTTAACAACGGAATTTCAAGAAGAAGCTGGGCGCGAAATGACGAAGCAATTTTTGCTATCAAAAGAGCAATGGAAGTTCAGCCTTTATTAAAAGTAACTTTGCCTAATATTGTAGATGAAAATCTATTTTAGACAAAAATATTAAGCTGAGCGGGGTTGAAAAAATGAGGACTTCGGCTTCGCTCAGTCTGACACAGGGCTTCGCTCAGTCAAACAGGGCTAGGCTCAGTTTGAAGCGGCTATATTCAGTCAGACTGAGCGTAGTCGAAGTCTGGCAGATCAAAGAGAACATTAAATTTTAAACATATGAAAACATTCAAATTAGTACCCGTTTTTTTGCTTTTAATACTAGCGTCATGCAGCACGGTTAGCGTTTACTCTGATTACGACAAAAACGTAAATTTTGGCTCTTACAAAACGTATGCTTTCTTCAAGCCCGGAATTGATAAGGTTGAAATCTCTGATTTGGATAAAAGACGTATTTTACGTGCCATCGATGATCAAATGCAAGCCAAAGGTTTTACCAAAAGCGAAAACCCTGATTTATTAGTTAATATTTTTACTAAAGCAAGAGAACAAGTCAATGTAAATCAATTTAGCGCCGGCTGGGGTTATGGTTGGGGATGGGGATGGAATCCTTACATGATGTACGGAGGAAACCAGACTACCGTTTCTACTTCTACCGAAGGAACTCTATTCATTGATTTGATTGATGCTAAGAAAAAAGAAATGATCTGGCAAGGAGAAGGTGTTGGAACGCTAACCAAAAACGTTGCTAAAAAAGACGAAAAGGTTGCCGAATTTGTATCTAAAATTCTGGCACAATACCCTCCGGTTAAAAAGTAGTTTTCAGTCTCTGTTTTCAGTTTTTTACAAAAACTAAAAAAAGTTATTGAAATCTTCTCAAAATAATTAATACATTTGCGATTCAATTATCTGAAATGAAAAACTTAAATAACATTATTATCTCTATTACTATTATTGCAATTCAGCAATAATGGCGAGGTAATATATAAATAAGTAAACAAAATACAATTTATAAAACCTCCCAGATCGGGAGGTTTTTTTATTTAAATTATTTTGTCACAGATTAAAAATCTTTTGAATCTGTGGCAAAAAATAAAACAAACAATATGAATTTATTTAACGAAGTACTTGCTGCTCAAAAGCAACTTGAAAATGTGGTTGCCGCTACTCCACTCACCCAAAATTTAAATCTTTCGGAAGAGTTTAAATCTACTATTTTATTAAAAAGAGAAGATTTACAAATTGTACGATCGTATAAAATCAGAGGAGCTTACAACAAGATTTCTTCGTTAACCGAAACCGAAAAAGCAAGCGGAATTGTATGTGCCAGCGCAGGAAATCATGCACAAGGCGTGGCTTACTCCTGTCATCTTTTACAAATAAAAGGCAAAATCTACATGCCCAAAACCACTCCAAAACAAAAAGTTAAACAGGTACAATTGTTCGGAAAATCATTTGTTGAAATTGTACTTACCGGAGATACTTTCGATGATGCCTATGCCTCAGCTACAGCAGATGCAACCGAAAATCAAAAAACATTCATCCATCCTTTTGACGATGACAAAGTTATTGCCGGTCAGGGAACTGTAGGATTAGAAATTCTGGACAGCTGCAAGGAACCTATTGATTATGTTTTTGTTCCGATAGGCGGCGGTGGACTGGCTTCAGGTTTGTCTGAAGTTTTTAAACAATTAAGCCCTAATACAAAAATTATTGGAGTGGAGCCTAAAGGAGCTCCTTCGATGAAAAACTCTATCGAAGCAAATAAAAACACGGCTTTAAAAACAATTGACAAATTTGTGGATGGTGCCGCTGTCAAACAAGTGGGCGACAAAACTTTCGAAATCTGCCGTACTAATTTAGACGATATTGTTCTGGTACCGGAAGGAAAAGTTTGTACTACAATTTTGCGTTTGTACAACGAAGAAGCCATGGTGGTAGAGCCTGCAGGAGCTCTCACTATTGCCGCTTTAGATTTTTATAAGGATAAGATAAAAGGTAAAAAAGTAGTCTGTGTGGTTAGTGGCAGTAACAATGATATTGAAAGAACAGCCGAAATAAAAGAGCGCTCTTTATTGTATGAAGGTCTGATGCACTATTTCATGATTCAATTTCCACAGCGTCCGGGGGCTTTAAAAGAATTTGTAAACAATATTTTAGGCCCTGATGATGATATTACTTATTTCCAATTTGCTAAGAAAAACAGCCGGGAAGTAGGTTCTGTTGTCGTTGGCTTAGAACTAAAAAACAAGAAGGATATACTGGCTATTAAAATGAACATGACCCAAAGCGGATTTGAGTTTCAATACTTAAATGACCGTCAGGATTTGTTTACACAACTGATCGGATAAAACAAAGCTTATAATTACCAAAGTCAATATGTATTGGCTATTATAAGGAACTTCGTTTGATGTTTTTGAAAACGGAGTTTCTAGCCCTGATGGAAGCGGCATCCTTTTTAGGCAATCGAAAAAATTCTCGCTTTACGTAAATTCTCTGCCTTAAAAGATACAGCGTACAGCAGGAAATAGCTACTAATTATTATTCTTAAAGGCTTAGAACCTGCTTAAAATTGAAACAGGTTCTAAGTTTATATACTCACTTTAAGTAGTTTATTACATATCTGTTCTTGCCGCACAAAATCCGTTCACGCACTTTGTACTTCCTAGAGGAAGACATCTAGGTCCACCTTCAACGCATCTTTCTCCCAGACCACCATTGATTGCTTTCAATGCATTTTTACCTAAAACTACAATTCCTTTTAAATCTTTTAACTTTTTCATGGTTATTTTTTTTGATATAATTAATACTTCAATCGTTTTAAGACAGTCGAAGCTTCTGTCTACTCTTGCGCAAGAATATTTTGAGGTCCTATTATTTTTTCTAAATTTTCACTTTCTTCTGCAAATTCATTCAGAAAATATTTTAGTTCACTTATATCGTACTCATTTGGATGCAACCTGCCGTTTACAATGGTAACCGGAGTATAATTAAATTCATTCTTGAAACACCAATCATACTGTTTCTGAATCTCATAATTTACCATCATTGTTACCAAATTGACATTCCACTTTTCTGTCCACTGTTTTAAATCTAAGTTTTTAATGTGCCAATCCGAAATTGCTTCCGTGATTTTAGACGGTTCCGTTTTATTGATCGTCAACAATCTTTCAACGACAACTTTGTATGGGTTATCGTTGTTTTCGGGATTTACATTAAATAAAACTCGCAAAAAAACGCGCTCGGGAAATTTAGAAACTAAAGCAAAAGATTCCTGAAATGCCTTATGACAATGTCCACAACTTGGGCTAACAATTATCGACAATTGCAAATCCGCATCTTTATTCCCAAAGTTTAAACTTTTTAAATCTTCGAAACCATCTAATACGGGAACCTCTTTTGATAGAAAATTAAAAAGAGAATAGCTTCGCTTAAATTTTTTCATCTGTTTTAAACCATGCCCGGCTTCGATACTATCTTTAATAAATGGTTTTATCAATTTCCAAATAGAATAAATGGAGACTAACAAAACGAAGAATAAAACAAAAATATCAGGAGAAAAACTTAAAGTAAATTCATTTTGAAAAAACCATACAACTCCTTGAATTGCTATTAAAAATGAAGTTACCAAGCATAAAATACACCATTTTTGAATTTGAAATTTTTGAATCCAAAATGAAAATAGCAGTACCGGAAACGAGAGCACGCTTAAAAAACCGAGAAAAACACTTGACATTGAAGGCTTAAGTAATAAAGAAAGTAAACTTGTACTAAAGAAGATCAATGGTAGCTCAGGAAAATTAATTCCTTTAATAAAATTATTTTTTTCTGATTTTATAACCGAATCACAGGAAACATTTGCTCCTATTGTACACAACTTAGAAACAACTGTATTTTTTATTCCAAAATTTTCCTGAGCAATAAAAACACTTACTATTAATCCAGCTATTGTAGTTCCAAGAAAAATATAATCAAATAAGGTATAGTAATTCATAAAAACAGACAACAAAACCAGGAATAATAAAGGGAATATGTACTTTAGTCCATTCAGATCATAATTTTTATTTTTTATTATTTTACTTTCATTAGGTTCTATTGCAACAATTATCCCGTTCCAGTCTGAAGTAAATTCATCAAATAAAAGTGTTTGTTTAACTTCGTCCTGGTCAACAATTTTTATATTTTTTTCGCTTTTAGACACCAACACCAGCTTTTCTTTATAAAGAGCTAAAAAAGACTCCGGTAGCTCTAACAATTGATCCTTTGGAACATTTGCAGCGATATTTTCTACAGCTAGTAAATCTAGTGTATCTGTTATTGCAAATAAACTTGGGTAATTTGGATGAGAGAGAAAGATTTCTTCGAATTCATTTTTTAATTTATCATAATTATTTAATTCAAGTAATTTTTCTATCAATCTTATCATGTTGTTTTTGAAAGTGATTTTGTTATAAAGTAAATACAGCCCAAACGTGCTTATATTTTCTAAAAATACAAGTTTTATCTTACTAACACATAAAAAATCACAATATTTTGCTTTTAAAAACAAAATTTAACATTCTGACAAAAAGTAAAACAATATTTTAAAAAAAGATGTGTTCGGCCAATTTGAGAAAACCCTCCTGCAATTCATAGCAAAAATTATTAGAATTTAGGAATAGAAATTTCATAAGAACAACCTTTCCGGCAGAAAAAGATAAATTGACTGAAAATGACAAATATCATCGATCACAACTGAGTTAATCGTACTTTTGTCTTTCATTTATAGTAAAAAACATGGCAACGCTTAAAGACATTTCAAACATAGAAGATATAAAATTAATGGTCGATACCTTTTATGGTAAAGTGCGAAAAGACAATTTACTGGGACCGATTTTCAATGCTAAATTACAGGATCGATGGTCGGAGCATTTAGAAAAAATGTACGGTTTTTGGCAAACTATTTTATTTGATGTGCGTGCCTATTCAGGAAGTCCTTTTCCTCCACACAAACAATTACCGGTAGATAAAACCCATTTCGATCGTTGGGTACTGATTTTTAACACTTCTATCGACGGACTTTTCTCAGGAACTATTACCGAAGAAGCAAAAATGCGGGCAGCCAACATGGCTTATATGTTCAATTACAAAATTGAGTATTTCAGAAATCCTGAAAATCATTAATTTTTTAATTGATACTTAGCTGATTTTACTGTTTGCCTTAACTAAAATATACAGTACTTTTAAACCCACATAAAATTATTCTAACCAATCTACTTTTGCGTTTACACATGAAAAAAATAGTACTCTCTTTTTTGTTCTCTCTTTTATTTTTAAATTTTACAAAAGCACAATCATCAAAAAATACTTTATACAAGGGAACAATCGATGGAAAGACAAATGTCACTTTTTATATAAAAGCAGAAGAAAATCCCTGTACAGCCGACCTCATGTACACTTCAATCTATCGTTATGACAAATCAGGAGGGTGGATTCAGCTGAATATTACGCAAAACACAAAAAACGAAAATCAGTTCGCCCTTGTAGAACATGGCTTTTCCGGCATGATGATTTTAACGAAGGAAGGAACCAATTTTAGTGGTTTATGGATAAGTCCCGACACTAAAAAACAATTAAAAGTAGTACTAAAAGAAATCAGTATGTCTAAAAAAGACATTGAATCATACGAAAAGAAACTGGAGAAAGTTAACTACGAAAACAATGATTGCTAAAAGATAAGCTTCCTTTTCTTATTGGGAAAAGTCACGAAAAATGCAATTAAAAATCATTTCGGATAAAAAAAATGCTATAAATAGCAAAAATTAGCACCGTAAATCCGTAATTTTACATTCTAATCTACAACGTTTTCGAAATGAATGCCAATATTGAAACAAACCCGTTACTAGAGCGATTGCCTAAACATTTAAAGCAATTTATTAAACCTCAGGATTATGGTGATTACACACCAATTAATCAAGCTGTTTGGCGCTATGTAATGCGTAAAAATGTAGATTATCTTTCAAGAGTTGCCCATCATTCGTACCTGGATGGGTTGAAAAAAACCGGAATCGAAATTGACTCTATTCCAAGTATGTACGGAATGAATCGAATTCTGACTGAAATAGGCTGGGCAGCTGTTGCGGTGGACGGATTTATTCCGCCAAATGCCTTTATGGAATTTCAGGCATATAATGTTTTGGTTATTGCTTCAGATATTCGTCAACTGGAACATATCGAATATACTCCGGCACCGGATATTATTCATGAAGGTGCAGGACATGCTCCTATTATTGCTAATCCGGAATATGCAGAATACTTAAGACGTTTTGGAGAAATTGGCTGTAAAGCGATTTCATCTCATAAAGATTATCAAATGTATGAGGCTATTCGACTGCTTTCTATTTTGAAAGAAGCCGAAGATACACCACAGGAAAAAATTGACGAAGCCGAAAAAGCCGTAGCTGATTTACAAAACAATATGGGCGAATTGTCTGAAATGGCACAAATTCGAAACCTGCATTGGTGGACGGTAGAATATGGTTTAATCGGCACGGTTGATAATCCGAAAATATATGGTGCGGGCTTACTGTCCTCTATTGGAGAGAGTGCCTGGTGCATGACGGAGAATGTAAAGAAGATCCCTTATAACATCTCTGCTGCCAATCAAAATTTTGATATTACACAGTTACAGCCTCAACTTTTTGTAACACCAAATTTTTCCTATTTGAGTTTGGTTTTAGAAGAATTTGCCAATAAAATGGCTTTGAGAACGGGAGGCCTTTCGGGTATACAAAAACTAATTCACTCTAATGCTTTAGGAACAATTGAGTTGAGTACCGGTTTACAGATTTCAGGTGTTTTTACTAATGTTCTGGAAGATGAAGGAAAACCTATCTATATTCAGACTACCGGAAAAACGGCTTTATCCTACCGTGAAAAAGAATTAGTTGGTCACGGAACGCTAACGCATCCTCATGGATTTGGAAGCCCAATTGGGAAACTGAAAGGCTTCAATTTAGCAATCGAAGACATGAGCCCTAAAGATTTACAAGCCTATTCTATCGTAGAAAATGAAACTGTTCGATTAGAATTTGAAGGTGACGTTATTGTAGAAGGTGAAATCATTACCGGTTCAAGAAATTTACACGGCGAAATCATTTTAATTAGTTTTAGAAATTGCACCGTAACTCATGGCGAAACGATTTTGTTTCAGCCTGAATGGGGTAATTATGATATGGCGATTGGTAAAAAAGTGGTTTCGGCTTTTTCCGGCCCTGCCGATGTGAATAGTTTTGACCTGATCAATACGGTTCCAAAAACAACTACTATTAAAGCACAACATACTGCCGAACGAGATGATTTAGAAGTACTTTATCAAACTGTTCGTATGACCAGAGAAAATAAAGGTGCCGTAACTGAATTAAAGGCTATATTTCATAAACTGAAAGAAAACCATCCTAATGATTGGTTATTGGCTGTGGAAATCGTCGAGCTTTTAGAACATTCAAATGAGAAACAACTTTTACAGGAAGTTCTCGTTCATTTAGATCAATTAAAAGAAAAACGCCCTGAAGTGGCACATTTGATTTCTGGAGGCTTAGATCTGATTTTTGATAAAGAAGCGGTTTAAGTTTTTTTAGAGGTACTAAGGTACTAAGGTTCTGAGGTTTTTCAATCTTGTCATTTCGATTGAAAGGAGAAATCACAAGAGAAACTCCGTCCCAATTGTAATCAATCTTTGTCGAATTACGAATGTAATTTCTCCCTTCGCTCGAAATACTATAAAAACACAAAATCCGACAGGTTTTTAAAACCTGTCGGATTTAATATAATTGTTTTAAAACCTCAGAACCTTAGCCTCTTAGTACCTCTAAAAAAAAACTAAAGCTTCAAATCCTCGCTAAACTCTTTTTCAGACTGAATTGTTTTTCCGTTGTATTGCAGTTTCCATCCCATTGAATTGGTTAGAATTAGAATCTTTGACAGTTCACTGATCAATCGGTTTTGAGCATTTGTTTTTAAGGTAGACTTTTCTATTTTTTTAGCCAGATTGGCTTTTACCGATTTATTGATCTTGTTGTAATCGTCACCCGTAAATGGATTCAATTTACTTTGTTCAACATCATAAAACTGTATATCAGGGTTGATGGTGATTTCTTCTTTTGGAATATTTAAAATGGTAATCGTCTTGTTCTTTTCATCGATATCATATTTCACTTTATGCAAATCGTAAGCTACGGTGACATTTGCATTTACGACCACAAGCGCTTTCTTCTCAAAAGATACCATGTCCATTAAATACTTCTGCTGGTTTTTATAAGTAATGACTTCCGAAAAATGACCTTCGGTAACGACCAGTTTTCCAACATTTAAAATTTGCTGCTGAATCAGATTGGTATTATAATCAATCGTTGAATCGTCATCCTTTTTGAATTCACAATATTTGAAAGCCAGCACTATAACAAGTACGGCAATAGCTAAAACTATTATTCTCTTTATTAGATTTTGCATTCTATCCATTTATTAAACCAAATTACTTCTTTTTTTCGCAAAAGCAGCCTATTGGGGTAATGTTTTTTTCTTCTTATTCATTGACTTAATACTTCTTAAAGCTAATTTCTCAAAAACGAATCTTTTTTTATTTTGGGTTTTAATGTTCTTTTAGGACTTATGCTCTGAATACGATTTCAATCTTCCTCCAAAAAATTCACACGTACCATCTGTAGATCAATTATTTTGTAATCTTTAACTTATATCTGTTTTTTATTCCTCCCAAAATCTAAAACACGGGAATTTTTAGCCGATCAACTGTTACATAAAACAACCAGTTATATCATTGACAATCCGATTATTAAATCCGAACCACTTGTCTCAATTGTCCTAAATACCTTTGCATTAAGTTAAGATGAAGTATAGAAGATGACGTTTACCAATTCAGCTTTGAAAGCACTACTTATTTCATTATTGAGTTAAAAGAAATTTTAGTGCTTTCTTCTGAATTGTCATCCTTCCACACTTAACTGCCCCAAATTCCAAAAACACAATTAACGCACCTACTATGAGGCCACTAAAATTATTTGTTGCGCTATTTTATTTACTCCCTTTTGCCGCAATTGCTCAGGCAGAAATTTCTGCTGTTGCAACTGATGCGTCCTGTACCGGTAACGGTAGAGCAGATGGTACTATTACCATCACGGTTAAAAATGTTTCTGCACCTTTGGTTTATGCCGTTGCAAAATCTCCTTATGATCCGGCAAATATCATTGCGTCTACGGCTTCTCTTATTACACATTTAGAGCCTGGAGATTATTTCTACGGCTATTACGAAAACAATACTTTTATAAAAACTGCAACTACCATAAAAGTAGGCAGTACCTATTCTTCAAGCTCACCCAGTATTACATCTTTTTATGCCGAAAATTACACCTATTGCGCATCTGATCCTAATCCGTTAGGCACAATAAATATTGTTATAGAAAAAGGTAACCCTCCATACACCATTAACTTACTTAATGCTTCCGACAATAGTATCGTACAAAGTATACAAACGTCGGGGGGCTTTTCGTCGCTAAAAAATATGCCCAGCGGATCTTACAAAGTTAGAGCCATGGATAATTGCGGTACCCTTATTTCGCCTCCAACCATAGTAAATCTGGCACCTAATGTAACCCTGAAGGCCGATGATATTATTTTTGACAAAGGAGTCATCAATAGCGTTGACCTTGTCTATACTATTCCCGGAAATATATGTTCAGGTATTAGCAGTGCTTCGCTTCCTAATGGTTTACTGGCTGTTGCTGCTAGTCAGGCTCATGTTAACCCTTATCTCACACCTCGTTTTTCAGGAAATCAAAGTTTTATCTATAAACTTGAAATTCAGAATGGCTCAAACTGGAATGTTTACGATAATTTGACGTATAATCAGGTCACTAAATCTTTTCCGCTGCCTTCTGACCGCTCTAAGTGGGGAATTGTCCGCCTGAGTGCTACTTATTGTAATCTGACAAAAACCGTTGAATTGGATTATGGTGCATCTTCTATTGGAATTCCAAGACCACTTACTGATTTTGAATTTAGTATAGAAGATGATCCTCTAAACACCAATTGTAATGACACAGGACGGGTTTTATTAAATAATGTTCCTAAAGATCAGGGGGGATGTCTTCCTTATACGGTAGAAGTAACAGAAAATGGAACCGGTATCAAAAACACCTACACCATTACCTCTATAAATAGTCTGACCATTTGTAAACTGGGTATTGGTAAAACGTACACCGTAAGAGTAATTGATAATACAGGAACTGCAGTAAAGAATTACACGTTCACAAACAATACTTCAAACACTTCTTCGGAAAAACCAGCTCTTACTGATTCAAAAAATGTATTTATTGATGCCAATTACTTTTCTCCAGATAAAAATATAAGAGCTAAAATACAATTTTTCACAGGACCAAGTGGTAAATTCTTTGGTAAATGTGCACTGGCGGTGTACCCTCCTATGGCTACTCCCGGTTATGTAGGTTTACAAGGAGATGTTACCATAAGCCTTGTAAGTGGTCCCTCTGCGTTGGATATAACAAAAGATTCTGTCATTGGACTGGGAAACCAATTACTGCCTGGGAACTATAAAATAAGAATTCAAGATTCCGCTTGTTTTGACGAGGTCTTTGATGTTGTCTTAGACAGTTATTTTACTAAAATTGAAATTACTAAGGTTAGCTCTATACCGTCATCTACTGTATGCGATCGCTATATCAAGAATGTAACGGTTCAGGTTTCCGGTGTTGGTAAAACGGCAATGGACAATAATTTGAGAAAACTCTACGGAATTGACTTTATCGATCTGGGATTTCTTGTTGTACCTCCTGGTGCCAATCATTTAAACATTCCTGGTAACGCTGTTACTTTAAAAACCGGAATTTATAACTTTTCTTTTGAACCTGATGTAGCCGGAAATTATGAAATCAGTTTATCGCGAAGTTTTGTAACGGGCATTTTGAACAGAAATCAATTATGGGAAAATACTTCGACCAGCATTTTAAATGTTACTCCTAACTTTCCTGTTTTTAATTTATCTAAATCCGGCGGAATTGTCTGTTCAGGAAATACAACGGGGGATCTTTATACCCAGGTAGATCAGGTCACTGAAACGGTCACTTACTTTATAAAAAAAGAAACGGATTCCGATTTCCCAACAACAGGACAATCAAGTCCTATATTTAAAGGATTGACCGCAGGAAATTATATCGTAAAAGCAAAAACAGTCTGCTATGAAGTCTTGCAGCCTCTGATTTTAAGAAGTTCCTTTTCACAATTAATAAATGGTGGAGACAGAGCTGTTTGTATCGGAAGTGATATCAAATTGTCTATAATACAAATGGGACCGGTAAATTCGATAAAATGGACCTTGCCAGATGGTACGCAAATTAGTACCCCTGAATTAAATATCAATAATATAACGGCTGCACAAATTGGCACTTACAAAGTAGAAATTAATTCTTTCGGAGGATGTTATTTTACAGAATCTGTCAACATTACACTTGGAGGCTTATCAACCCCAACAGGAAACACTACCCAGCAATTCTGTGCTGCTGCTAAGGCTACAGTAGCTGATTTAATTACCTCTGAAACTGATGTTGTCTGGTATGATGCAGCTATGGCTGGAAATATAATTTCATCCACAACACTATTAATTGATGGTAAAACCTATTATGCAGCAGCAAAGACAAGTACATGTGAGAGTACAAATCGTTTAGCTGTAACCGTTAGCATTAGTGATCCAAAAACACCAACCGGTGCTGCTACACAACAATTCTGTACAGCAACAAAAGCGACAGTAGCGGACTTGGCTACCTCCGGAACCGGTATTATCTGGTACGATGCACTTACAGGAGGAAATATAATTCCGTCCTCAACATTATTAATTGATAGTAAAACTTATTACGGAACGGCAAAAGCGGGTACATGTGAGAGTACAAATCGTTTAGCTGTAACCGTTAGCATTAGTGATCCAAAAACACCAACCGGCGCTGCTACACAACAATTCTGTGCAGTAACCAAGGCTACAGTAGCAGACTTAGCAGCTTCCGGAACCGGTATTATCTGGTACGATGCACTTACAGGAGGAAATATAATTCCGTCCTCAACACTATTAATTGATGGTAAAACTTATTATGCAGCAGCAAAGACAAGTACATGTGAAAGCACAAATCGTTTAGCTGTAATCGTTAGCATTAGTGATCCAAAAACGCCAACCGGTGCTGCTACACAACAATTCTGTGCAGCTGCCAAGGCTACAGTAGCAGACTTAGCAGCCTCCGGAACCGGTATTATCTGGTACGATGCACTTACAGGAGGAAATATAATTCCGTCCTCAACACTATTAATTGATGGTAAAACTTATTATGCAGCAGCAAAGACAAGTACATGTGAAAGCACAAATCGTTTAGCTGTAATCGTTAGCATTAGTGATCCAAAAACGCCAACCGGTGCTGCTACACAACAATTCTGTGCAGCTGCCAAGGCTACAGTAGCAGACTTAGCAGCCTCCGGAACCGGTGTTATCTGCTACGATGCCTTAACAGGAGGAAGTATAATTCCGTCCGCAACACTATTAATTGATGGTAAAACCTATTACGGAGCGGCAAAAGCGGGTACATGTGAGAGTACAAACCGTTTAGCTATAACCGTTAGCATTAGTGACCCAAAAACACCAACTGGTGCTGCTACACAACAATTCTGTCCAGCTGCCAAGGCTACAGTAGCAGACTTAGCAGCCTCCGGAACCGGTGTTATCTGGTACGATGCCTTAACAGGAGGGAATATAATTCCGTCCGCAACACTATTAATTGATGGTAAAACCTATTACGGAGCGGCAAAAGCGGGTACATGTGAGAGTACAAACCGTTTAGCTATAACCGTTAGCATTAGTGACCCAAAAACGCCAACGGGTGCTGCTACACAACAATTCTGTGCAGCTGCCAAGGCTACAGTAGCAGACTTAGCAGCTTCCGGAACCGGTGTTATCTGGTACGATGCCTTAACAGGAGGAAGTATAATTCCGTCCGCAACACTATTAATTGATGGTAAAACCTATTATGCAACAGCAAAAACGGGTACATGTGAGAGTACAAATCGCTTGGCTGTTATCGTAATTGTTAAAAATGATGTTCCTAATGACAATCCTGACTGGCTTACGTCAGCCTGTATTTCAGAAAAAATAACCTATACTACTGCGGCTGGAATGTCCTCTTACAATTGGCTCGTTTCAAATGAAGGTACTATCGTAAATGGAGGGCAACAATCGGACAATTTTGTAACAGTTTTGTGGAACAATATCGGAAAAGGGACTGTAGAAGTCAATTATATTGATGAAACCAAATGTAATCCTCTTGTAAGTATTAATTTTTCTCTAGACATCCAATCGTGTTTAAAACCTAATGAGGATACTGATATTGAGATAAGAAAAACAATAGATAATTCCGTTGCAAACATTGGTCAACCGGTCATGTTTACCATATCGGCTGAAAATCTGGGAGGGGCTACTTTCAAAGATGTTCAAATTAAAGATATACTTCCATCAGGATATATGTATACCTCATCTAAAACTTCGTCTGGAGATTATAATATCACAACCGGACTTTGGAATTTACCCGAACTGTTACCCTATAAAACAGAAACATTGATCCTAACAGCAAAAGTAAAAACAAAAGGGGATTATCTGAACATTGCTTTTCTGGAAAATTCAACTCCGCAAGATTATAATCCGCTTAATAATAAAGCTCAGGCGGGTATTACAAATCCGGATGTAATTGTTTTCAATATGGTTTCTCCAAATGGAGACGGCAAAAATGATTACTTCGAAATTAGAGGTCTAGAACGGTTTCCAAATAACACTGTAACCATATATAATTCCTGGGGAGTCATCGTATTTGAAACTAATAATTATGGTGCAAACAATAATTATTTCCGCGGAATTTCTGAAGGGAGAGCAACCGTAAACCAAAGTGTGGGATTACCACCCGGAACCTATTTTTATGTGCTTTCTTACGGAAACGGAACGCTCATGACTGAAAAAAGCGGATACTTACATCTTACTTTTAGATAAAAACACAGAGAATTTCATAATCTTTTCGCACAGAAGTTTCACTAAAAACAACTATACAAATGAAAAAGAGTTTAATTTTTTTAAAATTCTTATTGCTTTTCAATGTAATAAATATAGCAGCTCAGCAAAATGCTCAATACACACAGTACATGTACAATACCATAAATATTAATCCTGCTTATGCCGGATCAAGAGGTACGACGAGTATTTTTGGATTGTATCGTGCACAATGGGTAGGTCTTGAAGGGGCTCCTAAAACCAGCGCTTTTTCAATTAATACTCCTATAAACGACACTAATTTAGGTATTGGTGTTTCTCTTGTAAATGACAAAATTGGCGCCACAGATAAAAACTCTCTATCAACTGATTTTTCTTATACGGTTCAGACTTCAGATAATTTTAAACTTTCATTTGGTCTTAAAGGTACTGTAAGTCTTTTTAATCTAGACACCAGTAGACTTAATCCCGCAGATTTGGACGATCCTCATTTACAAAATTTAAAAAATGTCATATCTCCAAATATAGGAGCCGGGGTCTATTGGCATTCTGACAAAGCTTACATCGGTTTGTCGGTACCGGATTTTATAGTGACCAATTATTATGACGATAATGAAGTAGCCATATTCAAAAATAAAATTAACTACTATTTAATGGGAGGATATGTATTCAATTTAAGTACTTACAATAATATAAAATTCAAACCCGCAATGCTCACAAAAATAACACAAGGTGCGCCGTTGCAGGTGGATGTCTCAGGTAATTTTTTGTTCAACAATAAATTTATGGTTGGAATCGCTTACCGATGGGATGCCGCATTCAGCACCATGGCCGGTTTTCAGATTTCAGATGGTATGTACATTGGTTACGGTTATGATCTTGAATCCTCAAAACTAAACAATTACAGTAATGGTTCGCATGAAGTATTCCTGCGTTTTGAGTTTATTAGAAAACAAAGCAGAATGACAACCCCTCGTTTCTCTTAAAATTATTTACTATGAAGAATTATATACCATTTTATCTATTAATACTAAGCTTTTTTTCACTTCATACTTATTCTCAAAAGAATAAAATAGCTACGGCAGACAGACAATATGCCAACTACGCTTATGTTAATGCAATTGAAACCTATGAAAGAGTAGCTTCAAAAGGCTACAAGTCTGCAGATATGTTCAAAAAACTGGGTAACTCTTTTTACTTTAATGCTGAATTTGATAAAGCGACAAAATGGTATGATGAATTATTCGCTATGACTAATGATGTGGAACCGGAATATTATTACCGATATGCACAATCCTTAAAATCAACAGGTCGTACAGAAAAAGCCAATCAGATGCTTGATCTATTCTTTCAGCATTCGAAAAATGATACAAGAGGTAAACTGTACAAAAAAAACGAAAACTATCTGGATTTGATTAAAGCCAATTCCGGACGTTATACGATTGAAGATTCAGGAATAAACAGTAAATTTTCGGATTACGGAACAACATTTTTCGGGAATAAAATTGTTTTTACCACAGCAAGAGATACGGGAGGATTGGGACAACAAAGACATAAATGGACGGGAGAAAGTTTCACCAACCTTTATGAAGCTGCCCTGGATGAAAATTTCAATCCAGGCACACCTAAAAAAATAAAATCAAAAATCAATAGTAAGTTTCACGAATCCACTCCCACTTTTACAAAAGACGGAACAACTGTTTATTTTACTCGCAATAATTATATTGATGGTAAAAAAGGGAAAAACGAACAAAAAACCACATTCATAAAAATATACAAAGCCACTCTTAATCAAAAGAAGGAGTGGGATAATATTGTAGAATTACCTTTTAACAGTAATGATTACAGTACGGCACATCCTGTTCTGAGTCCGGATGAAAAGACTTTATACTTTGCTTCGGATATGCCTGGAACAATAGGACAATCTGATATTTACAAGGTCAAAATACTGAGTACAGGGGGATACAGTTCTCCTCAAAATTTAGGCCCCGGAATCAACACTGAAGGAAAAGAAACATTTCCCTATGTAACCGATGAAAATGAAATTTATTTCGCCTCAGACGGACATCCGGGACTTGGCGGCTTAGATGTTTTTGTTGGAAAATTAACTGATACAGGAGTTCGTAATATTCAAAATTTAGGAGCGGATGTCAATTCTCCTAATGATGATTTTGCTTATATTATTGACATCAAATCACGAAGAGGCTTTTTTTCATCCAACAGAAAAGGCGGACAAGGATCGGATGATATTTATAAATTTTTAGAGACACAAAAACTAAACACTGACTACCAATTATATGGAGTTGTGACTGATCTGGACACGAATGAAATTTTACCAAATGCCAAAATCACCTTGTACGATCAGGAAATGAAGGTAAAAGATTCTACCATCTCCGATGACAAAGGAAATTATAGTTTCATTTTAGATCCTGAAACTCCTTATTATATCAGAGCCGAAAAAGAAAACTACACCACCTGGGAACAAAAAATACTGGTATCAAAAGACCGTCCAAAAGCCTATTTACCGATTCCTCTTGAAAAATCCAGCTACCAGGTAACCATTGGAGATAATTTAGGTAAAGTTTTTGGTATCAAAATGATCTACTTTGATTTGGACAAATCCAATATTGGTAAAGAAGCTGCTTTAGATCTGGAAAAAATCCTGGATGTACTGACCCTTTATCCAAAAATGAAATTAGATATTCGTTCTCATACAGACAGCCGTCAGACGCATAAATACAATCAGCTCTTGTCTGATAAAAGAGCTAAATCTACTATCGACTGGCTGATCAAACATGGTGTTGATAAAAACAGGTTAACCGGTAAAGGTTACGGTGAAACACAGCTTGTAAATCATTGCTCTGATAACGAAAATTGTACGGAAGAAGAGCATCAAATGAACAGAAGAAGCGAATTTATTATTTCCGGATTGTAAAAATAACGCTCTTAAACAGCAGGAATAGAAGTTTAAAGGAAGCTTTCTATTCCTGCTATTTTATTTCATTCAAAACATAAAATCAGAATGGATATCCAATGGCGATGTTTAAAATCAAATTCTCTTTTCTCCAGGGACCGCTTCCGAAATTAATATCATCAATTACCCATCTCTGACCTTGCGGCAAATAGGGTTTTCTCAACGGAAATGCCAAATCGGTTCTTAAAACCAAAAAAGACAAATCAAAACGCAGTCCGGCTCCGGCTCCTACGGCAATATCTTTCATAAAATCTTTGGTAATTTCTCCTCCGGCCTTATTGGGATCGGCATTTAAAAGCCAGACGTTTCCTGCATCTACAAATACGGCTCCGCGAACAATACTAAAAAGTTTGGCCCTGTATTCGGTACTAAACTCCAGTTTCAAATCGCCTGACTGATCGGGAAGAAAATCATTAGTCGTTTGTGTATTGAGATAGCTTCCCGGCCCCAGCGACCTGGCTCTGAAGGCTCGAATACTGTTGGTTCCTCCTACCACAAATTGTTTAGACGTTGGTAAAGCTCCTGAATTTCCATACGGAATCCCTACTCCTAAAATAATTCTGCTGGCCAATTCACTTTCTTTACCCAATTTTAAGTAATGCCTGAAATCTCCTCTCATTTTTACATACTGACTGAACGGAACATTAAATAATTTTATAGTATCGTTCTTTTTGACATTCGCTCCGGTCACCAGACCTGTAATATTTCCCGCCAGATCGAGATCACCGCTAAAGTAAAATGTACTCTTCTTACGCTTTTGCATCGTATTAGTGTAGGTATACGTATAGGTTGGCCCAAAAATCAATTGTTTTTCAATTACCTTTCCTAATGACGGATCTTCTTTAATATCTTCTAAATATTCGGGGGTCACGTGATTCGGGCTCACGTAAGTAATATCCACAACGTTTAACTGATGCTCTTTACGAATGTTTTCTTTCCACAAATAACCAAATGATGTTTTAAAAGAATTCAGAGCATACAATTGTGTTCTGTTTTGATACTCGTACCTCAGGGTTGCTTTCGTTCTGGGAACAAATTCAATAGGCCCTTCAATACGAAAGGGCGTTATAAGTCTTGGCCAGGTCAGACTGGTTTCAGTTCCAAGTTTATAAATATTTTTTCCGTTATTGGCTCCTGACAACTGAAAATCGGCTCCGCCAAAAACCGATACGGTGAATAATTCTGCTCCTTTAAACAAATTTCGGTTGTTCCAGTTTATATTAATTTCGCTGCCGGTATAACTGGCCGAATTTGTTTTCCCTAAAACTTCTACCCGAATAAACTTTTTAGGCAAAAGCGTCAGATAGTAATACGAATCCAGCATATTATCTAAACTGTCTGAAGGTTTAAACTCGTTTTTCACAAAACTAAATGTGCCCAGATTCACAAAACGATTTAGGGTCAGATTGTGGTCTTTTCGATTGTAAAAATCTCCTTTTTTGAAACGGATTGTACGGTCAAAAACTCTTGGTTTGAAAGTATTAGCCGTATCAATAATCGTAAAGTCTTTATATTGAGTAACGTCTTTCGGCTGGTATTTTACACTGTCTTTTGAAAGCGTAAAATTAGGGTAGACCACGATTTTATTAATCTTATAGGCTGTAAGAGCTTTCGGCGGAGTATCGACTTTAATGATCATTTTAATTTTTACTTCATGATCCCCTTTACTGCTGTCTACCTGTGCTAAAAGATAATCCGGATTAAAATAATAATACCCTTTTTCTTTAAGTCTGGCATCGATACGTTCCCGTTCGGCTTTAATAACATCCAAATCATATGGCTGCCCTGCTTTTAAGAGACTTCTTCGGCTTGACCTTCCTATTATTCTGGACATTGCCAGAGAATCATCAGGAAAAGTCACACTCTTTATGATGTATCGTTTTTTAGGTATGAGTGTGTATTCTGCCGTAACTCTTTTGTCGTGAACGGTGGAATCAGCACTGACACGGGTTTTAAAATACCCTCTGTTTTCGGTAAAATTGCGAAGGACAGATGCATTATATTCTAAATCAACTTTACTAAAAAGCACAGGAGGCTCTCCCACTTTAGTACGCAGCCAATATCGGATTCCTTTTTGTTTTTTAGGCTCTCCGGCAATATTATAAAACCATAATTTAGGACGCAAGCCAAGGAATTTTTTGTTGGGTTTAGGGCGTAGTAAATCATTCAGTTCATTTTCCAGTTCTTTTCGTTCTTTCTTTTTTAGAATAGAATCTTTTACGGTTACCGAACCTCCGGTGTATAACAAATCTCCCTCCGGCAAATATTTTGTGTTACTGCATCCAAAAACAAAAAATAAGGACAGCACAACAAAATATCTGATATATTCCATTCTTATATGGTTACGTTTTTTGCTCATTCCCTTCTATTTGATTTTCCTTTTTTTGCTTCTCCTCTTTCTCTTTCAGTTTCTTTTTTTCGTTACGCAATTTTTCTTCTCTGATCATTTCTTTTTCGGCTGCACTGCGATGAAAAAGTTCACGGAATTTATTGTAACTCATTGTGATGATAAAAGCAACACCGGTTTCAATTACCTGACCTTCGACCGCTACCTGATATTCATTTTTTCGATAGGCACGAACCATATAACGACCGTCTTTGGTTAATTGATAATCTAATGCCACGTCTCCAGCAATATTGGCACTTTGCTCGTTCGCACGTTCCTGACCTTCAACGGCAAAACTGCTTCCTACGGTAACTTTCAACCGATCGTTTAACAACTTTTTAGAAACCCCAACATTCAGGTCGGTTCTGTTTTCTCTTGTTCCTGAAGTATAATCGTCTGTAGATTCTAAATCAAACTCCAGTTGAACTCCCGTAATTAACTCTCCGGCAAGATCGTTTAACTGCTGCGACAAAATTTTGCTCACACTTTGTCGTGCCATAGACTCTGCACTCGTTCCACCGCTTTCACTTGCAAATGGGTTTTCACCTATAAACCGATTCAACAATAAAAGAGCAAAAACCTGTTTGTTTAACTCTGCAGGTTCTTGTCTTAACTGCTGGAGTTTGTTTTTTGTACGTGTTACAACATCCCCTGAAACATCGTTATTCCCTTCCGGAAGCACAATATCAAAAGTGATCTCCGGTTTCAAAAGTTCTCCATTCATTTTCAAAAGGGTCTCAAACGGAATTTTCTGTTTGTAAGTGTTTCTCTCAGTAGGATTATTGGTTGGCAATTGACTTCCTACCAAATCTATTGGTGCCGTATTTACTTTATAAATAGCCGTAATGTTCAAATTAGCCATAGTTGGCTCCCCATTCCAAATGATATAACTTCCTTTCTGAATATCAAATTTTCGTCGGATCATATTGAAATTCATTTCATACGCTCCGCCTGAGAATTCATACTTACCGGTTAATGTTGTTTTCCCGGACGGGTCGATTCCCCCTGTCAGCTCTGCCTCTCCTTTTAGATTCAAATAATCACCGTTTCCTTTATCGATAACCAATGTAAGTTCTGCCTCTTTGTTGATGGCAATAGCCACACTCACGTCCATACCCACTAAGCGCGACTGATTGAGTTTTTGCTCCATCGCAACAGTCTGTTTCAGATATTGATTGTCTTCGTTTACAAATTCAACTATCCCTTCCCGATCAGCGATCGAAGGATCTGATTGCGGCATCACAACTGTAAACTTCGTGTCTTTGTTTATTTTAATATTCCCGCCAACTACAGGATTTTCAAGTGTTCCTTTAATGTTCAGCTTGCTGTCTAACACCAAATCTCCATAAAACAAATCATTGTCTTTTTCTTGAGAATGTATTGCTCTGAAATTATCTGCAACCACAGTTAAACCAAAGTCAAATTTGGTATAATCTGTTGCTTTAATAGTTCCGTTTACAATCAGTTCATTGTCGTTTTCATCATGAAAAGTAAAGGTATCAAAAGTGATAATGTCGTCCTGAAGTGTTATTTTTTCGTCAGTTGTTCTGTAATAGGAATTAAATTTTGTTACTCTGAAACCTGTCTCTTTAAATTCCAGTGCTCCGTTTACTTTTGGTGCAGCAGCATTTCCGGTAATTTTAAAATTCCCTGCTAAAAAACCTGTTCCCTCAGTCAGATTGCCCATGCTGAATCCCTGAATACTTTTGATGTTTAATTTGTTCAGATCCAGATTGAAATCCAGATTTCCATCGTCGATTTTATAATTTCCGGTCAGGTTTACGTCGTTTCCTTCTCCGCTAAGTGTGATGTTAGCTGCGAGCAAATTATCGGTTTTATTATCTACTTTTACCGCAATATCCCCGACAGGTTCTCCTTTGAAAGCAAATTGATCTACTTTTATATCCGAAGTAAAAGTGGGTTTTGTCATTACATTTTCGACCAATGCATTTCCATTAATCAAGCCCTGCATTAACAATTGATCTTTTTTGACGATGTTCATAATCGTCTCTATTTTGAAATTTACAAAATCGACTTGTAAAGGTGCATTATCCTGATCTCCCTGCGATTGAACTTTTAATTCGTTTCCTGTATTTTCTAAATAAAATTTATTGACATACAATCTTTTGCCTCCAAACTCAACTAAATTTTCCGGATTGATATTCCATTTATCATAATTCAGCACAAAATTTTCCGCATTAATCCTGAAGCTGTTTTTCGAATCCTGATGGTGTAAGTTTCCGGCAATAAAATACTGCTGTTTCTCTTTGGCGTCTTTTACTTCAAGTGCATAGTCCAAAATGTTATTTTCAATTTTTCCGGATAAGCTTGTAAATGGAATTTTTAATGAACTGTTTTCAATTGTTCCAAAAGAAGCATTGTATGCTAAACCATTTTCTTTGGCTTCGATATCAATTTTCCCGTCGGCAATGGTATTAGCGGCATATACAATTCTCGGAATACTTCCTTTTATTTCCAGAGAATCTGATACGTTATTGTATTTTCCTGATAAAGTAATGGGTTCCAACCCTGTTAATTCAGGAAGCAATTTCAGTAACATGGGATCGTTATCAATCTTGACCGTAAAAGCCAGTCGTTGCTCATCCGTTTCTCCTTTTACTTTTGGATTTTTTAAATCGATGTACTTTGACAGTGATTTTTTTAAGGCTGCTGTTAACGTCGTCAGCTTGTATTTCCCATCCATCTCCGCATTTAAAAACTGGGAAGAAACTCTGATATTGTTTCGATTTTGATCGGCAAAAGCAATCAATCTGATGGAATCAAGAACGATAGGTTCTGCTGTCTGAGCAATCTGAATGTTTGAAAGAAATACTTTTCCGTTCAAAAAATCAGGATTACTGTTGGCAATATCAGCGTCAACATTTCCACGCAGCTTCATTGGACCGGCATGCAGATTTAATTTTTCCAAATCGGCAATATCCAGGTTCAATTTTAACTGAATGGAGGGGTATTTCTCTTTGGTATTTCCACTGGCCGTTAAATCAAAATGCAGATTCGGATCCTTCATTCCTGAATTTACTGCAAAAGATCCTTTCTCGATATTGCCTTTTAAAGCCAAATCTTTATAGGTATATTTATTGAAAACGGCCTTCTGAACCAATCCGTCAAATTCTGCCTGTGCTGTTTTTGGATCTAAACCTTTCCCTTTTACTTTTGCTTTAAGCGTAATTCTTCCTATTGAATCGTTTTTAATCCATTTACCTAAATCAAAATCCAGTAAATAAACGGTCGCATCGTATTTTTCTTTTTTCTTCAGTCGCTGATCCAATAAAGCATCAACTTTTGCATTTCCGAAACTGCTGCTGAAAACCAGATTCGTTTTAAAATTTTCAACGGAACCTTTGAACTTCCCTTGTAAATTCAACTGTGAAGGCAATTGAATATTCTTCGGAACAGTCCCCGCAGGCACAAACGAGTAAATGTCTTTTGACGTGCTTGAAAGTTTTCTGATGTCCAAATCGTAATAGGCTTTTTGTGCATCAGGCATCCCTTTTATCTTTCCCGAAACAGCCACTTTTGTAGCTCCGATTCCGCTCATTTCGAACTGTGCAATAGTCAGATCTTTTATCTTCCCGCTCACACGTGCGTTGACATTCAAAACAGCGTTTGGAGTACTCTTGAACGGATTAGTTTTCTGTAAATCGGGAGCAAAAAGCAGGATATCCTTGAAACCGATTTTGGACTGATTTAAATTGGCCTCTAAAGTAAGATTACCCAAATCTTTGGAAATGGATGCGATGGAAGAATATCCAACTTTAACACCATTCTGAAAAAGCGTTTGAGGAGTCTTTAAATACAAATCACTCAGGTACGCGTTCTTTGGTCCGTAGAAAAAATTGGTTTTTAAAGCCTGAAGCTGCAAGCCGCTTTTATCATTTAGAGTCAAAGCTTTTATATTTCCTGAAATTGTATCGTTCCCATAATACAGCTTCTCTGCTTTAAAATTAACCCGATTCAAATCCATGTGACTGTAATCAATTCCTTTCGAAATTGGTTTCGACTGCATATCATCAAATTTGAACGCTATATTTTGGATGTCAATAACGTTCAGCTTTACTTTCCATCCGGCCTGTTTTATGGCGGTGGTATCTAAATCGGGCGTTTGAAGCTGCTTGTCTTTTGCGCCAAAACGTAGATTCCCTTTTAAATTTTTAAGTTCTAAAGCTTCAAAATCCAATAATTGACGGTTCAAATCGATTTTGTTTACTGCTACATTTAATTGATCCAGTTTTATTCCGGAATCTAATTTGGAATCTTTGTTGTCGTAAACAATATCAATTTTGGCTAATCTGATATTTCCTAACTTCAAATTGAAATCCGATCTTTTCGAAACGGTATCGATCGTTTGCACAGATGCTTCAGCGATCTTCTCGACCACATCCTGATTCAAAACTACCTTTAATCCGCTTAGATTAATATTCGGAATATTGAAATTCATTTTGTCCAAATCGAATTCCTTGAATTTGGTATCAAAATGCGTAAGTTTTACGCGAGTATCATTTTTAGAAAAATCATCTTTAAAATCAAACCTGACGTTGTCCAGATTTATTTTTACAACCGAAATTTTAAAAGGTTTGCTGTTCGGATCTTCAACCTTTGGTTCTTTAGACTCGAATGCTTTAATAATGTAATCAAAATTAAAAGCTCCTTTTTTGTCCCTTGAAATACGGGCAGTGGTATTTTGCAGTGAAACCGAATTAATCTCCAATTCACTATCGACCAATTTAAACAAATCAACATCTAACTCCAGACGTTTTCCGCTTAACAAGGTATCTCTTTTTTGATCTTCAAAGTAAAATCCTTCCAAAACAATATCCGTCGGAAATTTTATCGAAATATGATCTAACGAAACTTTGGTTTTTATCTTTTTATGCAGATAAGTAATGGCCTTATCTTTTACAAAGTTCTGTACAGACGGAACCTGAATTAATACAATAAGAAGCAGTAAAAGTGTAATTACAGAAGCGACGCACCAAAGCAGTACACGAAGTGTTTTTTTTAGAAAATGAATGGTTTTCTTATTCATACGTCAATAAAACACATTTTAGATTAAAGTTTGCTTTGGACAAATCTGCTAAAAACAAATTTGTAAAATTTAAACTCAAACAATTTACATAATTACCTGTAATTATTCTAAAATTTAGCAACAAATAATTATTTTCTTACGTTTGACATTCTGATTATTAAGCGCAATCGTAAAGAATTCTGCTCTGTTGAAATTGCAGTGAACATTTACAATGCTCTGAATATCAAAACGTACTAAAAACCAAGAAGGTTCTAAAACTTAATATGCGGCCACTTGTCTTCTACAGCTTTTATTTTTTGGCGAAGTTTGGCTAAAAATTTCTGATGCTGTTCAGATTCCGGATTAAAGCTTCGATGGTGCAGACTTTTTTGAATTTCTTCTACTTCCTGCAAGGTCGAAATGCTATTCTCCGCAATATAATTTTCACTGAATCTCTGCCAGATATAGTCAATTGCTACAGCATTCGGATGCAGCATATCTTCGGCATAAAAACGATAATCACGAAGTTCGTCCATCATAATTTCGTAAGAAGGAAAATATTCTAATTGTTGATTATTGATTTTAGATTGCAGATTCTGGTGAAACCCCGAAAACAAATGCGACTTGCTCAATTGATTTTCTACAAAACCGTCTTTGATATGGCGTACCGGTGAAATGGTGAAAATGAAACTTACATTCGGATTTAAACCATGAATTAAACCGATTGTATTCTGAATGCTTTTCTGAATTACATCAACAGTCAATAATTCCTTTGTGAATTGTTTTTGCGGTACTTTATGACAATTGGCGACTACTTCGTTACTTTCAATATTTCTGTAAATCCACGAGGTTCCATAGGTTACTATGATGTGAGTCGCCTCTTTGATTTGTTTGTTTGTCTCAGTTATTGTTTCGTTAAGTGTTTGCAGCAGCTCCTGTCGATCGGAATGGCTCAAATCTGAATGTACTTCAAAACAATGCCAGCGTTCGTTATGAAAAAAAACATCTTTCTCTGTAAAAAACTCCTGTTGAACCACTCTCTGAATCACTTTCTCAATAGAAACCGGATTGAAGATAATTCCAAATGGATTGGTTTCGTTCTGAAACTTAAAATAATCAAATTTCCCTGCCATGTTTTCCGCAAAACAAGACCCCATAGAAATAATCTTCGAATGATAATCGATTGGATTGCTGCTTTTTGAAATTGGAATCTGAGTTCTGAATTGCATGAAGATGTTTTGTGTAAATTTCGGTTATTTTTCACAAACAAAAAAGCCGAAAACAAAATGCTCCCGACTTTTCGCCCCCAAATTTTAAACTTTCTATTACTAGAAATGCTCAGATGTATATTTTAATCCTTCAACATTATCAATGCTTCTTTCAGGATATCCTACTGTATTATATGCATAACTATAGGTAGACCATACGATCTTTCCTAAAGTATCTGAAATTCATTGTGAAAAACTCCGCTTCCTTCTCCATCCATCAAAGAAATTTTATCAAACTCTAAAATATTTTTAGCAGTATTATTTTCAACATCATAAACTTAATACATCTCAAAATCAAAACCTTACGGGATTCCACATTGAAAACTGACCAGCTAACCCAAAACAAACGTAAAGCATTGATAATGAAAAACATAAAACAATGTGTGTTTCAGAAAAAAAATAAAATAAAAAACAAAAAAGAGTATAAATACCTAGCTGTTTTCTTGTATTTGCTTATTTCTCACAGTTAAAAAAAATTGGAATTTGGGTTCTGAACTACATGACGTTTAATCTGAACACGAATTTTACCCGTTTTGGCCCAAAAAAAAAACCAAATACAAGAGTATTTGGTTTTTCGTGTAAAGTTGATAAGTTTACTTTTAGTATGTAATTTGAGCTGTCTCCGTTAACGTTCCCTTGTCATTAAATTGTTTTTTCTCAGTTGGAAAATTATTGTTATTGTAAACATAAGAGAAAGTATTTACATAAGATGAAGTCGCTGAAGTGCCTGTTATTTTAACAACATTGTTAACTGAAGCACTCTCTTCCATACCCGTTAAAAGTTTAACCCCAGCAATATTAGTATTAGGATTCTTTTTTGAATCATACTCATACGTATACGTAGTATTTGGTTTACCATAATAAGAACTTTCATACTTCACTAAGTTACCGTCTTTGTACGTATATTTTCCAATTTTTCCACCTTCTTCTTCAACTCCTGTTGCAGCATTAACATAAAACTCTGCAAAAGAAATAGTCCCATCACCATTTTGGGTATATTTCGTTTTGTAAAATTTAGTTTCACCTGCATTTTTTACAGTTTCAGAAGCTAGCTTTCCTGCAGAATAACTATATTCCGTAGTAGATTTAAGTGTCTTATCTATCCCGTATTGCTCTGTTTTTGAGATTAAATCACCAACATAAAAATGCTTAAGTGTGTAACCGTCATTATCTATTTCACTTACTAGTTTGCTTCCCTCATAGTTCATGTCTGTATAATAATTCTCCGTAGGATCAGAATAAGAATAAGCAATTTTTGATGGTTTTACTGAAGCTGATGCATCTGCGGCATCATCACTTGAACAAGAAGAAACTACTAGAGCCAAAGCACTAAAAAGGCATAAAATTTTTTTCATTTTGATTTGGTTAAATTTATTTTGCCGCAAACTTAAGACAACCCAAAACTAAAACCTTACGGGATTCCACATTTAAAAACATACCACGACCCAAGACATCCTAAAACACATTAATAACAAGCAAGATATATTAAATCCATTAATGATAAAATTTAATCAAAAACTAAAATGCGATATCAAAACCTAGCTTTTTTCTTAAAGTTTCATTCAGCTCTCCTATAAAAAAAGATGTTTTGCAGAAAATTAAAACACGCTACTCTTAAAAAACACCGGCAATTTCATCTGTAAAAAAAATTACATTTTTAATAACAAAAATCAACTTAACAGTGTTAAACAATTCACTACTTTTACATCCTCCATAAATTCAAACTCACTTTATGAAATTACTATATTCTTATATAATCAAACATAAAATGTTACTGTTTTTTGCTTTGATTATGGCTTCGATCAACATTTGTTTCAGTTTATCGGACTCTATTATTACCGGTAAATTAATGCAGGATTGTGGTGTTGGTTTACATAAATACGACGGAAACGCAGTCGGTTTTATCAAATCATTAGCCTTCTGGTTAGGACTTTCGCTTGGTGCTGCAATGGTATCGAGAATTACCAAAAACTTTCAGGACTATTTTACCAATGTTGTCATTCAGCGTACCGGAGCACAAATGTATACAGATGGAATTAAAAAATCACTTGACCTGCCGTTTGCTGAATTTGAAGACCAACGAAGCGGCGAAACTTTAAGCAAACTTACCAAAGTACGCTCTGATTCTGAAAAATTAATCACACTATCAATTTCTTTAATCTTCCAGACTGTGATTGGTTTTGTATTTGTGATTGTTTATGTTGCCCGAATCGATTATCGTATTTCGATTATCTTTTTGATCACGGCGCCAATTATTGCTCTGGTTAGTTCGTATCTGGGCAAAAAAATCAAAATTGTCTCTAAAAAAATCGTAAATCAAACCAATGCTCTAGCCGGTTCGACCACCGAAAGTTTAAGAAATATCGAACTTGTAAAAAGTCTTGGATTGACCTATCAGGAAGAAAAACGTCTGAACCTAAATACGTTTAAAATTCTACAGCTTGAACTTCAAAAAATCCGTTTCATAAGGAGTTTGAGTTTTATTCAGGGTACAACTGTACACTTTTTGAGAACTTGTGTGGTTTTCACTTTGTATTATTTCTTATTTGGAGGAAAAATTATTGTGGGTGATTTGCTGACGATGGTTTTCTTTACTTTTTTCATTTTCGGTCCGCTTCAGGAACTTGGAAACTTCATTATTGCCTTAAATGAAACTAAGGTTTCGATGGAGAATTTTAAGACCTTATTGAGTGCTCCGAAAGAATTTCGTCCGAAAAACCCAAAGCATGTCGGAGCGATTCAGTCTTTACTCTTTTCCAATGTAAGTTTTCAACACAAAACCGCTAAATTTAAAGCGGTTGAGAATATCAATTTCGAAATTAAACAGGGACAAACCGTTGCATTTGTAGGCCCGTCAGGATCAGGAAAAACAACTTTGGTTAAATTACTGGTTGGATTGTACACCCCAGCGGAAGGTCAGGTATTCTACAACGACATCGATTCTACCGAAATTGATTTACTGGACTTAAGAAAACAATTAGGATTCGTTACTCAGGACGCACAGTTATTCTCGGGAACAATCCGCGAGAATTTATTGTTCGTAAGGCCTAGTGCAACCGATGAAGACTTATACGATGCCTTGAAAAGAGCAAGCTGCGAAAAACTGCTGCAACGTGCCGAAGACGGTTTAAACACGACAATTGGAGAAGGTGGGATTAAAGTTTCCGGTGGTGAAAAACAGCGTTTGTCGATTGCCCGTGCTATTTTAAGAAACCCGAATTTATTGATTTTTGATGAAGCCACTTCTGCCCTGGATTCTATTACCGAAGAAGAAATCAACACCACTATTCGAAATATATCCGACAAAAACAGAATCACGGTTCTGATTGCGCACCGTCTGTCAACCGTAATGCATGCCGACAAAATATTCGTACTGGAACAGGGAAAAATCATCGAACAAGGAAAACACGAAGATTTGATTTTTGAAAAAGGGCTTTATTACGCGATGTGGCGCCAGCAGATTGGAGAGCGTAAATAGTTTAATTAAGATTCTAAGGCTCTAAGTTGCTAAGATTCTGAGTTTCTTTAAATATTATTAAAGAACACTATTTGTCATTACGAGCGAAGGTTTCTCCCTTCGCTCGTAATGACAAAAATATAAAATCCGACAGATTTTAAAATCTGTCGGATTTACTTTTTTCTAACCGGAGCTAGTTTGTTTTCAATTAAGCTTGTGAAAGTAATTCTATTTTTTTAATACGTGTACTCTTTTGTTTCACTGCCGTTTACCGATTTAATTAAATAATTATCACTATTGTAGGTATTGACATAAGTGTTTATATCCTGACTGCCATCGCCAGATATATCAGTCACTTTTGTCAGGTTATTTGAAGAGTTAGCATCCTGATCAAAAACATCGGAGTCCAGCAACGAACTATATCCTAATATACTTTTGAAAGGACTGTTTTTAGTATCATATTCTACTACAGTCGTAAAACCATCCGATTCTTGTTTAATGATGTTACCATTAGCATCTAAAGTAAGAATACTGGTTGAATCTTCTGTTTCTTCCAAAGTTACAGGATTAATTAAAATGGTAACTGTAGAAATTGTTCCGTCTGGATTGTAGGTATAAGTTCTTTTTTTATGCAAAGAATTTCCCGAATTAACTTTTAATGTAGATTTAAGTTTATCATTTTCATATGTAAAAGTCGTAGTACTTGTGTGAGTTGCACCTTCATAAGTTTCTGTGTATACTGCTTTTGTGATTAAATTACCGGTATACGTAAATAGTACTGCAGAACCATTGTCGTATGTTAAACTGGTAATTTTGTTTCCATCATAAGCATAGGTCACAGTACTGCTATCTTCCGGATAAGAGGCATTTGTGTATTTTTCTGTCGTGGGCAAAAGTATATTTTCTGCATTGACAGCACTTTCAACATTACTGGAGCAAGAAGTTAAAATAAGTGATAAAATACTAACGAAACATAGAATTCTTTTCATGCTGGATAAATTTATTTGTTTAACAATCCTACAAATAAAGTAAAACAAAACTTAAAAACCTATCTCTTTTATCCGACAAAAAAACCTCTTTACTCTTAATTTGCTAATCTCGCAAAGGCGCAGAGACATAAAGTTTTTTTCGCAAAATCACAGAAAAAACCTACTAATTAAAACAAGCGAAGAAATAGAAATATTAAAAAATCGCTAAGACACTAAGCTTTTTATAACTTGGCGTCTTAGCGACTTTGCGAGAACTATATATTTAGAACTTGAATTTACTTCACAAAATCAATTGCTTTAGCCAGTGCCTCAGCAATTCCAGAAGCATTTTTTCCTTTTCCGGAAGCGAAGAAAGGCTGCCCTCCTCCATTTCCTTCAATATATTTTCCTAATTCTTTGATTACTGCATTTGCATTTAAGCTTTTTGAAGCCACAAGTTCTTTTGCAATATAACAATGAATATTTGGAAGACCGTCTTCAACAGAAGCCAAAAACACAAATGAATCAGGTTTTGAACTTCCTAATGCCGAAGCTAAATCTTTAGTCGAAGCCATGCTTAAATCAACCTGCTTCGCAAGGAAATTTACGCCGCTTACTTCCTGAAAATCTTTCTCCAATTCCGTTTTTAAAGAACCTACTTTTTCTTTAAGCAATTGTTCCACTTGTTTTTTCAGTTTCGCATTATCATCCTGAAGTGAAGCAACCGATTTTAAAATATCCTGCGGATTTTTAAGTGTTTCTTTTATTTCTGCTAATGTGTTTTCCTGGTTTACATAGAAATTCTTCACAGCATCACCCGTAATTGCTTCAATACGACGAATTCCCGCTGCAACAGCCCCTTCAGAAATAATTTTGAAATGCCAGATCTCAGCCGTATTTTTTACGTGAATACCACCACAAAGTTCTTTACTTTCTCCAAACTCGATCATACGAACATTATCTCCGTATTTTTCGCCAAATAAAGCCATTGCACCTTTATCTAAAGCTTCTTTAATCGGAATGTTTCTGTGTTCCACCAATTGTAGCTGCGCTTCAATTTGAGCATTTACAGAAGCTTCAACCTGTTTAATTTCTTCGTCAGAAACTTTGCTGAAATGAGAAAAGTCAAAACGCAAGTAATTTGGATTTACCAACGACCCTTTTTGCTCTACATGCGTTCCTAAAATACTTCTCAAAGCCAAATGCATTAAATGCGTAGCCGAGTGATTCTTTGAAGTTGATGTTCTTAAATCTGTATTTACTTTTGCTGCAAAACCTGCTTCTACATTTTCCGGAAGCTGTTTTGCAAAATGCAGGATTAAGTTATTCTCTTTCTTCGTGTCGATAATTTCGATTGTTTCGTTTGCAGAAACCAATACTCCTTTATCTCCAACTTGTCCTCCTCCTTCCGGATAAAACGGTGTATGGTCTAAAACGATTTGGTACAAAATACCGTCTTTTTTAGAATCTACTTTTCTGATACGAGTAATTTTTACTTCGTTTTCAGTTTTATCATAACCAACGAAAGTTTCAACATTTCCGGGAATTAAAACATTCCAGTCTTCGGTAGAAACTTCAGAAGCGGCACGAGAACGTGCTTTTTGCTTTTGCAATTCAGCTTCAAATTCTTCTTCGTTATAAGAGAACCCTTTTTCTTTTAAAATCAAAGCTGTTAAATCTTTTGGAAAACCAAAAGTATCGTATAACTCAAATACTTTAGATCCTGAAACTTCTTTTCCGGATGTTTCAGCCACTACGTTTTCTAACAACTGCAAGCCCTGATCTAAAGTTCTTAAGAATGAAGCTTCTTCTTCACGAATTACATTGGTAACCAATTGTTGCTGTGATTTGATTTCCGGGAAAAATTCTCCCATTTGATTAGCCAGAACTTCCACCAATTTATTAATAAAAGGTTCTTTTGTTCCCAGGAATGTAAATCCGTAACGAATTGCACGACGCAAAATTCTACGAATTACATAACCAGCACCAGTGTTAGATGGTAACTGCCCATCAGCAATGGCGAAAGCGACCGCACGCACGTGGTCTACCACAACGCGAATTGCAATATTGGTTTTATTTTGTTCCTCTGAGATATTTTTTACCTCGTCAGACGTATATTTTAATCCTGTAATTTGTTCTACTTTCTCAATAAGCGGTGTAAAAACATCTGTATCATAGTTAGACGTTTTGCCTTGAAGTGCCATACACAAACGCTCAAATCCCATTCCGGTATCAACGTGTTGTGCCGGAAGTTTTTCCAGAGATCCATCTGCTTTACGGTTGAATTCCATAAATACATTATTCCAGATTTCAACTACTTGCGGGTGGTCATTGTTTACCAGACTTTTTCCTGTAACCAATGCTTTTTCAGATTCTGGACGTAAATCAACGTGAATTTCAGAACAAGGCCCGCATGGTCCCTGATCTCCCATTTCCCAGAAGTTGTCTTTTTTATTCCCCAGAATAATGCGGTCTTCATCGATTAATTCTTTCCAGATATCCCAGGCTTCCTGATCAAAAGGCACATTATCTTCTTTACTTCCTTCAAAAACAGAAACGTATAAATTTTCTTTTGGAATTTTATACACTTCCGTCAAAAGTTGCCAGGCCCAATTGATAGCTTCTCTTTTAAAATAATCTCCAAAAGACCAGTTACCCAACATCTCAAACATAGTATGGTGATAGGTATCAAAACCTACATCTTCTAAATCATTATGTTTTCCTGAAACACGAAGACATTTTTGCGTATCGGCTATTCTTGGACTTTTTGGCGTTCCGTTTCCTAAGAAAAATTCTTTAAACTGGGCCATCCCCGAGTTGTTGAACATTAGGGTTGGATCGTCTTTAAGCACAATTGGAGCAGATGGAACGATTAAGTGTCCATTGCTCTTAAAAAAGTCTAGAAATTGTTTACGTACGTCTTGTGATTTCATGTTATAATTAGAAAATGTGTCAATTTTGAAAATGTGATAATTTGAAAATGTGCCAATTTGATAATGAGAGCATTAGAAAATTATAATTTTAAAACTTATTGTTCACTGCAATAAATCGTCTAATGGATGCATTATCTAATTATCTAATTGTTCAAATTATCTAATTGTTTTTATTGTTGAAAAAGTCCCGAACATCTGAAACATTTACTAAATTTGTTCGACTAACTTATTTTACAAGCTGCAAAAATAGGGTATTTTAAAATATGGCGAAAGTAAAATATTATTACGACTCAGAAAATCTGGCTTATACAAAAATAAAGACCCGAAAAAGGGCTAAAGTTGGCTACGCATTACTGTTTTTATTGGCTTCTGCATTATTTGGCTTTTTAGTTTTTATACTTTTAATCAATACTCCCTATTTTGAAACACCGAAAGATCGTTTACAGGCACGCGAAATTGAAAATCTGAAATTACAATATGCCATTCTGAACAGAAAAATGGATGAAATCGATGCTGTAGCCGAGACATTGGAAAACAGAGACAATAACATTTACAGAGTTTATTTTAACAAAGCCGAAATTCCGGATTCTATTCGAAAAGCAGGTTTCAGAGATTCCAGAAAATATAAAGATTTAGAGGGTTACAACAATTCTCAATTGGTTTTAAACACCACAAAACGAATAGATCGCCTCTCTAAAGAATTAGCGATTCAGTCTCGATCGTTAGATGAAATTTTAAAATTAGCCAGTACGAAAGGTAATTTACTGCTTGCAATTCCGGCCATTCAGCCTGTGCGAAATGAGAATCTAATTCGTATGGCCTCCGGTTTTGGGTACAGAACCGACCCGTTCACCAAAGTGCGAAAAATGCATAACGGAATGGATTTCACCGCCAAAACAGGCACTGCCGTTTATGCTACCGGAGATGGCGTTGTAGAGCGCGCTGATAATTCAGCATCAGGATTTGGGAATCATGTGGTCATCAGGCACGGTTTTGGCTACGAAAGTTTGTATGCGCATTTAAGCAAATACAATTGCAGACCCGGACAACGTGTAAAACGAGGCGATGTTATTGGTTATGTGGGAAGCACAGGAAGATCTGAAGGACCGCATTGTCATTATGAAGTACACAAAGACGGCAAAGTCGTAAATCCGCTGAACTTTTATTACGGTAATATTTCGGCTGTCGAATATGTGGCTATTTCACAAATGGCAAACCAGGAAAATCAGTCATTAGATTAATACTGCAAAAAGTAGTATTTTTGGAATAAATTATAGAAAATTAAGAACCATGCATATTGAGCTTTCAAAAGATAAACGATATTACAGCATTGGCGAAGTGGCCAAAGCTTTTAATGTCAATGCATCACTGATTCGGTTTTGGGACAGCGAATTTGACATTTTGAAACCAAAAAAGAATGCCAAAGGCAATCGAATGTTTACGCCCGATGATATTACGAACTTGCAATTGATCTATCATTTGGTGAAAGAAAGAGGTTTTACACTTGAAGGTGCCAAAACACATTTGAAAGAAGGACAAAAGAAAACATTAGATAAATTCGAAATAATACGTAAATTAGAGACCATCAAAACACAATTAATCGATATTAAGAACGAATTATAACACATTTATTAAATCAGAAACAAACTTAAATCAAAACAGATATGAAAAAATGGTTAATCCCAGTAGGAATTATTGTTGTACTAATTGCTATTATTGCTTTTTGGTCAATTGGAATTAAAAATAATGGTTTAAAATACAGCCAGGCAGTGAATAAAGAATGGGGAAATGTACAAACAGCTTACCAAAGACGTAATGACCTTATTGGAAATTTAGTAAATACTGTAAAAGGTGCGGCCGATTTTGAAAAATCGACTTTAACGGCTGTTATTGAAGCCCGTGCTAAAGCAACATCGGTAACAATTGATCCAAGTAACGTTACTCCTGAACAATTAGCGCAATTCAATCAAGCTCAAAGCGGTGTATCTTCTTCTTTATCAAAATTATTGGTTTCTGTTGAGCAATATCCAACTTTAAAAGCGAATGAAAATTTTCTTAAATTACAGGATGAGCTGGCAAGTACTGAAAATCAAATTCTGACTGCCAGAACCCGTTTCAACGAATCTGTACAGGAATACAACGGATACATTCTTTCAATTCCAAACAAATGGTTCTTGGGTGAATACAAAGAAAAACCATATTTTGAAGCATCTACAGGTGCAGACAAACCGGTTGAAGTAAAATTCTAAAACCTTTTTTTAGATCATCATCTAAAATCAACAATCTAAACTCTAAAATTATTTCAATGTCAAAAGTAGAAGATTTTTTATCCAAAGAAGAAGAGCTGGAAATTGTAGAAGCAATTCGCGTGGCCGAAAAAAATACTTCTGGCGAAATTAGAGTTCATATAGAACAAACGACTTCTAAAGCTCCTTACGAAAGGGCTTTAGAAGTTTTTCATGAATTAAAAATGCACGAAACCCAGCTTCAAAATGGGGTTTTGTTTTACTTTGCCGTTGCTGATAAAACTTTTGCAATTTGCGGAGACAAAGGCATAAACGACGTGGTTGCCACTGATTTTTGGGACTGCACTAAAGATGCCCTAGTTCAACAATTTAAATCCGGAAATTTTAAACAAGGTATTGTTGACGGTATTTTGAATGCGGGTGAACAATTGAAAAAATACTTTCCGTGGTCTGAAGGTGACAGTAATGAATTATCAAACGAAATATCAAAAGGATAAATAATGAAAATTTCCAAATATAAAATCTCAAATTCCAACAGAATTTTTCAGTTTACTCTTTTGTTTATCGCGCTTGTTACCTGTAACAGTATTTTTGCACAATTTACAATACCGGAAAAACCAAGTTTACAAACTTCGGTTTACGATTATGCCAACATTCTAAATGCATCTGAAAAATCTCAGCTGGAACAAAAACTAATTCGTTATTCCGACTCCACTACTACTCAAATTGTAGTGATTACAGTCGAAAGTTTAAAAGGCGAAGATGTAAGTCAGTTAGCAACCAAATGGGGACAAACCTGGGGTATTGGAGGAACGGCAAAAGACGATAATGGTGTTATTATCCTTTTGGCAAAAAAGGAGAAAAAAATTGCCATAAATCCCGGTTACGGTCTTGAAGACCGATTGACTGCCGGAATTGGCGGAACAATCATCCGAAATATAATTATTCCGGAGTTCAAAGCCGGAAGTTTTTACAACGGACTTGACAAAGGAACAGATGCGATCATTGATGTTTTTAAAGGAAAATTCAAAGGTGAACGCAAACAAACCAAAGGAAAAGATTTTCCAATCCTCCCTTTTATTATAATTGTCGTAATTGTATTAATTTTACTGTCCCGAAATAAAAGAGGCGGCGGAGGTAATTCAGGCAATAACAGCGGAGGCGGTGGTCCTAGCCTGCTCGATGTCATCATTCTAAGCAATCTTGGAAGAAGCGGCGGAGGCGGATTTGGAGGCTTCGGCGGAGGATCATCCGGAGGCGGAGGAGGCTTTGGCGGAGGTTTTGGCGGTGGAGGCTTCTCTGGAGGAGGTTCTAGCGGAGGCTGGTAAATAGTTTCAGGTTTCAGGTTTCAGGTTTCAGGTTTCAGGTTTCAGGTTTCAGGTTTCAGGTTTCAGGTTTCAGGTTTCAGGTTTCAGGTTTCAGGTTTCAGGTTTCAGGTTTCAGGTTTCAGGTTTCAGGTTTCAGGTTTCAGGTTTCAGGTTTCAGGTTTCAGGTTTCAGGTTTCCCCTTAAACTTAAATTTTAAAATAAAATTTAAGTTTAACTACTCAAAACCTATAACTCATAACTCACAATTTATAATTCATAATTAAAATAAAAGATGTTATCACATAAAGCAAAATACGCCCTTAAGGCCTTACTTTATTTAGCAGAACAAGAAGAAAATCACATTTCAAGAACTATTGAAATCGCTGATGGAGCCAATATTCCTAAAAAGTTCCTGGAGCAGATTTTATTAGACCTGAAACGAGGACGTTTGGTAAGCAGTAAGCAGGGAAAATTTGGCGGATATTATCTGATACGCTCCAAAAATGACATCACTCTGGCAGAAATTCATCGTTTATTTGACGGTGCAATTGCCTTATTACCTTGTGCATCATTAAACTTCTACGAACCATGCTCTGATTGTAAAACCGAGGAAGAATGCAGCTTAAGACATGGTTTAATGATCATTCGCGACGAGACTCTTAAAGCGATGCAAGGCATCACAATCGCCTCTCTCATCAAGAAATAAAAAAATATTTTTTAATTCCTAGTAAATCGATAGAATTTATATATATATTTGCAAAAAAATAATTAACAAATCATTTACTAAAGTTTTAACTATGAGAGTACATTCACAACCAATCGATGTATCGAAAAATCTTTTGCAAAGAAATTATATTATTCCATTCACAACTGTGAAAAACTATTCTTCTACTATGTGTATGTGTTGGTAAAAAAAATTTATTTTAAATTCTACTAATCACATATACTTAATATAAAAATGAAAAATTCGACAAAAAATATACTTACAATATTATCTTTTTTAACTTTCTCCATATCATTTGCACAAAACATTGAAGGTGTTGTTAAAACAGGCGAAAACATCCCTTTAGAAGCAGCAAACATTGTTATAAAAGGGACAACCTCAAATACTACTTCCGATCAAAACGGAAAGTTCAGCATCGACAGCAGAGGAAAACTTCCGTTAACCTTATTAGTTCAATACGTAGGTTATAAAACTACAGAGATTGAACTTGCCGATTTACCAATAGCACCGCTTCAGATAACCATTAAAGAAGAAAACGAACTTATTGAAGTAGTGGTTTCTTCACGACGCAGAATCGAAAAAGTTCAGGACGTGCCCATCGCTGTATCGGTAATTACCGGTAAACAGGCAGAACAAACCGGAGCTTTTAATGTTAACCGAATTAAAGAACTCGTTCCTTCTGTACAATTATACTCTTCAAATCCAAGAAATACGGGAATTAATATTCGTAGTCTTGGTTCTCCTTTCGGACTTACGAATGACGGAATTGATCCGGGTGTTGGTTTTTATGTAGACGGGGTTTATTATGCCCGTCCGGCAGCCACTACCCTAGATTTTATTGACGTCGAACAAATTGAAGTACTACGTGGACCACAAGGATCATTATTTGGAAAAAATACTACCTCTGGTGCCTTTAACATTACCACTCGCAAACCAAGTTTTACTTCAGGTGCTGATTTTGAAGTGAGTTATGGAAATTATGCATTTCTTCAGGCAAAAGCATCCGTTACAGGAGCTTTGGGTAAAAAAGTAGCGGGTCGTATCTCCTTTTCAGGTACACAACGCGATGGTTTGATCGACAATGTAGCAACCGGAAGACCAACAAACAGTTTAAACAATCAGGGAATCAGAGGACAATTGCTTTTTACTCCTTCAGAAAATACTAATATTATTTTGGCAGCCGATATCACAACGCAACGTCCGGACGGATACGCACAGGTTGTGGCTGGTGTCGCGCCCACACAAAGAGCTGCTTACAGACAATTTGATGCTATCATTAAAGATTTAAACTATCAGCTTCCAAGTCAAAATGCTTTTGATCGAAAAATCGATCACGATACTCCATGGCGTTCAGGACAGGACATGGGAGGTATTTCTCTTAATATTGATACTAAGATTGGAACAGGAACACTTACTTCAACAACTGCGTGGCGTTTTTGGAACTGGGATCCGTCAAATGACAGAGACTTTACAGGATTACAAGTTTTGGCTAAATCTCAAAACCCAACCAGACAGACTCAATTTACACAGGAAGTACGTTACGCAGGTCAGCTGACTTCTAAACTTAGCGGTGTTGTTGGTGCCTTCTTTATTGATCAGACTTCGCAGACTGACGGAACAGAAGAATCCGGTAATGCACAGTGGAGATTCTCACAAAGCAGTACCAGTCCTTTATGGAAAACTCCGGGTCTTTTTGAAGGATACGGGATTAAAACAGATGCCAGAATCAGAGCTTCCAGTGCCGCTGTTTTTGGCCAGGTTGACTGGGCAATTACCGAGCGTTTACATGTATTACCGGGTGTAAGATACAACTTCGACAAAAAAGATGCTCAATACAGCCGTACTACTTACGGTGGTCTTCAAACTACTGATCCGGCTTTACTGGCACTTAAAAAATCAGTTTACTCTGACCAGTCTTTTGCTTCGAATACAGACAATACCGATTTCTCAGGAAACATAACCGTATCTTATAAAGCATCTGATAAAATCAACGCTTATGCTACTTACGCTAAAAGCTACAAACCTGTGGGTGTGAATGTTGCAGGACTTCCAACAGATTCTAAAGGACTACCGTTATTGGATCTGGCAGTAATCAAACCTGAAAAAGTAAATCATTATGAAGTTGGAGTAAAAACTTCTCCGTTCAAGAATTCTATATTTAACCTGACTTTCTTTAATACAGAAATCAAAGACTTTCAAACGAATGTTCAGGCTGCCGAACTTGGTGTAAACCGCGGTTACCTTGCCAATGCCGATAAAGTACGTGTAAGAGGTGTTGAACTTGATGCCAGCTTTGTTTTTAGCCAGCACCTGACTGTAAATGCAGCCGCCACTTATACTGATGGAAAATATGTTAAGTTTACCAATGCACCACTTCCGTTAGAAGAGACAGGAGCTCCTGTAGCTTTTAAAGATGTTTCGGGATCAACTTTACCTGGTGCTTCAAAATGGGCAGGATCTTTAGGAGGTGAGCTTTCTGACAATGCGAAATTCTTTGGAAATAAAGGGAAAATTTTCCTTGCCGTTGATTCTTATGCACGTTCTGAATTTTCATCAAGTCCTTCTGCTTCAAAATACTTAGTGGTTCCGGGGTATGCTATTTTTAATGCTCGTTTAGGGTTTCGTGCATCAGACGGATTATCTATTCATTTCTGGGGCCGTAACTTATTAAACAAAGATTATTATGAGCAATTGCTGCCTGCCGGTGGAAATGCAGGACAATACGCCGCTGTACTTGGTGATCAAAGAACCTATGGTATCACTTTAAAATATTCATTATAACCAATTAGTTAATTTTAAACTAAACGAGGCAGGTTTTTAAAACTTACCTCGTTTTTTTTATATCCAACACATTCAAAAAATCACAAAATCGAATTCAAATCCAATTTAAAAATCAAGCCTTTACCAACTGTAATTATCTCAATTTGTATATATTCGCGCCTTGAATTGATACAAACTGGATGAAAGTTCTCAGATTACTATTCTGTTTTGGTTTGGTAAGCCCATTTTTAATGGCTCAGAACCTGACAAAAACAGACCACCAAACCTTAACCTGGATCAGGTATTATAACATTTTACCTATCAGTGAAAAGTGGGCGGTTCATTCTGAAATTGACAACAGAAGTTTTGTCAATCCTATTCATGAAAATTTATTTGTTATAAGACTTCAGGGAAGATATCGAATTCATAAAAACATCGATTTGGGAGCCGGTTTTGCTTATTTCAATGTAAATACGCAGGATCCAAAGCTTGATCCGGATTTTTCAATTCCGGAATATCGAATGCAGCAGGATGTCACTTTTATTCATGATGCTGCTAGAATTACCTTTCACAACCGTTTCCAACTGGAAGAACGATTCTTTCAAAAAGCAACCAAAACAGAACTACTAAACGATTTTTCTTTTGCTTACCGATTCCGCTATAGATTACAAGCCACATTTGATCTCTGGAAAAAAGAAAAACAGAGTTTAAAAGCTACTCTTTCGGACGAAATCATGTTTAATTTCGGCAAAGACAACAAACGAAATACCTTTGACCAAAACAGAATTTATACTGCTTTACGTTATCATTTCAATCCTAATGTTGGTTTGGAATTAGGCTACCTGAAAAACTTCCAAAGACGAGCCAGCGGAGTCGATTTTTATGACAGGGATATTATCCGATTTACTTTCTATCACAGAATTAATCGTAAACCCAGGATTTAAATTTTCAAATAGCAGGCTCTAAATTCCAAATTCCAAAAATCTAGAAGCCCATCACTCCTTCAGCAGGAAATTAAAAGTCCTCTCTTTGCCTTTTCTTTTTCCCTTTTTCAGCAGCAAAATTACCTATTTTATAACTTACTGAGAACATAATATAGCGTTTCAAAACAGTGTTTTCTTCATCACGGATTGATGTCGTCGAAATCGTCCTTACTGCGCTTTGATTTTGGTTTAAAACGTCATAAACTTTTACTTTGGCGTACACTTTTTTATCAAAGAAACCATAGGCCAGACTTGTATTCCACAGATAAAAATCTTTTTTGAAATTACCCGAAATACTCGAATTATAAGTGTAGCCAAAATCATTTCCAAAAATCAGATTTTCGGGCCAGTAACTTGTCGTCTGCAAATTGATTTTGTGCACCACGTTTGAACTGGCATCTCTTGAAGAATTCTCGTACTTGGTTTCGTTATAAGACAAACTATAAGATGGTGAAATGATTAACAGCTCACCATACTCATAGCTTAAATTAACTTTTGGAGTAATCGCTGTTGATTTCGCATTATACATGATGGCATTGGTAAATCCTTTATCAAAAGAATAACTTCCATTCAATCCCAAACCATATCTAAAAAGGTGAGCATCTCTTTTTACTGACTGATTCCAGTTTCCACCAATCGAAGTTGTGTAAGTTCCTGAGATATTAGTATAGGTAGTAGTTCTCTTTCCACTTTCATCATAAATTGAAGTCGAAACCACATCGTTGTTATAATAATCTCCTTTTACAAACAAACTGTAACCGGAACGCGTACGGAAATCATAGTTTCTAAAACTAAAATTAGCACTGTTTTTTTCAATAGGCTTCAAATCAGGATTTCCGGTAATTGTATTTAACGGATTCGTTAAATCTAAAACCGGCATTAATTGAACCGCTGTAGGAAGCGCATTGGAATAATCGTATTTGAATGACAAATTTTTCGAACGGCTAAATTTGTATCGAACCTGAAAATCCCCATAAGGCAAAAGATATCGTTTGTTCAAATCGGTAGCATTATTAAGGTATAAGGAATGATTGTCAAACTCTACAATTGCAGTTCTGCTGTTTAAATTAACAGTAAATTTTCGCTTTTGCCAGGTCATCCCAACTTTCGGACTGAAGGAATTTTGCTTTGAAGTGGTATAATTCGTTAACGATTCATTCAAACTTGAATACGATTGTGTTGCGTTGTCGAAATCGAATGTTTTTGCATCTTTGATCTCTTTATTCCAGGCAAAATTTGATCCGAATCTTAATCTTAAAGAATCTGTCACCGGCTCTGTATATTCAAGTTCGAGAGAATAAACATCACTTTTATTGTTGTTTAGGCTTTTCTGATTTCTATCGTCATTAGGTTTGTTGTCCTGATAAAAAATAGTCTGCGAAAGATTCCTGGCTTCGCTGTCTGTACTGGTGTTATTGCTGTCAAAAGAAAGATTAAAATTGCGATAGTCCTTCTTGAAAGCTTTATTAAAATTGATGGTATTCCCCAAACTTGTATTCGTACTTTCCGAGTAGGATTTAGCAGTACTTTCATTCAGAGAATTTCCATTTTCATCTTCCGAAAAACTCGATGAAGATGAGTTATTATTCGAACGGGACTGATTGACTTTTGGCGTTATGACCAATCGGGTTGTGGGATCAATTTTATATTCTAACTCAAAATTCGCGTTGTTTCCGGTATTTTCATTTCTGGTTTTAGAATCGGCCGAAGTAGCAATATTTCCAGTAGGTAAAAAACTCACCTGATCGGATTTACTGTCATTATTAGTAACGGAATTCGAAAAATTATAACTTCCCATTCCCGACCAGCTTTTCGACCAGTCATCGGAGTAATTAAGTCCTACTAAATTAGACTGTGTAATTCCTTTGCCACTGCCCGAACTGCTATTTCCTTTACTATTTCGTCCGCCTCCCATCGTATCAAAAACCTCATCCATCGCAAAACTTGTGGAATTAATATTGTTGGAAGAAGCCAAAAGACTAATTTTCTGTTTGTTATTAAAAAAGTTCAAGATCAGACTGCTTTCATAACGATCGTCGGAGCCATAACCTCCCAATATTTTTCCAAAGTACCCCTTGTTCTTCTTTTCGTCAATTGTAATGTTGATACTTGAAAAATCCGAAGTTGATTCCTGCCTGGAGAGCTCTTCTTTCTTCGTTTTAAAATCAGACACCTGAACCTTTTTAATTATTTCCGCAGGCAGATTTTTTAACGCAATCGCACCGTCTTTACCAAAGAAAGTTTTCCCGTTCACCAGAACCTGATTGACTTCTCTACCGTTTACCGTCACCTTTCCATCTGTTCCCACATCAAAACCCGGTAATTGTTTCAATAAAGTCTCTACATTGGAGTCCGGACGGACTTTATAGGAAGCCGCATTAAATTCTAAAGTGTCTTTTTTAATGGTAATTGGCGGTGCTTCACTTTTTATCACGACATTTTTTAAGGCGTTTACATTTTCAAGCAAATACAACTTCCCGAAATCCTTACTCTCCTGAAGGCTCTTTTCTTCCTCAAAATAAGGCTGATATCCCATATAATTAACCTTAAGAAAAACAGGTTTATCATACTTTTTAGTGGTAATGCTAAAAGCCCCATTTTTATCGGTTGTTGCATATTCGATTACGGTAGAATCTTTAACCGTGGTAAAATAAACCGTTGCCAGCTCAAGCGGCAATTGTGTATTGATATCTACTACGGTTCCTTTAATAACAATATCATTTTGGGCACTCGCCGCATAACAAAAAAGGAAAGTAATCAGGAAATATAAATATTTGGTCATGAAAATGGTTCGTTTGAGACAGTAAGACTCCATAAGAGCTAAAAGGTTTATTATGAACGAAACATTCGGTCAAATAGTATGATTGCAAAAATAGTTTGAATTAACAACAAGGCATAAAAAAAGTCCTCTTTAGGAGGACTTTTACTTTTATTTCTCTCTGATATAAATATCAATTGGCACTCCTGCGAAATCCCAATTTTCTCTAATTTTATTTTCCAGGTAACGTTTGTAAGGTTCTTTAACGTATTGTGGCATGTTGGCAAAAAACACAAACTGAGGCGTTTGCGTTGGCAACTGCATACAATATTTAATTTTCACATACTTTCCTTTTGTTGCCGGAGGCGGGTAAGCTTCAATTACTTTCAACATGTATTCGTTGAATTTTGAAGTAGCAATTCTTTGTTTTCTGTTTTCAAAAACCTGAACTGTAGCTTCTAATGCTTTCAACAAACGTTGTTTGGTTAAAGCCGAAACGAATAAAATTGGCACATCAGTAAAAGGCATTAATTCTTTTTTGATTTTCTCTTCGTAATCACGAGTCGACATGGTATCTTTTTCTACCAAATCCCACTTGTTTACCAAGATTACAACTCCTTTACGGTTTTTCTCAGCCAGCCAGAAAATACTCTGATCCTGCCCTTCAAATCCACGGGTTGCGTCGATAACCAATATACAGATATCTGCATGCTCGATGGCACGAACCGAACGCATTACAGAATAAAACTCTAAATCTTCTTTCACTTTAGCTTTACGACGGATTCCCGCAGTATCTACTAAATTAAATTCAAAACCAAAACGGTCAAATTTTGTATCAATTGCATCACGGGTAGTTCCTGCAATATCGGTTACTATATAACGATCCTGTCCGATCAAAGCGTTTATAAAACTTGATTTACCAGCATTCGGACGTCCTACAACTGCAAAACGTGGTAAATCTTCTTTAACCTCAACAACCGGTTTCTCAGGAAATGCGTCAATTAAAGCATCTAATAAATCTCCTGTTCCGCTTCCTGAAATACTAGCGAAAGTAAAATAATCTCCAAGACCAAGATTGTAAAATTCAACTGCGTCTTTCTCACGCATCGCGTTGTCTACTTTGTTTACCGCTAACAAAACAGGCTTTGTTACTTTACGCAACAATTTGGCCACTGTTTCATCCATTGGTGTAATACCTTCTTCAACATCCACTACAAAAATAATAACATCGGCTTCGTCGATAGCCAGTTCTACCTGTTTACGGATTTCACCTTCAAATACGTCATCAGATCCGCGAACGTATCCACCCGTATCAATTACAGAAAACTCTTTTCCGTTCCACTCGCTTTTACCATAGTTTCTATCACGGGTAACCCCGGATACTGAATCTACAATAGCTTCTCTTCTTTGTATCAGCCTATTAAACAGGGTTGATTTCCCCACGTTAGGTCTTCCTACTATCGCAACAATGTTATTCATTTGTGTAAATTTTAGATTTTAGATTTTAGATTTTAGATTTTTAGGTTCTTAAAAATCTATCACTTATAATCTAAAATGCTTTGTTTAATTTTTTTGCAAAGGTAGTTAAAAAAGTGACTAAGTCGCTAAGTTTCTAAGTACCTAAGATTTTTGTTCTTTTTTCTTGAGATTTGTTAAATGTAAAATGTGATATGTGAAACGGATAAATAAGAAATTGTTCCGAAAAAACACATCGCTTCAATTTTACATCTCACATCTCACATTTCACGTATCACATCTCACAAACCTGAAAACTGCAACTGAAAACTGAAAACTCTTTATTGATTATACCCGAATCGTTTCAGCATATTGGCATTACTTCGCCAGTTTTTATTCACTTTTACGTACAATTCGATATGAATTTGTTTTCCGAAGAATTTCTCTAAATCTATTCTGGCATCCATTCCCACTTTTTTCAGAGCGGCACCTTTATGTCCGATAATGATTCCTTTTTGTGTATCGCGCTCTACCATAATTACCGAACGGATACGGATAATATTATCGTCTTCCAGAAACTCTTCTGTTACGATTTCAACCGCATACGGAATCTCTTTGCTGTAGTTCAATAAGATTTTCTCACGAATAGTCTCGTTCACAAAAAAACGTTCCGGTTTGTCTGTCAATTGATCTTTCGGATAATAAGCAGGTGATTCCGGTAACAATTCGATAATTCGGCTAAAAACTTCCGGCACATTAAAATTCTGTAAAGCCGAGATCGGGAAAATTTCAGCATTTGGCACTTTCTCTTTCCAAAAAGCAACCTGCTCTTCTAATTGTTCCTGATTGGAGTTGTCGATTTTATTCAACAATAGCAAAACCGGAATTTTAGCATAGATGATTTTATTAAAGAAAGCTTCATCTTTTAAGTCCTGCTCCCCTATTTCGACCATATAAATCAAAATATCTGCATCTTCAAAAGCCGATTTTACAAAGTTCATCATCGACTCCTGCATTTCATAAGCCGGTTTTATAATTCCGGGCGTATCTGAAAGTACCAACTGAAAATCTTCGCCATTTACGATTCCTAAGATTCTATGACGTGTTGTTTGTGCTTTTGAAGTAATGATCGATAATCTTTCTCCAACAAAGGCGTTCATCAATGTTGATTTTCCAACGTTTGGATTCCCGATGATGTTTACAAAACCTGCTTTATGTGACATTTGTGTATGATTTAATTGTACTGAGGACCATTTGACCTAAAGGTCTCGGGTGCAAAGGTAGTCATATCAACTCAATACAGAAAATAAAACATTTTTTAATGTTTTCGTTGGATTTCTCAAAAAACGGCGTATCTTTGCACCCGAAACATCGCGGGATAGAGCAGTAGGCAGCTCGTCGGGCTCATAACCCGAAGGTCACAGGTTCGAGTCCTGTTCCCGCTACTAAGTAAAACACCACTTCAACAAGTGGTGTTTTTTTGTTTATAACAATTTCATATTATGGAAGAATTCGTTGTTTACATTCTGTATTCAGAAAAGTTCAATAAAACCTATACCGGTTTTGCTTCTAATTTAATTGAAAGATTCAAATCTCACAATCTTCTTGAAACAAAAGGTTATACCCTAAAATTCAGACCATGGAAAGTAATTCATGTAGAATTTTTTAATTCTAAATCTGAGGCAATGAAAAGAGAGAAATATCTAAAAACCGGAATCGGAAGAGAATTTATCAAAGATCTTATTCAAAAATTATAGCTCTTCGGCTCATATCCGCCGCGGCGGACACAGGTTCGAGTCCTGCTTTCGCTACAAGTAAAAAAACCTCAGAGAAATCTGAAGCTTTGTCTGTTTAAAACAAATAACAAATTAAATTTAAATAAATCCTTTTCTTGTCATTCAATAAAAAGTGTGTCATTGAAGTATTCTTTAGCAAAGTCCATTGAAAGAATTTCAATAGTTTCAATTTTAAAGTCAGGTATAACTTTGCCCTCAATTGTAGCATTATAGATCTTATCAACAAGTTCTACAGGTGCATATATTACCAATCCGTCAAAGGGACTTCTTACAAAAAAACTATGATCGAGATCAAAACCAAAATTACTGTCAGCTTTTATAATTTCACTAATTCTCGAACCAATCCCAAAACCATTTAATAGTTTTCCTCGATAACCCTGTTCACAGACCATAGAACATATTTTACCTGTGAATATGTCTATCTCAATCTTAAACTCGTTGTTACATGTTTTTAGTGTAAGATATAAGTGCTCATTGTCTAATGTATGATCAATAACTTTATGAATATTTCTGTCCAAAAGAGTATTTGTTAAGACATATTCAAAGTCAGCTAATATATTTACAAAAGTCACGCCACCTGCACCAACCTTAGGAATGATATCGCCGGTTATATCAAATTGAGTTATTCCTGTTGCCTTTTCTATTCGCTTTCGTGCTTTCATAAAGTATAATGACTTATTGATGTGTGCAACAAAAATACGCATAACCTCGAAATTTAAGATACATATCCCATAATACAATAATAGTATCTAAATCGGTTAGGGATTTAAATACTTCCCGTTACTAGAACAACGCTTCAGAGAAATCTAAAGCATTATTGTTTATGTTAGAATTTCGATTACAAGTGCAAAATCAGGGACATTTGTGCAGCTTCTCACAAAGAACTTTTCGAAGAACGAGATTGCCCAAAAATCATTAAACATTTTAAAAAATGAGAAGTTTTCCCTAGTTAAGTGACATTTGCATAGCTTTTTTATAAGAGGCTCTTTGTAGAGCGGGAACGGTATACTTAGAGATCAGGTTCAAACCATTCCCCTTTATTTATAATTGATAACAAATGTTCCACAGTTAATGATTTCTTTTCTTTTTTAGTTCTAAAGATTCTCCTAAAAATTGAAATCAATATAAATTCATCTTCATCAAAATATTCATAATAATTAAAAGTATTCATGTCTATTTTAAATTTGGTCTTAAATAAAACTATAAACCGATCATTATCTTCTGATACTGTTTGGAGTTTATTTACTACTGTGTCCAAATTGATATTATCTATCCCAAAAACTTCATTTACCAACAACTTAAGCTGAATCAAATCATAACCATCATTCATAACGCTATTTTTTTTGAAAATGTTGTAATTGTCCAAAACCTATGATACGCCCCTCTGGCACTATATAATTCCTGTTATAAAATATTACTCATTCAATAATACCTCGCTCTTCGAAATATTCTCATAAATAAAACCCAAATATCTCCGGCTTTGCATAACTTCTTAAAAAAAATCTAATATAAAAAACGAAAACGTCATAAAACCTCTGACTTTAACTCAAATTCGAAATAAACTGTATTTTCTAAAACCAGTATTTATTTCTATACATTTACGATTGAGATTTTTAGAAAAACTACATTTTACAGTATCAAAAAAAACTACGCAAAGTCAAAGACATTTGCGCAATTTTTCATAAGTAACTCTTTGTAGAGCTATTTGTTTCAATCAACTGGATTTAAGCCCCCTAAAAACAAAAAAGACCACAAGAATAATTATCGATCCTAGAATCAATTTTAACAATTCTATTCGATTTTCTAGACTCTCACAACTGCTTCTAAGAACTATTAATTCGTTTTGTCTTTTATTTTCTCTCAAATTTAATATATCTAATCTTAGTTGCAATGAAGCAATTTTAAAATAGTTTTTTTCATTTAATTCATTCAAAGAAACAGAGCTATCAAATAATGGTGGTGGTGGCAAATTTGCATCATTTAAAATGAATGGTTTTGAAAAGCTTCTTGAATTTCCACAAGTACTAATAAAAAACGCATTTTTATCATTTTTTTTTGAATATAAAAGCCATATTTCTCCTTTATGCGGATGAATACCACAATCACTTATATAAGATTTAATCTTTTTTATTGTTTTCCCTTTATAAACTTCTAATGTTTTTATTTCGAAAAACTTATCGTTAACAGTAATAATTTTTCCTAAAAAAATTAAATCAGAATTAATATATTCTTCTTCTTTAGAAATAGTTTTACAATCGCAACAATATGAATCAATTGATACTATCAATAATAATAGCGTTAATAACTGTTTTATCATCTTCTTTTAATATATTTATCATATTCTATCATATATTTCTCTCGCATCCTTTGATTACCTACTTCATTGTAGAAATATGACCACATTTTCTGAACTTGATTATGCTTGAATTCATAGGTCGTTGTCTCCCAATATTTACTGTCTATTGTTGCCGTATATGCTCGATAATGATTTTTCTTATCGTCTCCGTAGTTTATATCTCCATGACCATATGCTTCATGAATTGTTAAAGCACGTACATTTGATTTTGTAACTTCAAAATCTGTTATATCAAAATTGATATGATACTTTCCGTTTTTGTATCCAAAATATTCTGCATTTGCATTACTTGGTTTAAATGTCAACGCAAAATCTTTTCTGTGTTTTATTGCCCCATCATTAAACTGTATTCCATCTAAAGCATTATAATAAAAAGCTGCATTATTTTGTACTGTTTTTCCAATAGATTCATTTTGAACAACTCCAGAAATATGATTTTTAGAATTATCATAACCGAAATCGGTCTTTACAGTCGTACCAAAACTTATTCCTGCATTATTTGATGCAGCATTCCAGTCTCCGGTTTTAGTATACTCAGCATAGGCAGCACCCCGCTACGCAAAGTCTCCTGACTTTGCATTTTTAACCTTTAGTTCTCATAGACCTTAAACCCGTATAAGTCTCCCGACTTTTCTTAATTCTAATTAGATTAATAGTCGTTTTCAAATTACATCTTCTACAAGAAAACTTAGTCACTTTGCGGATGCGAAGTCAGAGACATTCGCACAGCGTTACAGATGAAAACTTCGCATAGAGGGGCGTTTTATTTTAATTTTAAAAGTTTCCAGAGATCAAACTTTCCCTTTTTTTCAACTTTTATTTTGTCGTTTGACTTTTCTAATGGGTTTTCAAATGTGATTATTTCAACTTTATCTGGTCTATTTTTTACTACAGTTCCGTAATGATTTGGCCAGTTTGAATTAATTTTCTCAAACTTACCAATGGATAACATCGTCTCTAGTATCGTTTTACCATCTTTGTAATTATCATTTATCACTAGTGGGATTGGAAAATATCCAGAAGTCGATTTTATGTATTGAGTGAAGAAATAAGGGTCTAGGTCACCAAATTCTAATCCAAAGACAATAGGAACTTCAATATATTGATTTGTAACAACATTTTCAAAGCTACAGTGAAAACCATGAAAAAAGAATTTCCAGTTATTCATTTTTCCACTTTGTCCATTTTTCTGCCAATATTTGACAAAAGCTAAATAGGGAATTTCATTTGAAATGTCAATCTTTAAAAGCCCTGCTAACTCAAAGATTAGTTGGGTCGCAAGTTCTCGATGCTCTAAAGCACATTTCTCAAAGAAAACTTGATTTACTTCAACTTCTTCTGGAGTTATTAATTTTTTGTTTGAATTGTCCAATTTCTTTCTTAAGTGAATACGTGTGAATGTCGCCTAACGTCCCGCTACTACAGGGGAGTTGGAACTAAATTAAGTCCTATTTTCAGATTTACCAAATCACCCCAAATACAAAACCAACTTTCCATTAAGCCTATTGCCCAAATCCGTTGTAGTAGTTATTAGTAGCTGGACTTTCTATTTACATTAAGTCAGCTTCTAATTCTTTATCAATTGTCCAAGGAATTTCAGTTTCAAATTCAATTTGCACAAGATTTTTTCCGTCTTCAAAAAATGACAAAGCATTATCGTTGCGAAATCCAATACTAAAATTTTCTTCAATTTTAGTTAACTCAAATGTAAAGCTATTTTCTCGTACAGGAACTTCGCAGTTTTTACCGATAAATTCTCCTTTAAAATGAAACCAACCACCATAAAGATGTAATCCGTTATTCTGCTTACAATATCTGGTTACTTCACTTTCTTTCCTATAGTTAATTCCAATTTCTATAAACAGATTTTTAATTTCTTCGGGGAAGGCATTTTCACGATAATTTGAATAGTTTTTACATTCATTACAAACACAACTGTCAGCATTGCCAATTTCAACCTTTTCATAAGTTAATTTAGTCAATTCGTCATTTACAATAAGTTCCCAATTTCTGAATTTTATTGTTTTCATCCCTGTGTTAAAAAAATGTGTTTGATTATTTATTCTTCCGCAGCCTAGCCACTAATTTGTATATATCTCTTACCATATCAGTTTTATCTACCCTAAATTGAGCCGATGTCTGGTAAATATCAGTTTTTATTTGTTCTCAAAAATAGGTTTTTTATTTCATAAATCATCAAATCGGCTTTTTACCTGTTGAATACTTTTCGTACCAACATGAGTGCAAAATCAGGGACATTTGTGCAGCTTCTCACAAAGAACTTTTCGAAGAACGAGATTGCCCAAAAATCATTAAACATTTTAAAAAGCGAAAAGTTTTCTCTATTTATTTTCTGTAAATTTGACTGTATTTACAAAAACAAATCTGCTCATAATTTTAGCTAACAACTTCTAATTTTTTTATCTTACTATAACCAATGTCTACTCTTTATCAAAGCCCAAGAATTATTATTCGAGAATTTTTACCTCAAGAGCAACAAACATTTTTAAATCTTTTTAAAGACAATCAAGTTACACAGTACCTTCCTGATACTTCACCGGAAAGATATGTAGAGATGTTTAATGAATTGCTTGAAAACTATGAAAAGAAAAATCTTAGTCGATGGGCGATATTTGACGCTACAAACAATAATTTCATAGGAATGTGTGTTGCTCGTATTTTTATACACAACATAAACCAAATAGAGATTGGGTATGTACTCAGCAGGGAATATTGGGGAAAAGGCATTGCTACAGAAGTATGCAAAGCAATAACACAATATAGTTTTGCAAATACTAATACAAAAGAAGTTGTAGCCATAACAGATCTCCATAACACCGGATCACAAAATGTACTGCAAAAAGCCGGATTTGAACGATTAAATAATCTGATCAGAAATGAAGAAGAGCTGGCTTATTTTAAGATAGGACGATTATAATCTTGCAGGTGCGAAGTCAGAGACATTCGCACAGCGTTGCAGATGAACACTTCGCATAACGGGTAATGTTTTCAGTTTTTTTTTAAATTAAAAACTTTTACCAGCGTTACATTTTGCAAATAAATAACATACTTTTGAATTAACTAAAACCTTATTTATAAAACTAAAATATGAGAAAAATTATTGTAAGTATGTTTGTTCTAAGTCAATGTTTTAATGTACATGGACAATCGATAGATAAAATTATTACGAACAAAGAAGTAAGTCGCATAGAGAAAATACTTTCGGCTGATGATATGCAAGGCAGAAGAACTTTTACTCCCGGTATTGAAAAAGCATCCGCCTTTATAGAATCTGAGTTTAAGAAAATTGGTTTGCAAACTTTCAATTCAGCACCAAATTACAGACAAGAATTTTCGATGACTGCCTCTAAAGCCGTTTCTTCAAAAATTACTATTGATGGTAAAGAAATAAATAACAATCAGGTTGTAACCTTCTCCTACCTCCCTCAAGTTTCTTTAACGGAAAAAAGCGATGTTTCCATTGTAAAAATCAATAAAGGAGACAGCTTTGGCGAGAAATTTAATGAATATTATAAAAGTGCAAAAAATCTTTTGGTCTTAGTTGACTCTTCATTTGATAAGATTTTACCAAATATTCAACATATTGATCGAATAACTGCTAATCCGGGAAACAATACGGTTGTGTTTGTTTTTGGAACCACAGAAGCGACCACTTTTTCTGTTGAACAAACGAATACAATCTCTAAAAAAGCATTGAATAATGTTGTTGGAATATTACCCGGAAAAACGAAACCAAATGAGTATGTGATTTTTTCAGGGCATTATGATCATATTGGTGTAGGCTCTCCTGAAGAAGGTGCTCCGCATCCTGCAACGGATTCTATTTATAATGGAGCTAATGATGATGCTGCCGGAACAACAGCAGTAATTATGCTTGCGAAATATTTTAAAAAACAAAACAACAACGAGCGTACTATTATTTTTACCACATTTACAGCGGAAGAATTAGGTGGTTATGGAGCCAAATATTTTTCTAAACAGCTTGCGCCGGAACAAGTGATTGCGATGTTCAATATTGAAATGATAGGAACAGAATCGAAATGGGGCAAAAACTCTGCTTACATTACAGGCTTCGAAAAGTCGAATATGGGGCAGATTTTACAAACTAATTTAACTGGAACAAGCTTTAATTTTTATGCAGACCCTTATCCGGATCAACAATTATTCTACCGCTCAGACAATGCTACTTTAGCCAGACTTGGAGTTCCTGCTCACACCATTTCTACTTCAAAAATGGATAATGAGCCAACATATCACACTGCCGATGATGAATTTGAAACCTTAGATATTGATAACATGACTCAAATCATAAAATCAATTGCACTAAGTTCTTCTTCGATTATTAGCGGAAAAGATACGCCAACAAGAGTCAATACTACGCAATTAAAACAAAGCAAGTAAATCATTACACAGGTTCGAGTCTTCGTCGCGACGAACTATTAAGACAAAAGCTTCAGAGAGATCTGAAGCTTTTTTTGTTTTGACCGTCTCTGAAGAAACTTTACGTTCACGAGCGGAACAGTGGTGCTAACCGGAGAGATAGAGCTAAATTTTCATTTCTGAACATTTATTCATTTTTTATCTGAGTTAAAAGATCATCATTAAAATACTTAAACAATAAAAAAAACTCAATGCCATTATTTGTTATTATAAAACATTCTTTTTGAAGTTTAACTTTTTTATTATTTACAGGATATTCACTCTTTATAAATTTAAAAGCCGGCAAATCTACTACAATTTCTTTTTCCTTAATTCTGTATAATGCAAACAATTTATAAGAAAAAGTAGAAAAAACAATCTCAGAATCTGTAAATGATATCTCTCTGATTGTTTTATTTGTTAGAGCACCAGAATTCAAATAAGCATACAAAAAGAAAACAATTATTAAAACCAATCCTCCCGAGCCAAAAATAAATTTGTTATCAATTTCCTTTTGTCCATCAAAGAAAAAACCAACTCCTGCTAAACATGCGAAAATTATTAAAAGTATGGTAATTTTTAGATTTTGTCTCTCATATCGCTTAAACCAAGTTACCAATTCATTATTTGAGTAGTATTTCATAATTTATATTTTTTTCTAAAATTCTTTATTTTTTAGGGTTTGCAGGTATGTAAGAAATTATAGTGTACCAATTAGAAACAATTGCACCTCCATAATAAATAGTATCATACCCATAAAAAGTACTAAGTTCCAAAAATGATGCATATGCCTGACCATTTCCACCAGTTACTAAAAATGATGCCATATCGTTTGCAGCGCCAAGTCCCTTCTGCCATGAGCCTGTTTCACCAAATTTCCCACCATTCATCCCATCAATTACTGATCCTATTAACGCTCCTCCACTACTTGGTAACGCATCACCCATCTTGTTTTCTCCATATAAATACATCCCTAACCTTGCTGAATTCGTTCCAATTCTATATACACCGTCAATGATTAAAGCCGTACTTAATCCCCTGCTCACACTATTTCTACTTCAAAAATGGATAATGAGCCTACGTATCACACGGCCGATGATGAATTTGAAACGTTAGATATTGATAACATGACTCAAATCATAAAATCAATTGCAGTAAGTTCTTCTTCGATTATTAGCGGAAAAGATACGCCAACAAGAGTAGACTCTACTCAATTAAAACAAAGTAAGTAAATCTCTATACGTATTCAAGTCTTCACCAAGACGGACTACAAAGACAAAAGCTTCAGAGAAATCTGGAGCTTTTTGTTTATATTAGTTCAATAATTAACCATTATTAATAACTATATTTTTATATAACATTATCTAAATCTCAAAAATGAACTTTCTTTTATTCTCTGGTCCTTCTGGCTCTGGTAAAACTCCTTCCATAACTCGTTATAAAGATTATCTCATATCAACTGGTTATAAAATTAGCAATTTCACGAAGATTGATCCGACTGACTTTTCCTGTATTTTAATTAAAAATGATCGAAAAATTATTTTTTGGTCTGCAACTGATACTCGCAATTTAATTGATGAATTGGTCACATTCATTTCAGTTCATCCTGATGCAGAAGCAGTTGTCACATCATGCAAAAGCTACAATGTGTCCACACGACAATATCAGTTTCAGCAACTGCAACTCAATGACCCACTTAATACTTTTATGGAAATACCACTGGGACGTCAGGTAACTGGAAATAATAGACGTAAGAGCCTTGGCTGGTACTTAGCCTCAATATTAAAAATAGCAATCATAGCTGGCAATCAAACACCATTCAAATTCTAACATACAAATGTAAAACTGGCACATTACAATTATAAAATCTTGTCAAAAACTAAAGACAGTTTAAACAGATGTAACTTCACTAAGATCTTCAACAAACTAGTTATATACATCAACGTTTTCCATTACTAAAACAAAGCTTCAGAGAAATCTGGAGCTTTTTTATTGTAAACTATTCTGAAACAGCTTTATATTCATGAGTGGAATATGCTTAAAGATTCATGTTCACAATATTTACTTTCCAAAATCAAAAAAGTTATTCCAAAGCTACACAATAAAATAAATATAAAATTTTTCTGTCTTTTTCACAAAAAAGTAAGTTTATTTTTATAAATTTAAATACTTTGCAAAAACAAACTTATCAAGCTATATACCCCGGTTTACTAACTATTAAAAGCCAATAATCATGAAAAAGCTATTTAAGTACGCCTTAGCGTTTGTTTTTCTTGCCTTGACAAGTTGCGAAAAAGATTCAAATGAACCACATCAAACCAAAACAGAATCATCGGTTCCTTTTGAAAAGAAACTCATTAATGCCAATGAACTTCCGGCAGACATTCAGCAATACATCAACACTGATGAAACAAAAAACAGTTCAAAATCCGGTAATACTGAAACTCTAAACGAGCCAATATTTATGATGTATGATATTGTAAGTATGACTGACGATAAGAGCGTCACCAATTACAGTATTAGCTTCTTTTATCCAGACACTCCTGAAAATGTGTATTACAATCTGGTTATAAATGTACTGCCAACGGGAGAAAGTAAAAAATACGTTTTTAAATATATTTGTAATCCAGAGGATTATGAAAATTTTAAAGCACACCATTTTAATTTCAAATATTTTGATGGTACTACCGAGATAAGTCAGGTTAGTTACAATACTACTGGAAAATTTACCTCGAAGTCCAGTGCAGGAGACGATCCATGTGCTAAAATCTTTATTCCTTCATCATCAGATCCAAAGAGTAATCCAGCAGCAGGTGGAGGAAGCGGAGGTGGCGGAAATCTCCCATCAGGAGGATTCAACACAAGTGTTCCGGGGTACAACTCTCCTCCAAGCAGCGGCGGTTACAAAGGCGGTGGTGATGGCAGTTCCGGTCACGATCATTCTAACTGTTATGGCAGCAACGGACAATATTGGTATTATGCCGGTGATGTTCGCCCACCGCATCCCCATACTTCAAAAAGTGCTGCACCTTGTCCTGAAGTAACTCCTCCAACCGGATACGTACCGGTAAATACAATGCCGTTGATTAAAACTTTAGGCACTCAATTAAGTTTATCGAAAGATCAAATTGCTTTTTTAAGAAATCGTCCTGACACTATGAATATAATAGGTAGTTATTTGAATTCAAATAACTTTTCTGATGAAGCTAAAAGTTTTTGTAATTGGGCAATAAATTATCTAATGCAGAACCCTAATGTAACGATACATCAATTTAAAAATTGGTTTATGGGAACTTCCGAAGGGCAAGATGGAGAATACATCGATCCGAATTTAATTTATTACGAAACTCCCCTAACGAAACAAGAATTACCATCTTTAAGCCAATGGCTTACTAACTTCCCAAAAATAGAATTAAATGGCTATTGGTATTCTATGAGTTCTGCCGAAGTTTACAAATTAGTAGGTGGCTCTCTTTATAACAGTTCCATAAATGAACAAACAAAAAATCAATATACAAATGCTTGTGCAATAAGGGGATCGAGAGCATTATTGTATTCAGGAATAACAATACCAGTGCTAAAATACGGAAAACCACCATTACAAGTAACGCAAAAAGGAGGTGATAACTTGAATTATATTTTGTCCGCAAGTAGCTTTAATAAATTTATGATTGATAAATTTGGAGAAACTAAAGACAAACTTGAAGGGGATAATGCAAATGATGCCACAAAGGTGGCTAATTTACTTCAAGGAAAGTCAGGCATATACGTAATTATCAATAAAAACCCTGGGAAAAATGGTGCTGGTTATTCAGGTCATGTAGATGCAATAGTAAACGGTATGTGCATCTCTAACGCATATACTCAGCCTAAAGGAGGTGTTCAATCAATAAGAATTTGGAGTTTAAACTAAAATCTAAAAAAATGAAAAAAATACTAATCATCCTATTTATATTTTTCTACAATCTAGTTTCTTCACAGATAGTATACGGAGAAGAAACCTACTACTCTTTAACAAATGGAGAAAAAAAACATTCCAAATATCATTTTATAAAAAGTGAATACAGCTTAAGATCATATCAAATTTTTATAACAAACTCTAAAAATTTTGAAAAAATCAAATCTAAAATTCCTAGAATATTTTCAAAAAAAACTAAACAAGATTATACAGACATCTATCTTTTGGGCATATCTAATTTTGATGAAAAACAAATATCTGAAAATGATAAAAAAATAATTGATGATTATATCGATGAAATCAATAGATATAGAGTTTTTTACAATTTATCAATTATAAAAGACCGGAATTTTCTAGTTAAAAACATAATTCGATATATAAACAATGAAAACGATTTATGCTTGTACCTCTTATGCCCTGCTAAAAACAAAAAAGTGATCGAATGAATTTTTTTAATAAGCAATAATTGTTATTAAAAACAATCCCGGAGTACATATTAATCAATTAAATTTTTAAATCATGAATTATTACTCTATTGAGCATTCAATGAATAAAAAAATATTAGGTCATTATCCTCAGATAAAAAAAATCATTCATCATTGTGCTGTTTGAGAAGATCCGTGTTTTATTGATCGATACAATTTTGAAAAGATTAATATCAATCCAATCATCTCTAATCCGATTTTATATCAAAATTCTAACTTAACGGACTTAATAGATGTTAGAGGAGAGATTGGTTTTTTATCCAAAATTCTAATAAGTGGCAAACTAAAATCTATATTAGAAAAAAAAAGGGCTACTGGTTTCGATTTTTTTAAAATACCAATCTTCTATCAAGAAAAAATCATTGAAGATTATTATATTCTAAATATGTATGAAGACAATAATAATTTCGTTGATATCAAGAAGTGTAGAGTTCAATATGATAAAAAAACTGATGATTATAAGTTTACTTACAATACAAATACTGAATATTTAACATTCGAAAATTTTGACAGTTTTAATTCTCTTCTAGATATAGCTACTAAGAATAATGAATCTTTTTTTTTGATAAAATCATTTTAAGAGATCGCATAAATGAAGATTTTTTTCTATTACGATATGTTGAAAGTGGAGTAAAATATGTAGTTTCTGAAAAGTTAAAGCAAGAAATAGAAAATGCAGGCTGTACAGGTATAGAATTCCAACCTGTAGAATTATCAACATTTGAATGGCTTCATGGCGGAGAAAGAGAAAAAATATACGGTAAAGCCTGATAACACAAATAATATCAAATAAGAGCGCAATTAAATAGAATTTTTTGGTGTTTTAAAACTGCTTTTTCAGATAGTTATTACACTGGACGAAGTCAGAAGACTTCGTCCAGTGTAGCCTTTAATAATATTTTTAAGTCCTTGAAAATCACACAGAGCAAAAAAAGTTCTGAATATTACTGATTCAAGTATTCAGGCACATCATATAATACCATGGGCAAAGAGTATTCACCCTGTAATCCAAAAAGCCGCAAATTGCAAACAAGCATTTCACATGAATGATGCTCTAAATGGTACTCCTTTAAGTACCGCTATTCATAATGGTAGTCATACGCATTATGATAATTTAGTTGAAGGAAGACTTCAAAGCATTATAAAGCAATATGGTCCAAACATGACTCCTGATCAAGCATATAAAGGATTGACGGATTTAATCAGCGATATTAAAACAGCTATTCAAAACAGCTATTCAAAACAATCCAAACATACCGATAAACCAGTTAAATTTTTAACCTATGAAATATTATTTTATAAACAATTCGTTAAATAATAAAATTGTAGGCGACTACAATCAAGTTTCAGAGGCTCAGCATCATTGTAACATTTGGAAAGATCCAAATTTTATTGATAAAATTGATTTTATTAAGATCGATTTTCAACCAATTGTGTCGAACGCAATTCTTAGTAGAAAAGCAAAATTAACAGATTTAATAAATGCTCAAACCACGGGGTTTAGCCTAAGATTGCTTATTAGTGGTAAATTAAAAGATATACTTGAAAAATATTCTAAAGAAAAAGGTCATTTTTTTAGATCCCCTGTTATATATCAAAATAAAAAAATAGATGACTATTGGATTTTTCACCCTTACTTCTTTGAATCAAATTCTATAGATTATTTAGGCTCAAAAATTTTAATTAGAAAAAGAAAGCCGGAGGAAGGTACATTTCTAGAAAAGATTAAATTAGAAAGTGACGACGATTTTAAAATTGAAAATCTCATAAAAAATGAAGATGATTTTATTTATATATCTAAATTAAAAATAAAAAAAGATTTTCTTTCTGATTTTTTCCTTTTATTAAACACGGAAGGTGGTATTGGATACATTGTTTCCGAAAAACTAAAAAAAAAAAAATAGAAGACGCAGGTTGTACTGGTATAGAATTTCAGCCAGCAGAATTATCCACAACAGAATGGCTGCATGAAGGAGAGCGAGAAAAAATATATGGTAAAGCGTGACAACATAAATAATATCAAATAAGAGAGCAAACTAACTAGAACTTCCAGGTGTTTCAAAACTGCCTTTTCTGATAATTATTGTGCTGGACAAAGTCAGAGATATTTTGCGTATTTTTTCATAAAACTTTATACAGTTCAGGATAAGCAACAATACTCATCCTGAACTTTTTTTGTTAATAATTGTTCTTTTTCAACGCATTACCGACATAAAACCTCCTTCAACTAATTCTAAAACACTACCAATTGAATTCTGCCATTTCTTCCGGGGTTTCAATACAGTTTTCTACATCGTTTATAAACAGATCGATTTGTTCTTTGGTTACATTTGGCATGCAAATGATATGAGAGATATCACCCTCAGTTGCTAATTGCCATTTTGACTTCACTTCTTCGGCTATTTTTGGAAAAACTACGGTGATCGAATTTGGATTTCTCCAGGCCGCAATTCCCATGTCTTTTAATCGCTGCTCGCAGTATTCTGCTACTTCCAGACTGTGTAAATAACGTTTTTTTAATCCTTCAATCCCCAGTTTTTTCAGGGTAAACCATAAAAACAATGGAGAGTGTCCATTTCTGGATCCAGTAATGGTAGTATCTAAGGAACCAATATAGGATATCCCTTTTGAGATTCGATCTCTGTTAGAGCGCTTCGTGATAATAACACCGGTTGGAATAGGCGAACCAATAAATTTATGCCCGCTGATGGAAATGCTGTCGGCTCCATCCATAAAATCAAAGGGAAGTCGCGGTTCCATAAAGGCACCATAACTTCCGGATAGAGCTGCATCACAATGAATGTAGCTGTCTTGTATGGCTAATGCTTTTAGAATATTCTTAATTTTTGAGACGTCATCTTTGGCTTCTTTCATGGTGGTACCAAAAGTAGTCAGTACAATAGCCGGTTTATGACGATTCAGTTTTAACGTGTTTTCAAAATCTTCATAATCGATTTCACCATTTTCCTGTGAACGAATAACAATACTCGGAATATTAAGCAAATGAATGTTTTTACGCACGCTGTAATGGGTGGATTCCGAATAATACACCATTGCTTTTGGATATAATTCTCTTGCAAGATACAGGCCATATAAATTACTTTCAGAGCCGCCATTGGTCACATAACCCCAATAATCTTTTGGATTGGCTCGGAATAATTTGGCAAAAAAGCCCACCACTTCCCTTTCCAGTTCGTGTGTTTGTACTTTGTAGGTGCAGTCTTCAAAAGGATCTCCAAGATTATTGATCGGGTACTTTAAAAAATGATTGATTTCCGAATAATCAAAATCTTTGGATACCGGATAGCCTAAGAAATTATCTCTGGCATTTTCGATGTATCGATTCAAGTCGACTAAACGTTGATTGTCTTGTATGGATAATGATTCTGAGATCGGTGTCATAACATTTGTTTTTCTGCAAATGTACTTTTTATGGTTTAATATTCTTTATTCATAACAAAACTCGAAATATAATTCTATATTTGAGCTATATTTAAGTTTTTTAATATTGAATTTACTATTTCTTTTTTCTGAAACCATATAATTATTCTGAGATGGACGCTATAGACAAAAAAATATTGATGCTTTTACAGCAAGATGCGAAGCAAAATACAAAAGAAATTGCCGAAAAAATAGGCTTATCAGTCTCGCCTACTTTTGAGAGAATTAAGAAGCTGGAGCAAAAGCAGTATATCAAAAGCTATGTTGCTTTGCTGGATGCCGAGAAAATTGGAAAATCAATCAGTGTGTATTGTCAGGTTACTTTGGCGGTACATTCACGGGAATTGATTGATGCTTTTAAACAGCATATTCTGGTATTGCCCGAAATAACCGGCTGCTTTCACGTGTCCGGGAATTATGATTTTCTGCTGAAAGTGGCTGTCAATGATATGAACGAATATCAAAAGTTTGTTATCGATAAATTATCGGTTATCAAAGGGATTTCAAATGTGCAAAGTTCTTTTGTGATGGAAGAAATAAAAAATGATTTTGCCTATAATCTATAAAACCGGAATTTCATCCCAATGAACATAATCATTTATGGGAAGGGAAGCTCATTAAGCACAGAAAAATTATAAAGTTTTTCAGGAAACTCCTCGAAGATTTGAAAAAAGAAGAATAAAATCCTCAAACAAATCGTTTGAATTTTCTTTCAAAACCAATAATTCAAAAAATATTTTTCATTTTTTTTGAAAGTTATCTTTTCATTAAAACAAAAGAAAAATCTTATTTTACATTTTCTACATCAAAAACAACCAATTCTGAATCAAATAAGTACAACCACACTAACTTTAATCCATTTGTGATGGGTTATTTCTAAAGGCACTGTTTCGGGAATAAGCCTGAAAAAATTTTTTAAAATTTTTATTGTGTATTCTAAAAACAGTTGTATTTTTGCACCCGCAAGAACAAAGCAGGTCCGTTCGTCTATCGGTTAGGACGCCAGGTTTTCATCCTGGTAAGGGGGGTTCGATTCCCCCACGGACTACTTATCAAAACAAAAGCTTCAGAGAAATCTGGAGCTTTTTTGTTTATAGGCATTTCTACAATTTCCATACAAAAGGGAATCAGGGATCAGATATAAAATATCGAAATAGGGTAAAAAGATTAGATAATTTGTATAGAAAGAAATCTAATTGGATTATAGCACACAGATCTTACTGATTCGCCATGCGAAAACGCAAATTTGCATGGATTTTTTATGGGGATTTGAAGGCGGTAAAAATTGCTTTTGCCCTTTCCGGGCAATTCTATACCTTAATCTAATTCATTCATAGTGCTACGCGCCATGCTGGTGCTTTTCGGGCTTTCAGCCCTTTTTTCTTCGACTTTTGTTCCTGATCCCAAAAAATAGTAGTTTTACGAGTGAATAGATGTAACTCATGAACGATATTTTTATAATAATGGGATGCGCGTTAGGGATGGCAGCGATATCCTTTTGCGATATCCTAAATTTTTTTCATCCCTTTAACCTCTTATCGCAAAAGATTTAGCGTACAGCCCGACCCGGAGGGAAACGCCATTATTAAAATCAGCATTACTAAAATGATATTTATTTGAAAATAGAATATACTCACTAATCCATTAACCTATAACCAACCTAATTTATGAATAACAAAACCCCATTATTACTTTTTACGTTCTTATCCCTGATTCTTTTTTCTGCTACAATTCAGGCGCAGAACCTTCAGAAAACCATGAAGGATAGTTTAGCGCTTTACAACAAGATGCTTTCGGCAAAAGAGTTACAGGAAGATCTTAAAATACTCCGTACAATAAATGACAAAGCGAATTCCGGTTTGTATCAATATCATTCGAAAAAACAGGTAGACAGTATTTACAACAGTGCTTTTAAGAGCATTCAAAAACCGATGAGGGTTATCGACTTTTACAAAATAATGCTTCGTCTGTCGGATTATGAAGGAAGTTTACACAACTATACCATTCCTGATCTCGATCTGATCAATTTTCTGAACAGACAGAAGTCTTTTTTCCCTTTTCCTCTGGTCTATATTAACGGACAGATTATTTTTGACGGTCAAGCATCGGATATACCTCCCGGCTCAAGGATAAAAAGTATAAACGGAATAAGTGACACAAAATTAATGCGCTCTTTCTACAAATATTATACGACAGATGGCCATCATGTTGCCCAAAAATTATCGGCCAGTGTAAATAAATCCTTTGGATTAAATTACCTGCTCGAATATGGTCTTTGTGATGAATTTATGGTAGAATACAGTACCCCAAAATCTGAGTCTCTTCAAAAAACAGTACTTCGTGCAGTAACGCTGAAAGAAAGGACAGCCAACCTTAAAAATAGGTTTAGTGCTCCGGTTACTGATTTACTGGATTATAAAAAGCAATCTCCGTACAGCTTTCGTATGATTAACCCTGCTACAGGTTTGTTGAATCTTAGATTTTTTGGTATGGCTTATGGAGCAGACGATCCTAAGTTTAAACCTTATGTTCGATTTTTAGATAGCATTTTTACCCAACTGGACAAAAACAAAGTGGCTAATCTGATCATTGATGTTCGAAATAATCCGGGAGGCAGTGATCCTAACTTTGAACAGCCTGTAATGTACCTGACCGATAAATCCTTCAAGGAAAATGAGAAGGCTACTATAATTTTCGATCCTGGTGTTTTACCTCTCGAAAAGTATTTTTGGGGTATCTCTACTTCAGAACGAATGGATAGTACTGCTCTAAAAGCGGGAAAAGAATATCTAAAGTCACTGTATCCGGTATTCAAAAACAACATCAGTATTCAGGATCAGAAATACAATCCGGTTTATCATCCTAAATCACCGCTCTTTAAAGGCAAGCTTTATCTTTTGATTAATGAAAATGTGGCATCTGCTGCTTCGCATTTTGCCTCTCTGGTAAAAGGATTTGTGGATAATGTTACTATCGTAGGTGTCGAAACTGTTGGGGGATACTACGTCCATAACGGCCATTCTCCTCTGATTTATGAGCTTCCCAACTCAAAAGTAAAAACACAATTTTCAATTGTAAATGTCGTACAGGATGCTCCTAAAAAAAAGAACCAGCCGGAAGGCCGCGGTATCATGCCTGATTATGAAGTATGGCCTACTCTGGATGACTTTTTTAAACAGAAGGATACGCAAATGGAATTTACGCTTAAGCTTATTGCCAAATAGTTAATGTGGGTTTGAAAGAATGTCGTGGTATCGTACGCGGATTAGACGGATTCACCAAGGCGAAAACGCGGATTAATACGGATATTTTTCTTTGCTTCTGATTGTAGAAAATAAGAATATCGTATTTCTGCTCCTTTATAAAACTATTGAGTTATTCAAATAAATAAACAGGCAATTACGTTGGATTTTGTATCTATTCCAACATAGTTGCCTGTTTTGTTGTTTCTTTTAACCTATTGGTTGTATGCAGATTTCACAGATTTTTCATCCGTTCTTATGGCTGCTTTGCGTAGATCTTTGCAATCTTAGCGGTTATAAAATCTATTACTCCGGACAAATAAACGGATAGTATTTTTCGTCTATAATAGGTTCTATTCCAAAGAAATCATTCAGAACCGACTCGGCTGTACAGAAGGCACCTTCTACCCAGGCCTGATCGTTTGAATAGGTTTCACCCACGATAAAAATATCGCAGTCTGCTTTTGGAACAAGTTGTGAAGGTTTTCTAATTTTTCTTTGTACGTCTCCTAAATTATAGTGCGATTTATAGGCGTGGTATCCTGCATTAAAAGGAGGCAATGACCAGTCCATATATCTCGTTTCTAAAGGTTCAGGCACCGCTGAATAATCCGTCTGTGGTCCAAAATGTAATGCTGCCAGTTGCGAGCGAAGCATTTTAACCATTACCGGAGTGGCTAAGCGAGGTCCTTCAAGTGTCTGGCAATCTCTGGACTCCGGAATTTCACGTGTTCCATGAGGGCCAAGTTCTAAAGCTTTCCAAAATGTGGTGTACTGAATGTCGTCATAACTGGCCAAAATACCATATACTTTTTCTCCTTTTTGATTGATGGCGTTATCCCCAAAATAGACCACTTGTCGGATCGGCATATCGGTAATACTTGGACCAATGGTATCTAATTCGGCTATAGCTGAGATTTGCTTTTCTTCTTTAAAAGTCAGACGTTCCTGAATTGCATTTTCTACTGCAGCTATAAAACTGGCCTTATCGTTAAACGATGTCGCAATAATAACCGGATTTTTTGCTGCTTCTATTGCTTTCAGATAATTAGAAGGGAATTTTTCTTTTTTCAGTTTAGCAATTCCTTCCTGCGTTAAAAAATAACTGGTTAGTTTGGCAGGATAAGTCGGGCTTCCGGCTTCGGTGGTTCTCCACCATGGCGTAGTGAAAAACATTCCTATTTTATAAGAAGGTTCCATTATTACAGATTCCAGATAAAGCTGTACGTCTTCATGGTTTAATATGTCCTGACCTTCATCGTCTGAATAACGTGTCGCCTGAGCTACCAGTTCAATGGATGCGCGAGGCATGGCCAAAAATGCAGCATCACATATTTTACTTTCGGCAAGTTTATCAGGAGTTGCACGTTTTGCAGTAGTAAAACGAATCCCTGCCTTAGTATGCAGAATCGAACGCAATCGGGTATCCGGAAAGTAATTCAGCGTAATTCCTTTTTGTTTGGCCAGTTTTTCCACTTCATCGAATAAGGCAACAAATAAACTGGAATATCCTTTTACCAGCGTTTTATATTCGGTTCCAGGTGTAAACTCGTCATTCACATTAAACGACTGGGCACTATGACTGTTTACTACATTGGAGCTATAACCGTTACCATCTGCCAGATAGCCAAATCCTTCTTGTCCAAGTCTGTCATAGGCAAGATTCCAATATCCAATATCTTTTAGTAAATCTCCTTTTTGAAAGATCGAACTTTCCGGCATATCAATATTGATTCTTCCTTCTTCATAAAACTTACACCATTCTCTACGGGTAACAGGGCCTGATGTTGCGGTGATTGCTACAGATTGTATGGTGGTAAATCCATCATCCGGCGGAGCATCTTCTGCGTAATTATTAGCAAAATAAGGAGCCGGCTGGTTCGAATTAACATCTGAGACATACATGTTTTTGGAACGTAAAGACATTAAAGGATCAGCAGATTCGTTAAATTCAACGGAATCTTTCTTTAAATCCAGTTCTTCTATCGTTTTTGTGACTAAACGATGTCCTGCCCCTTTAGGCGTACCGTCCCAATACGAATAGCGCATACCGCCCAATTCCAGATACGAATTGTCTTTGTTGTCTTTATAGTGCCAAGTACAAACGCGTGCTCCGGCCTCTCTGGTACCGGGATTTTTTTTAGAAAAATCATATTTCCCCCAGTCGTAGAGTTCTAGTACATCGCCTTTAACCAGCATTTTTTCATTTTTGTCGCGTTTGGATTTTCCATCAAGTAGTCTCCACGCTGTATAGAGTCCGGCTGCACCGGCTCCAAAAATAGAGTATGTTTTCTTGCTCATGATATTATATTTTTAATTTTTTTTTATTGCTTTTGGTGGTTGTTTTATTCGTTCCCCAGCCTTTCCATTTGCTGTGCCAGGTCTTTTTGAGGGATTATAATTTCTACCAGAGTGGGCAGATTTGTTTTTTCTTTTAGTTTAAGAAGTACCTCGTCTAATTCTTTAACGGTTTCAGCACGGTAACTCTTTGCTCCAAATGCTTTAGCCAATGCGGGATAGTCCCATTTTGGAAGAATATCAAATTCATCAAACTTATGAGACGGGCCTGCTTTAAACGAATCCATATCTACATATACCTGCTCGATAGCATATACTCCATTGCTCATCACAAAGATTACGGAGTTGATATTGTATTTTACCAGGGTCGAAAGTGCTTGTGCAACCATCATAAAACCACCGTCACCTGCGATAGTCCAGGCTTGTTTACCGCTTCCTAACTGAGCTCCGGAAGCCGCACCGGTTTCAAAACCGATACACTGCCAGGCCGCAGAAGAAATAAAAGCATTCTTGGATAATCCGTACATATTGGTGGCTACATACATGGATGAACTCACCCCAAAAGTGAACACAATATCGTCCAGCATTTTTTGTTTTTCCAGAAAATAAGTGGCTCTCTCAAAAAAGCGGTTAAAGGTTATTATTTCGGGAATCTTATCATATTTCGGATCGGAGTTGGATCGCCATGGTTCGGGAAATTTTGGCTGAGCCGGAGCTACTGCTTTTAAAGGATATCCTGAAGCTTTTTTGAATCGTTCGGTTAAGGCTTCGATGAAATCTTTTAAGGTTACATTTTCATAAGTAAAATAACCTACCCTCATTTCCTGCGTGGTTGCCTGAATCATGGCTGAAAATTTATTTTCTACCAGCCATAAATAATCATCGGTAATAATCGTTCCTAAAGATAAAATACAGTCTGAAGCTTCCACTATCTTAATGACTTCGGGTATCGAAGCCTGATCAGAGTACGTTCCTATAAACTTATCTCCTTTCTCATCCAGGACTGTTTTTCCGAGTGACGTTGTAGTGTACAGCATTCCACTTGCTTTGATAAGCTCTTCTAACTGCTTTGTTAAATTGTGTCGTAAAAGCTCTACTCCTGCAAAAATCAGCGGTTTTTTGGACTGACTGATTTGTGTCCAGGCTTGCGAAACTGCATTCTCCAATTCAGCTGCTTCGCTTTTTATGATCTGAGGTTCTAATTTTTTATTGGAAGGTTTAGGACAAGGTTCGCCCCACACCTCTTTGTAACAGGCTATATAAACCGGACGCTGATGTGTAAGTGCTGCGATGATTAAGTTATCGATTTTTTCGGGAGCATCGACAGAACTGCTTAGGGTTTCGGCCGCAACGGTTACTCTTTCAAAAATTTCCTGATCGGCATTAAGATTGCCTGTAGAATGGTGATAAAGTACATTGTACATATTTCCAATTTGCCTTGCATCAGCTCCGGGTGTCGCACTAATTACAACCACAGGACTTCGTTCTACATAAGCACCTGCAATAGCATTCAATGCGCTGTAAGTACTTACCCCATATTGCAACGATACTGCTCCTAAACCTCGTGTACGGGCATAGGCATCTGCTGCATACGAAGCATCCAGTTCGTTTGAAGTTCCAATAGTTTTAATACCGTTAAAGTCTTCGAGAGCTTGTGTAAAATGTTTTACATAATCTCCCGGAATCTGAAAGACCTCGGTAACATTTAATTGTTTGAGTCGGGTAAGCAGATAATCTGCCACTGTAAATTCTTTTGTAGGTTTCATTGTTTGGCGGTTCTAAATTAGGAGTCTTGTTTTTGTTTTGGACAGCAGATCTCTTCACTGGTATTCTTTTGAAGCGATCTCCTGATTTGAATTTCATTATAAAATTACCAGTCTGTCTGAACTCAAATTGAAAAAAAGGCATGAGTGCCGATTTTTTATCCATGAGAAACCCAAATAACAGCATGAGGTCAGTTTTTGCATTTTAGAACAAAGGCCGGTCTCTTTATCATAGTCTTTTCCTTTTTTTTAGGCTAAAAATGACTCCTCAACCGCCGAACAAAAACATATCCATCTGTATAACAAACAAATAGACCTAAAAAAACAACCGTTTTACGCTTTTCCGTAATAGTTTTTTGATGTTATGCGGAAATTCTGACGTTATTTTTTTCTAAAAATATAAATCAAAAACACCAATTAACACATAAGTAACTGAAAATTAATATTTTACAAATATGAAGATTATTAAAAAAAGGGTATTTTTACGCTGTCCTGATGTCCCTAAGTTTTTCTAATTTAGATATTCTATAAGCCCAAGTTTTTATTACAAATCCAAATTTAAGCCGGGAAACACTTCTTTTTATTTTTGAATCTGCGCCTTAGAGCTACTTCTTTTTTAGCCTATTTACATCGTATTACTACAAGCGGAATATCACAAAAACAAGCCTAAAATACCCCCATTGCTTTAAAAAAGGCAGAGATTTGAATTGCCTTTTCTTAAAGAATATCAGAATATTAAAACTTTTTCACCAGATGATTTTTGAAGTTATTCAGATAATTACAGAACAAGTCAACAACTACCTCGACGAAATTGGGTTGGAAAAAACGGTTGTGCCTGAAAACATAGCTTTTCTGGAGTCGCAGAATGAAACTGTATCCGGAAATCTGGAAGATAAGGTAGCACTTACTCTCATCAATCTGGATGAAGAAGCAACTTTGAAAAACTTTCCCAATCACATGGTTCAAGGCAGTAAAACAATCTACAAAAACAGTGTCATCAACTTAAATCTGTACTTGCTTTTTAGCGCCAACAGAACCATATACATCAACTCTTTAAATGATATTTCGAAAATCATTACTTTTTTTCAGGGGAAAAAACTTTTTACACAATCCGATACTATTTACAACCGAAATAATGTGGCAATGGCCAATATCGACAACTTCAAATTTACCGTCGAGCTTTACACGCCCACTTTTGAAGAACTGAACTACATCTGGGGAACTTTGGGCGGCAAGCAGCTTCCATCGGCCTTGTACAAGGTGAGCATGATACAAATTGAACGCAATATTGCTCAAAGCGAAGGACCACTGATCAGCAGAATTAAGGGTATAACGAAAACAAGAAAACAGTCATGAGTTACAGTATCACATACGGATTGTTATTGGAAGTAACTCTTTTGCACAATTATTTCCTGAATAACGGTGAAGAGACCTTTGCAAGTATGTCGAATGATGATAAAGAAAAAATGCTGCAAAAATTCAATACTGACGTTTTCACCACGATCACACCAACACTGGAGACCTACACCATACTCCAAAACTATAAAATGGTATTCAAAGAAAGTAAAACGGGTTTCAAGATTTATATTAAAGTCAAAGAAGCTGACGAAACAGATCCGTTTATCAAGGTTCCTTCCGATCTGAACCTGAACTTTCTAATCACTATCCACGACTATCAATTTGAAAATTATACCAATTTAGAATTTACTCCTAACCGGGTATTTCTGTTTAGTAACGTGAGACCTCCTAAAGAACCGGTTACTTTCAAATATCTTCCAAAAATTAATGACAACAAGTTAATATCAAGTGCCTATTTAGTATCCGAAGAAACCACTGCTGATCTAATTTCGACACTACATTCATCAGAGACACAAGATCTATTTGGAATTACTTCACTGACGATGCAAGGCGATAATAATCCTGAAAAAATTTTGGACGATGATGGTAAATTGAACAGTCCAAACTTCAAAATCCATTTTGACAACCGAAAAACGCTTTGGAAATACATCAACCGGAAAGCGGCTACCGAAATTGAAACCAACTCGACAAAACCTTTAACGCGTTCCGGCTTTGTTGAAATTGATCCGCTAACCGATTTTGATATACCACAGCCGGTGAGCAGCAGCTATCCTAATCCATCTGTAAAATCAATAACAAAAGACAATGGTGATTACTATTCTGAAATATTTATTTAATAATTAAAAACAATTAATCATGGCAACAACTTACAAAACACCCGGGGTATATGTGGAGGAAATCGTAAAATTCCCTCCTTCTGTTGCCCAGGTAGAAACAGCAATTCCCGCTTTTATTGGCTATACTGAAAAAGCTACAAACAAGATTAATGGAGATTTGAAATTAAAACCAACCCGAATAACATCTCTCTTAGAATACGAACGTTTTTTCGGCTCTGCAAAACCGGAAACAACCATTAGTGTTACCATCAATGATGTTTCTACTGATAATGGTGACGTCAGATCTATTATTGTAGATCAGCCTACTTCAAAGCAGCCTTTCCTGATGTATTATTCGCTGCAATTGTTTTTTGCCAATGGCGGTGGTCCTTGCTACATTGTTTCAGTAGGACGTTATGGCAATGATTTAGATGACGCAGATTCTCCTGTTACTACCATCAACAATAGCAATGCGCTGAAAAGCGGACTAGCAGAAATCGAAAAAGTAGATGAACCGACGTTGTTATTGTTTCCGGACGCCACAAAAGTTTCGGGAATTACGATTACGGACTACTACGGGTTATACAACGATGCACTGACTCAATGCCAAAATCTTCAGGACAGATTTACCTTGATTGATACACTGAATTATGATGAATCAAGCCCTACAGATACGAATATAGACGATTTACGAAATAAAGTTAGTTCTGAAAAAGATACGATTAAATACGGAGCAGCTTATTATCCTCACTTAGAGACCATACTTGATTATGCTTTTGATGCGAGTAAAATTGTTTTAAAACACTATTCTTATACGGCAAAAGCTTACGATAAAATTGCTGAGGGATTAGTACCCATTGAAGATCCTGCTACCGGAATTACGGCTACAGTGACCAAATTGGTAAGTGAACCAGTGGCTGGCGATATTGCCGGACAAATTAGTGATCTGTTGTTACAAATGTACAGTAATAATGCCACCGGTTTTGATTTAGGCGGAACCTTTGCGAGCAGCCCTGCAAAAAAAACGGCTTTCTTAAATAAACTGAACCCTTTACTGACTACTTTGGAAGCTTTGTCTATATTAAAGAGTTCATTAAACGATGAAGCCAATGCTGCCATCAGTACCATCTCAGACGAGGATCCCGGAATTGCAAATACCATCACCTCAACCCTGAATACTTTCAATTTAATTTTTACGGCTCCGGGTAAAATCGATGCTGTCTATAAAAATTTAAAAGCGTTAAAGAAAAAAATACAGGATGAAAACACAGATCCTAAACTGAAAAAAATTCTGCTAACCGATACTTTAAATTTTGACACCGAATTAAAAAAACTGGTAACCTATACTCCTCTGAATGCTCAAACGGGAATTAGCGGACTAGTCAATAATTTCTCAGGCATTGCTGCCGCTCTTACCGCGCTTCTAGCTGCTATTAAATCGGTTAACGGAAAAGATTTAAATAATGGAGCATTAAACGGAAGAAAACTAAGTGCTCTGGAAGCAGTTGACAATGCTACTTACAATAAAATCCTTACCGAAATTTACAACCTGCCGATAACACTTCCGCCAAGCTCTGCTATTGCCGGAGTTTATGCGAGAGTTGACAAAGACAGAGGGGTTTGGAAAGCGCCTGCAAATGTAAGTCTGAACTATGTCATAAAACCTACCGTAAAAATCACCAACAACATTCAGGACGGTTTAAATGTCGATACCGTTGCCGGAAAATCAATCAATGCCATCAGAAGCTTCACCGGTAAAGGAACTTTGGTTTGGGGCTCCCGAACATTAGCCGGAAACGATAACGAATGGCGCTATGTACCAGTGAGACGTTTCTTTAATATGGCCGAAGAATCCATCAAAAAAGCGACCGAACAATTTGTGTTTGAACCTAACGATGCCAACACCTGGATACGCGTGCGAGCCATGATCGAGAATTTCCTTATTCTGCAGTGGAGAGCCGGAGCGTTGGCCGGAGCTAAACCGGAACAGGCTTTTTATGTCAGAATCGGATTGGGACAAACTATGTCGGCTATAGACATTCTCGAAGGGCGTTTAATTGTCGAAATTGGAATGGCAGTGGTTCGTCCGGCAGAATTTATCATACTTCGCTTCTCTCACAAAATGCAGGAATCTTAATTAAAACACTAACACTAAAAAATATAGATCATGAGTTATCCGCTATCAAAGTTTCATTTCTCAGTTGACTGGGGTGGAACAAAAATAGGATTTACAGAAGTTTCGGGATTAGATGTCGAAACTGAGGTTATTGAATACCGTCAGGGAGCAAGTCCCGAGTACAGCAAGATCAAAATGCCGGGCATGCAGAAATTCTCCAACATCACACTGAAGAGAGGAACTTTTAAAAGTGATAACGAGTATTATGCGTGGTGGAATACGGTAAAATTAAATACCATAGAAAGAAGAGATATTACCATCAAATTACTGGACGAAGAACACAATCCTGTAATCACCTGGAAAGTAAAAAATGCCTGGCCTACCAAAATTCAGTCCACTGATTTAAAAGCCGACGGAAACGAAGTCGCAATCGAATCTATGGAATTGGTTCACGAAGGTTTATCGATTCAAAATGACTAATCATGGCTAATTATTATCCACCTGTCGGTTTTCACTTTTTAGTAGAATTTCAGGGTCTTGGTACGAAAGAAAAAGACCATCAGTTCCAATCGGTTTCCGGCTTGTCTGTTGATATCGAGACAGAAGAAATTGCCGAGGGTGGAGAAAACAGATTCAAACACAAACTCCCTGTAAAGACAAAATATCCAAACCTGACTTTAAAGAGAGGAATACTGATTGATTCTGATGTCATTGACTGGTGCAGAAAAGCTATTGAAAATTTTTCTTTTGAACCTGTAAACCTGACCGTTAAACTACTCAATCAGGAGCATCAGCCTTTGGTTTCCTGGAATGTGGTTCACGCCTACCCTGTAAAATGGTCGGTTGAAGACTTTAACGCAGAAGAAAGCAAGCTCGTTGTCGAAAACATTGAGCTTACTTACAATTATTTCACCTTAATGAAAAGTTAGTCATGCCAATAGAAATTAAAGAACTACACATTAAAATAAATGTGAGTGAAGGATCGAAACCGGCTGCTTCTCCAAATTCTCCGAAAGGTAAAGAGGAAGAACCCGTTGCCGAATGCGTAGATCAGGTAATGAAAATTATCGAACGTAAAAAAGAACGCTAATCATGGCAGGAGAATTAGAAAAACTGAAAATCGTAGCTTATAGTGACCCGCAGTTTAATAACAAAATTGCCGATGGTAAGTTTTCTACGCTTATGAATCCGGAGAAATATACCTATCACTATAAAATTGAGACTGATGACACTCAGGCCTCAGGAACGAGTACGGTATCTCCCAAGTTCAACAAAAAACTGCCGGAGGATTTGGAACTTGATTTTGTTTTCGACCGATCGGGAGTGATCAACGGTTACAAAAGTACGGATGACGGTATTATAGATGACATCGAGAAATTTAAAAAGGTCATTCTGGATTACAACGGTGACGAACACAAACCCAACTATCTTATGATTTCATGGGGAACCTTACTTTTTAAAGGGGCTCTAACCGAGATGGAAATAGAATTTAAGCTCTTTAAACCGGACGGAACTCCGATCAGGGCTATCGCCAAAGCGAAATTTCAGGGTTTTGTGGAAGACAACCTCAGAGCAGCCAGAGAAAATAATAAATCGCCGGATTTAACGCATTACAGAATTGTAAAAGAAGGCGATACTTTACCCTTGATGACCTATCATATTTACGGTGATTCTAAGTATTATCTCGAAGTCGCAAAAGTCAATAACATTATCAATTTCAGAAAATTAAAAACAGGGCAAAAACTTTTTTTCCCACCCTTACAAAAACAATCCTGATGAACAACAGCGGAGTCATACAAACCAGTCAAAGTGCCGATTTAGTAACATACAAAATTTTAATTGAAGGTGAAGAATTGTCTAAAACCTATCAGGTAAAAAGTATTGTAGTGCAAAATGAGGTAAACCGGATTCCTATGGCTCAAATTGTTCTCACAGACGGAGAAGCTTCTGAAAGAGATTTTAAACTGAGTAATGAGGATTTGTTGATTCCGGGGAAAAAAATTGAAATCAATGCCGGTTATCACAATGATGAGGAGGCCATTTACAAAGGAGTCATCATCAAACATTCGATTAAAATAAAGAGCGGTGCTTCTTTGCTGATTATTGAATGCAAAGACGAAGCGGTAAAACTAACCATCGGCAGAAAGAGCAAGTATTTTTATGATGTAAAAGACAGTGACGCTTTTGAGGAAATTATAGGCACATACGGACTGGAAAAAGACGTTGAAGCCACTAATTTCAGCCATAAAGAACTGGTTCAGTACAATACTTCCGACTGGGATTTTATCGTTTCAAGAGCGCAGGCTAACGGAAAACTTTGTTTTGTTGAGAACGGAAAAATCACCATCAGTAAACCCGATTTGAGTTCAGCAGCTATTGAAACCATTACTTTCGGAGCAACTTTACTCGATTTTGATGCCGAAATTGATGCCCGAAATCAATTTGCCAAAGTGTCTTCGTACAGTTGGGATTATACCAATCAGGAATTAGTAGAAATCGAAGCCAGTGATCCCGGTGTAAGTCTCAATGGGAATTTATCGGCTTCTGATTTATCTGAAACTATCGAACTGGAAAATCTGGAACTGCGTCACGGCGGTACGATTACCAAAACAGAATTACAGGACTGGGCCGATGCCAAATTACTGTTTCAGCAATTGTCCAAAGTCCGCGGAAGAGTCAAATTTCAGGGAATCCCTGCCGTAAAGCCCAACACCATCATTACACTGGAAGGCGTGGGCGACCGATTCAACGGAAGTGCTTACGTCACAGGAGTTTTTCACGAACTGACGGAAGGAAACTGGACGATCGATGCCCAATTCGGATTAAATCCTGAATGGTTCTCTGAAACTTATGACATTCACACGCCAACAGGTTCCGGAATCATTCCGGCCATTAAAGGTCTTCACGCCGGAATTGTAACACAACTGGAAGGCGATCCCAATGGCGAAGATCGTATTCTGGTCAAAATTCCGATCATCAACAATGAAGAACAGGGTATTTGGTGCCGCGTGGCTTCGCCCGATGCAGGAGAAAACAGAGGTATTTTTTTCAGACCTGAAATAGAAGATGAAGTGATTATTGGTTTTGTCAGCGAAGACCCTAACAACGCCATTGTTCTGGGTATGCTTCACAGCAGTGGAAAGCCTGCTCCTATTACCGCTTTAGACGACAATCACCAAAAAGGAATCGTCACCCGAAGTGAAATGAAGGTCCTATTTGACGACGATAAAAAATCGATAGGAATTGAAACTCCTGCAGGCAAAAAAATAACACTCGACGAAGACCAGGGAGTAATTGTTATTGAAGATGAAAATTCGAATGTCATTACCATAGACAGTAATGGTATAAAAATGGAAAGCGCCGGAAACATTGAGATAGTCGCATCAGGTGACGTTAAAATTGAAGGAACCAACGTATCCTTAAAAGCCAAAGCGCAGTTTAAAGCCGAAGGAAGTGCGGGAGCTGAAATGTCTTCCAGCGCAGTGGCTATTGTAAAAGGAAGTATCGTACAAATAAATTAAAATTATGGGAGCACCAGCCGCCAGAATTACAGATATGCACGTTTGCCCAATGGTTACCGGAACCGTTCCGCATGTGGGAGGACCCATTTTACCTGCCGGTTCGCCAACCGTATTAATTGGCGGAGTTCCAGCCGCCTGTGTTGGAGATATGGCTACCTGCACAGGACCTCCTGATACCATCGCTGCAGGTTCGGCAACCGTTTTAATCGGGGGAAAACCCGCAGCACGTATGGGGGATTCAACCGCACACGGAGGCACAATAGTAGCCGGATTAGCAACCGTTTTAATTGGTTAATTATGGAAACAGAACAAGCTTTTTTAGGAACCGGATGGAGTTTTCCTCCCGAATTTAAGAAAACAACCAAAGCTGCTGTAATGATTTCTGATGAAGAAGACATTAAAAGCAGTCTGGAGATTCTATTGTCAACCAAAATAGGAGAACGTATTATGGTCCCTAAATATGGCTGTAATATAGACGAACTTATTTTTGAGCCGTTGACCAGAACCTTAAAAACGTATGTGTCTGAACTCATCAGAACCGCCATTTTATACCACGAACCGCGAATTGATGTAGAGAAAATCGACATCAGTCAGGGAGATGATTTAAATGGAGAATTATTAGTGGCTTTGGATTACAGAATCAGAGCGACCAATTCCAGAACTAATATGGTATATCCTTTCTACAAACAAGAAGGAACTAATATTTAATACCGATTGTATCTTCAATATAGTCCAATTGCATTGTACTATTTTCATATTACATCGGCATTATATCAGAAAGTATTGGACTAAAAGATAAGTAAAATTGATACAAAAAGCATTATGTGTAACAACAGCGACCATACCAACGATACCTTATTTAAAAGAAATGGCACAGATCAGGGCGACCGCGTGAATAGTATTCTCGATCCCCACAATTTGGAGCTCCATGACTTTGATAGGGAAGACTGGTTTCTTTTTACCTATAATTTTGCCAAACAGGTTAACTTTTTTGACACCACCAACAGCAAAAAAGCTTCCGGAAACTGGCAGGAAATTTTTGATCATTTTGGCTATTCGGAAGAAAACATTCCCAACAGAAAAGACAAAGATTATACGATTCTGAAACAAACTATTTCAGAAACACTTCAAGATATTGAATTCGAAGGCACATTAACGCCTCACATGACACTTTTTATCTGTTTCCTGAAATTATTGGAACTGTCTAAAGAGCGCTTTAACCGAATTACCAAAAAACACCTCGATTTCTTTTATAAGGATATTTTACAAATCGAAAAACTCGCTGCAAAACCGGATCAGGTGCATGTTATTTTCGAACTGGCCAAAAAAAGTACCGAAGAACGAATCGAAGCACAAACGCAATTAGATGCCGGAAAAGATGCTTTGGGTAACAAACTCATCTATAAAACAACCGAAGAATTAATTGCCAACAAAGCTCAGATTACGGCGCTAAAAAGTGTTTATAATGATACTAAACTAGGCGAGATCAAATGCAGTCAGGTGGCCAATTCTCTTGACGGAAAGGGAGAAAGTCTTAAGGAGGGGTCAAAATATTGGCTGCCGTTTGGATATACTTCTAATGAAGAAAAATATACAGAACTGGAAGCTGCCCGGCTTGGCTTTACCATTGCTTCGCCCCTATTGCAATTAAAAGAAGGTGAAAGAAATATCGATATTACCATTACCTTCAATGAGGCCTTTACTTATGATACCGAACCATTTAAAGAACCTATTACCGTCAATGATCTTGTTGACAACATTAGCATTTTCTGCAGTGGTGAAAAAGAATGGCTTGGCCCTTTTAAACTTATTGGAACAGCTGCCACTTCGGGTATTGCAGGAAAGGAATTGCGATTGGTGTTTCAAATTCCAAAAGACACCCCCTCCATTGTAAACTATAACCAAAAGAAACTGGGAGAGCATTTCTCTACTACAGAACCTGCTATCCGATTCTTAATTCGTACAGAAGACAAAAAAGGACATTATTTATTTAGAAATCTGGTGACCAAAACCATCAGCAGCATCGGTATCAAAGTAGACGTAAAAGATGTAAAGTCACTAGTACTCGAAAGCGACACGGGGCTGCTAAATGCCGAAAAACCGTTTTATCCTTTTACCACGCAGCCTACCAGCGGTTCGTCATTTCTTATTGATTATCCGGAAACGTTTTCAAAAAAATGGAAGAATATCAACGTTTCTATAAAATGGAAAAACACACCCAAATCTTTTAAGACACATTATCAGGCCTACAAAAAGAAATATCTGGATACCACGATAAGCCAGACTCTTTTTTATAACGCAATGTTTCTGGAAGAAATTATAAAAGACAAAGCTGTAAATCAGCCAGAAGACCCTCAGCCTAAAATAGATGTAATTGCTGTAAACATTCCGGAAAGAAGTAAGTTGGTACTCAACACAAACGACACCGATCTTATTGTAAACTCCGATGCTTATTTTAAAGGTAATGTCTCTCTCTTAAATAAAGAAAACTGGGACCCAAAAATTAAGGATGTTGTTTTGTTTACTTCAAAAGACGGAGGGTATGTAACCGAATTTCCTTTAACCGGAGGCAATTATGACATTGACAAAAGCGGCCCAATCCGATTGACTCTTAACCAATCGCTGCTGCATTCTTTGTATCCAAAAATATATACACTCGCCGTCATGAGTAAAATTGAGGATACTTTGATTCCAAATGAAGCGTATACCCCATTTGTCGAAACCATTAGTTTAGATTATACGGCAGAAGAAACAGTCAGTTTTACCCATCAAACTGAAGTAGAATATCAATCAGAAAGAATCAGATTATTTCATGAAGCTCCTTTTGGGCAGAGTGAAGAACATTCTTATTTAAAAAATATCGCCAGACAAAAAGGAGTTCTGGATGCTAATAGCGCTCTTACAAGCCGTCTCGTTCCGGATTACTGCAAAGGAGGTGAATTTTACATTGGTTTGGATGAAGCCGAAATTTTACAACAGGTGGCTTTATTGGTTCAGATACTCGAAGGAAGCGAAAACCCACAGGTGGACTCTTTTACAGGGAGACAAAAAATAGAATGGTTTATTCTTTGCGACAATCAATGGAAAAATATCGAAAATGAAATTTTAGCCAATTCGACCGATAATTTTTTAAAGTCGGGGATTCTGAAATTTGCCATTCCAAAACAGGCTACCAAGACCAATACTTTATTTCCGGACAACCTTATCTGGGTAAGAGGAAAAATGCATAAAGCTTATGATGCCGTCTGCAAAGTAATCGATATTAAAACACAGGTGGTTACAGCCGAATTTTATAATCACAATAACGAACTGTCTCATTTAGAAAAAGGATTGCCCGCCGAAACGATTTCTAAACTCATTACCCGCATCACACAGGTAAAAAGTGTGGCACAGCCTTTTAATTCTTTTAACGGAAAAGCACAGGAATCAGACGAAACCTATTACAAACGTGTAAGTGAGCGTCTTCGTCACAAAAACAGAGCAATAACACTTTGGGATTATGAACATCTTATCCTTCAGGAATTTCCGGAAGTTTTCAGAGTAAAATGCCTGAACCATACCAATAATGAAAAGGAATCCTTTCTTTCACCCGGAGATATCACGCTTATAGTGGTTCCCGATATTATAAACAAAAATGTATTTGATCTTTATGAGCCAAGAGTCAATACGGCTACCCTAAATAAAATTCGAAATTACATCAGCAATCTCAACAGTATGCATGTCGAAGTCGCTGTAATTAATCCGGAATACGAGAAAGTGATCATCAAACTCAAGGTGCAGTTTTATGCGCAATACGATGAAAACTTTTATAAAAAACAGCTCAATGAAGATATCACCAAATTCTTGTCGCCGTGGGCATTTGACACCACTCAGGACATCCTTTTCGGAATTGAATTGCACCGAAGTACCATCATTGACTATATCGAAAAATTATACTATGTAGATTATTTGGCAGAGTTAGAAATGGCGAAACTCAAAGACAATACCGAATCAGAAAATCCAAATGACAGTGCTTATCAGGCAACACTGGATTTCTTGCCGGTACTGTCACCGTCTAACCCAAAACGCATACTGGTATCGGTAAAAAACCATATCATTTCTACAAAAATCGACAGTTGTACAAAACCTAATTTCCAATCCGAAGAGTCATGTCAATATTAAATCCACATAATACAATTCCAAAAAAGGTTGCGACCGAAGATGACTTGGATTTTTTCTATCTCAGAAAAAAAGGCATTGAGTATATCGAACAGCTGGGCGGTAAATTATGGACTGATTTTAATTCGCATGATCCCGGTATCACGATGCTGGAAATGCTTTGTTATGCCATAACCGATCTCGGGATGAGAACCGATTTGCCGATCGAGAACCTCCTTGCTTCTGATGTAAAAGAAAAAGATATTCCGAATCAGTTTTTTAAGGCTTCCGAAGTATTGACTACAAGTCCTGTAACTGCTCTGGATTACAGAAAACTGTTTATCGATATTGACGGCGTTAAAAACTGCTGGCCGGCCAAGCACTACAAAACCGTTTATGTGAATTGCAAAGACGAGCAATTATCGTATAATTATCAGGATTTTAGCGAACTCCCAAGCCGCCTTAAAAAACAATTTCAACTCAAAGGTTTATACGATCTTTATGTCGATTTTGAGAGCAATAAACTTTCTGACATTAACAGCGTCAAAGACCTCATCAGAAAAAAATTCCATGCCAACAGAAACCTGTGTGAAGATCTGATTAACATTATAAAAGTCGATGAATATCCTATAAAAATATGTGCCAGCATTGAGATCGATACTCAAGCCGACGAAGAAATGGTTCATGCCCTGGTATTAACTGCATTGGATGGTTATTTATCGACCACCGTTAATTTTTATTCGGTTAAGCAAATGCTCGATAAGGGTTACACCTCCTTAGAAATTTTTGACGGGCCAGTTTTGGAACATGGTTTTATTGATACCAAAGAATTAATCGAAGCCGAACTGACCAGTGAGGTACGATTATCGGATATTATCAAACTGATTATGAATGTGCCGGGAGTGCTGACCATTAAAGATATCTCTCTTGGGAATTGCGGCGATGATGAAGCAGTGGCCAATCAGTGGCTGCTTTGTCTTGAAGAATACCAAAAACCGGTAATCTGTACTAAAAGTGTTTTCAACTACAATAAAGGCGTACTCCCTTTGAACATCAATAAAACTCAGGTGGATCTTTATCTGAAGGAAATTAATGACGTAAAAGATAAAGCCACCGATTATTCCAGCAAACACAAAGAACTGAAAATACCAAAAGGCACTTATTTAAACCCAAACAGTTATACCACCATACAAAACGATTTTCCGGATACTTACGGAATCGGAGAAGTCGGTTTACCGTCAGGAGCCACAGTAGCCCGACAATCGCAGGCCAAACAGCTTAAAGCCTATCTTTTATTCTTTGATCAGATTCTGGCCAGTTATTTTAAACATTTGGGAAAGGTTAACGAAATACTTTCGGTAAGCGGCAATCTCACTAAAACATTTTTTACTCAGGCGGTAAAAGACATTAAAGGCTTTAGCGAACTGGTAAAGGACTATCCTGAAAGCAATGACGATTATCTGACCGAAATTCTTTTTAAAGAGCTGGACAACAATATTGAAAGACGAAATGCTATTCTGGATCATCTTTTAGGGCGCTTTGCAGAACGTTTCTCTGAATATGTTTTCATTAACAAAAGTATCTATGGCAGTGCTACGGATGAGGTGGTACTGAAAAACAAAGAAGACTTTTTAAAAGATTATAAAATTGTAAGCAAAAACCGCGGCAGTTCTTTTAACTATTACCGACAGCCCAACAGTAATCTGTGGGATACGGATAATGTCTCGGGGGTAAAAAAGAGAATTGCAAGGCTTTTGGGAATCAAGAACTACAACAGAAGACATCTTTCGGATTCCTTTGTTGATCTCTATCATTTTATTGATTCCGACAATCAGCTGGTCTACCGATGGAGAATCAGGGATGATAAAAACAAAATTGTACTCTCTGCCACAACTGAGTATTACGACACCTCTATTGCCAATCGGGAAATGTATTTTGCTATTTTACAAATCATTCAAACCCGCGAATACAATGTCGAAGAAGCCTTTAAAAAAGGAATCACAGATCCGCAGGTCATCGATAACATCCAGATACACCGGTCTCCTTCCGGAAAGTATTCGTACGACATCATTAATCCGTTGATTGAAGACGTACATCATAAGGACAGAATCATTGCCAAACGATATACGTATTACAGTTCTTTGGCTAAAGTAAAGCAGTCAATTCTCGATTTAATACATTTTATGAAAGAAGTGTTTACCGAGGAAGGTTTGTTTATTGTCGAACACATGATGCTTCGCCCGGATGTGAACCAGACTATTGTAAATCCGGCAACCTTTTTACCGATCTGTACTGATGAGTGCAAGAGCTGTGAGCCTCTGGACCCTTACTCCTATCGCGTAAGTATTATTCTGCCCGGATATACTTTGCGTTTTGCCAACATCGATTTCAGAAATTATATCGAAAAAGTAATTAAGGAAGAATTACCGGCGCACGTTCTGGCAAAAATCTGCTGGATCGGCCATCGGAAAAATGAAATTCAAAATCCGGCAGAAAACGAACTTTTGCGGTTTGAGAACTCTTACAAGGATTATTTACTTGCCAAAACCCTATTGAATCAGAATCAGCCGGAGACAGAACTGATAAAGCTTATCACGTCGCTGTCACACCTTAGCAATTTATATCCTACAGGAAGGTTATTTGACTGCAACGACGAAAACGAAAATCAATTCGAGAAAATAATACTGGGAAAAACAAATTTAGGATCACTATAAATACCATTCAAAATGTTAGTAAAACTTTCAACCATAACAACGCTGTACCGAAGATTCACCAAAAATCAGGTACTAACAGAAGGACATCTTAACGAGATTGTAGATTATTTTGATGATCAGGATCGTATTTCCAGAATTGGTCTTAGTGGTGTCGGCATCATTTGCGGATTTAAGGTTTCGTACAGCCCCGTTTCAAAAGACATTACCATAACACAAGGCAGCGGTATCACGACCGACGGTGATCTTATACAACTGTACCAATCTACTCCAAACGGCGGAAAAATTATTGATTTTGAAAGTAAACAATACACGCACTATAAAGTATACGACAACAAAAAAGCAGCCTACAAACCTTATTTTTACGACGGTTCAAAACAGCTTGAAATCTTCGAACTTTTAACTGCCGAACAGCAGCTTATCGAAAATGCCAATACTTATCCGATACATTATCTTAAAAAAAATACCGGATTAGAAGTAACAGATGCCGTGGCTCTTCTGTATATCGAATCTTATGAAAAAGATTCCGATCTCTGTGTCAGTCTTTCCTGTGACAATCAGGGGTTGGAAATCATCGGCAATCACAAAGCCTTACTGGTAAGTAAAACCGTTGCTGATAAGATAAACAGTTATGATAAAATCATTAGTAAAATCAAATTCTCTAACCTGTATTACAAACTTCCGGAACTGGTTTCTAACCGCATTGTATTGCAGCCTGAAGATTTTAGCAGTTATTATGAAATCAAAAGAAAATTCACCAATGGTCTGTTCCGAAACAATGTAGTAGTCAGACTGCGAGACGGTTTTGAGATTCTATTGACCGCCTTAGAAATGCCAAACATACTGGATTCTATTAAAAAGAATCTGGCTGCCTTGTACAGTTTTGATGAAAAAAATGTACCTCCTGATTTTCAGTACCGATACGATCTGCTCAATGATTTAATTGATACTTACAATGAAATCAGACTTTTGTTGTCTAATATGGACTATGATTTTTGCTTTCCCGACATCAAATCCTTCCCCAAACACTTAATGCTGGGAGAAGTGCAAAAAAGCGGCCCTTGTTTTGAATACCGACATTCATTTTACAAATCCCCTTTGCTTACAGGACAAAACCTAAGCACCTGTAACGATTGCCTGCCTTTTGACACGCTTAACGAACCCGGGAAGAAAGACACCATTAATGAGTTTATTGTCGATTTAGAGGGTAAAGAAATTACAATCTGTTATGGAAAAAATACAGATTTACAGAAATTATACAGTCTGATCAAACGCTGCGTACAATTATTAGCCAATTACAATGTAAACTATACGTATATCAAAATCACTCCTAGTTTTGAATTGGGTTCGCTTGGTAAAAAAGCAATTCCGTTTTACAATAACGTGGGCGATCATCTTATTGAACTTTGGGATTACGAAAAAACCACTATCGGACAACAGCGCAACAACCGAAGCTATCACGATAACTTATTGAATACAAAATGGCCCAACGAAATTGTTTCAGATCACAACTTCTACAGAATCGAAGGCCATCAGGGTACAGACTATAAAAAAGCACTAAAAACAATTCAGGCCATCAGACGTCAGTACGGGTTAGGATTCAATGTTGTGGTACTCGGAGTAAAAGCCTCTGACGCGAAAAAAATGGTCGAAAATTATACGTCCTATTATCTGAACAAAAACCACGGATACGAGCACAAATCCGGTGTAGCCCCCGGCGGTACATTTGTCATGATCTATATTGAAGGAGAGTACAGTCAATATCCTTATTACTATGGCTATGGTTATCCGTACGAATATCCGCGCGGAAATTCGCTCGCAGGTGATTTTGAAAAAGAAAGCGATAAAAAAGAACCCGGAGAATCCATTGTACTAAATCCGGTAATAGCCGATTTTACTCTGCCGTATTTATGCTGCGATGATAATTTCATCACACTGTCCTTGCCTGTAAACCATATCTGTTTTGATGAAACAACGCCTTACTTCCCGTTTCACGTAACGCCAACCGGAGGTTTTGTAAAAGCCGATGTAGACGAAGATTTGAATGGCGGAGTGACCAAAAATCAATATGGAGAATTTGTTTTTGATCCAAAACTGGTCAGTGAAGAACTCATTGGAAAACCGATAACTTTTACCGTAAATAATTTTGAAACCAACTGTCAAATAACCATTTTCAGAAAGCCGAAATTTGATTTCACTTTTGTTTTCCCGAAATCGCTTAATAAGGATGGTGTTGTGGTTGATTTCAGTATTAGCGGTGAGAACCAGAAAGGCATGAAATATGTTTGGGATTTTGGTGATGGCAGCGAACCTGTCGCTACTACTGAAACAACAATTCAGCATATTTATGCTTACGAAGTACCGGCTAAAGAAAGCTATACTTTTCAGGTGAAAGTTACAGGTGAAAACGGAAACTGTAATGCTCAGGCGCAGCATCCGGTGACCTACGAAATTCCTGTCGTTGTAGGCATCGACACCAGAAACATCTGCAAAAACGATATTAAACCACATGTTTTAACCATGGAACCAAATAGCAAGAAAAATGTCCTATCTGGTCTCGGTGTTTCTCAAAATGATGCCGGTCAGTACATTTTTATCGGTAATAATGTTCCTAAAGATGTTATTCAGGTTTTTGTACAGATCAACGGTAAACCTTCGAATCTTATCATTACAATGGTGAACCCGCCTGTAGCTTTATTTAGTTTTACCATCAGAAACAGTCAGCTTGTATTGGCAAACAACTCTACGGATGCCATAAAATACATCTGGAACATTGACGGAGAGGTTGTAGAAACAGACTCTGTTGAACCTATCACACGACCAATTTCTCTATATAAAAATGATGTGATCAAAGTATCTCTTACAGCATTGAATAAAAGATGCGGTGAATCAATAGACGGTCCGAGAGATATCCGCATTCGTGAAAAACCGACTGAGAATCCATGTCTGACAAATGCAGTAGAATTCGTCAAAAAAACAAACCTGACTTTTGAAAAAATCAACCAGCAGCCTGAATTACAAAAATTCAGTAAAGAGACTCTTTCGCTGATTACTGAAATTCAGAAACAATTTACAAGTGTTGAAAAAGAAACCAATGCTTATATCAATGGAGATTTTAATAATGTATTAATCGAAATGTTTACAGACGGCATTTACAGTAATTTGTTGCTGGCTCCAAAAAATGCAAGAATGGAAGAGGAAAAAACAGTACTGAGTTTCCTTACCGAAAGTCATATTTCGCTTTTCTATACCATTATAAAATGTCAGCCTGCAGAACTGATAAACAAATTCGAAAAACCATTTACAACCATTACGGCACGTATAGACAGCTTGTTACAAGGTTTTGTGAAAAATCAGTATAAGACCGATCCTAAAGGAACCTTAAAGGCTTTCTTAACCGATCAGAAGATTCCGTTTAAGGACATCAAATTTATTCTGGAAGCCATCGACTCACAACTAAAAAGTTTAAACTAAATGCAGCACCTTGGCAGCCATCTTATCAACAAGCTGTTTCTGGAGGTCAATACCCAATCTAAAGAGAAGGCGTATTACCTCAAAGATCATCTGGATACGTTTCTAAAAGAAGAACTCCTTCCTCTTTTAGAAACCTATTTTGATACGCTCCATACCCAAATACCGCTGTACAGTATTCAGATCGAGAAATTAGACCTAAACCTTTCTGTCTCTCCCGAACTTAATTTTAATGCTCTAAAGCTGGAAATTTTAAATCAGATTCAAAAACAAATTGACGATCAGATTCAAAAAGGTTTTCCCGATACCGAACGTTACAAATTAATGAACCGCGAAGAAAAAAACAGTGATGAATTCTTCATTTTTCTGGAAACGGGAACCAGTCCCTGGTGGGTGATTACCAGTGACCATAACTATGGTAACGGCAATGGGAAGAGCAATGTTAATACTCCCCCTGGTCCGAAAGAGGGTCCTCAATTACAAAAAAATATTGGAGACAAAACTTTCGGCTCGAAATTGCGAAATGCATTGAAAAACTCCCAAATCAGAACCCGTTTCATCAAACAATTATCAGACGCACAGATTTATGATATCCTTAAAAAAACACTTCTTTTGACCGCCGATGATAAAGAAACAGCCACCAAAATGATTGAGAAGATCCATCGCAATATGCGCAAACTTGTTTCGAAATCGAAACAGGGCTTAAATCAGCGCAATCTAATTTGGGAGATCGTCTTTTCACAATTATTACAGCATGATGAGGGGCTGACAAAAGAAAAATTAGTGCAGCTAATTGCTTCTTTTGTTTCTATAAGTCAGGAAAACCTGAAAATCATCTTGGAACAAATCAGGCAAAATGTATCCGATAAATCAGTACTCTCCGTACTAAGCAATCTTGCTCCCGAAATAGCCAATATAAAAGCTCTTTCTGAACAAATCGCTTCCGAAATTCTTCCGGAAAGCGATAAAGAAGAATTCTTAAAATTAAAATTTTCAGAAACTGACAGATCTCCTGAAGTTGCTAACGAAACTCATCCTGATACTAAAATGGAAACTCAAAATAGGGAAGCTCGAGATTTAAAATCTGGAAATAAGAAGGAGGAAAAAAATCGTAAAGTTGGTGATCCTGATAAAAAGAAGAAAACCGAAGAAAATCGGAATCCTTATTCAAAATCTCCGAAAACCGATGCTACAGAAATGGCAGAAATTAATGCTCTTTTGAATCGTAACAAGGAAATCGAAGGCAAAAATGAAGAACCCAAGGATCCGGAAGACTGGCATTCGGCATTATTCCCTGCTGACGGAGCAACTTCGGATGTTCCTTCTTCACACTATGTAAACAATGCGGGACTAATACTGGTGCATCCTTTTTTGAAACATCTTTTCGGGAATTGCGGTTTACTCCGTAAAGACAATACGATAAACGATCCCGAAACTGCCGCCCATCTGCTGCACTATATTGCGACAGACCGGGAGCAGGATTATGAATCTCAAATGCTGTTCGAAAAAATATTGTGCAACATCCCCATAAACAGACCTATAAACCGAAACATTATACTCGAGGAAGAATTTAAAGATCAGGGCAAAGAAATGCTGCAAGCCGTTTTAGACAACTGGCCGATTATGAAAAATTCTTCTATAGCCCTATTACAAAATGAGTATTTACAAAGACCCGGTAAAATAATTCTTAGTGAAGACAATCCGAAAGTCATTGTCGAAAGAAAAACACAGGACATCTTATTGGATAAAATCAATTGGAATCTCGGAATTGTAAAACTCGCATGGAAAGACAAGATCATTTTTGTGGACTGGTAATACTATAAAATATGGAAACCGAAAAAAACACATTTCTAAAAGAGGATGAGCAAAATATTTTCTATGAGCAAAAACAAGCTCTCAAAAATATTTTTGAAAACCTCGATATCACAAAGATTGCCTTTGTAGGCGGAATTGCGGATTACATTAACCTCCGTGCTTATTATGATATGCCCATAAATGATATTGATATTATTTATGAAAATGAAGACGATTTATCACTCATTAAAGAAAATGAAGGGATCACTCGTTTTTTCAACCGCTTCTATGATCTGCAGGGAGAAGTTTTGGTTTCAGAATACCTGATCAACGATAAAAATGTCCATACGGATTATTACAAAAGAGATTTCTCTAAAATAGGCCTGACACAATCCTATTTATTAGGTGAAATGGTATGGCACGCCACCTTTGATGAAATGAAAACATTTCATAATGACCAGATTCCGAAATTGACCTCAGACGCAACGGGTGAAAAATACGAATGGAAAAGACTCTATAAACACAGTAAAAAAGCTTCGTTATACAACAACGTCTGCTATCTGGATGAAAAACAACAGCTGCAAACCTTAAGCGATATTTTATGGAAGAACCAAGAATAATATACAGCCTGAACGCTTTTCCTCTGATCAATAATCGTTGGCAAATGGGCAATAAACTTAAGGAAACCGTTTACATGACTGCTTTGAGTATTTTGTACAGTCATCTTTGGTACAAAGACATTGAGCTTTATGCAGACGAAACTGCCTATAACTTTTTGTATATGCTGCCCTGCAGAATCACAAAAATGGACAAGGAGCACAATAAAGAATTGTGGATGAAATCAAAAATTCATGCCATCGAAAAGCAAACTAAACCGTTTGTTCACCTCGATACGGATGTATTTATAAAAAAGAAAATCAATTTCAATTTCGACTCCATTATTCTCGAACGCAGAGAATGCGGTTATGAAGCACACTATAAAAAGCAAATCGATTTCTTTAATCAATATACTCAGGATCTTCCTTACTGGCATCCTGATTTAGGTCTTTCCTACAGCTGCGGTATACTGGGATTTAATGACCTTACACTGCGGGATAAATTTATAAAGGCCTATTATGATCTGGAAAAAATCTATACCACAAACCGTAAGGAATTCGAGCCATTAAAACAACAGGGGTTTGAGCCCTGTATTGTGATCGAGCAATACAATCTGGCTTCTGTATTAGACTATAACAATATTACTCCTACCCTGCTTCTTAAAGGAAAAAATATAACCGAACAGAGTAAACACGCTAATGAAATAAGCTACAGTCATCTCTTTGGTATTAAAAAGTACAAAAAAGACATTACGGAAGAAATTGAATATCGATTGTTTAAAATATTTCCATACTGGTATGCACAAATAAAGATCGAGCTGGAAAAACATCAGATCATACCAAAAGAAGAAATCAGCTCTCCAACGATGCTCGCATCGTAGCACCTTTTTATTCAGGAAAATTAATCCGTCAAGAATAAAGAGATAATTATTGGTTTCAAATAATAAAACAATGAAGTGATGAGAACGCTAGAAAATAAAAAACCAATTCCTCAATCCTCCTCTTCCGCTTTTTTTGGGCCTAAAATCCAGAAAAAGCTAAAAACCGGTACAGTCGGTGATCAGTTTGAGGTTGAGGCAGACCGGGTTGCCGATAAAGTAGTCAATAATAATTCGTCAGGCGGAAGTCTGCTGCAGTCGAAAGAAAACATACAGCAAAAACCAATTGCAGAGACCATCTCTTCTGTTCAGAAAAAATCCGACAAGAAAGAAGAAGAAAAACCAGTACAAAAGAAATCCGATAAGAAAGAGGAAGAGAAACCGGTTCAGAAGAAATCAAATAAAAAAGAAGAGGAAAAGCCGGTACAGAAGAAATCGGATAAAAAAGAAGAAGAAAAACCCGTTCAAAAAAAATCCGACAAGAAGGAAGAAGAGAAACCGGTACAAAAGAAATGCGCCGATTGTGAAAAAGAAGAAAAAGTACAGTCTAAAGAGCAAAAAGAAGAAGACAAGGCCGTACAAAAGAAAGAGCAAAATCCCGATGCCGAAATCGAGAATAACGAACTCGAAGGAAAACTGGACCACTCAAAAGGCGGCGGAAATGGCTTAGACAAAAAAACCAAAAAAGAAATGGAATCGGGTTTTGGAGCTGATTTCAGCAATGTAAAAATTCACACTGATACTAATGCTGTCCAAATGAGTCAGGAACTGGGAGCGCAAGCTTTCACCAATGGCAACGATGTCTATTTTAACAAAGGAAAATACAATCCGGATTCCCGGGAAGGGAAACATTTGCTGGCACATGAATTAACCCATACCATTCAGCAAACCGGAGCCAAACAAAAATCAGCAACCGTTCAGAAATCATCTATTGAAAACCATCCCGAGGATTTGCGGGCGGAAAAACCCGAAAATCCTCAATTTAAAGGTAATAATCCGCTGGAGAAAACCAATGACGATGAAATGTTAATCTCAAAAGGACAAAAAGGTCAGTACATTACAGCATTACAAGAAGGGCTATTAGAAACTGGTCAGAGTTTACCCAAATACGGAGCCGACGGAGATTTTGGAAATGAAACCCGCAATGCTGTAATTGACTTTCAAAGTAAGAATCAACTAGATGTTGACGGTATAGTGGGGCCTCAAACCATTGGTGCTCTCGACAACAAACTGGTAGAACAAAAAGGAGGAAAAAAAGGCGGATGCGAAGATACCGTTAATTTTCAAAAAGGACCTTTTCTGAGCGAAGAAAGTGCGGGGTTTTTCAGTACGGCACAATGTCCAAAAGTTACTATTACAATAGACGCTACGGCTCAAATTGTAAACTTTCACAATTGTGCTACACTCGAAATCAGCATCGATCATGTTTCAAGAACTAAGAGAACCATACAAATCAATAATGCAGGAAAAGGACATCTGACTGAAACCTTCAAACTGAAACATCACGATGATATCCATAAATTATTTTTCACCATGCCTTCCGACTGTAAAGGAATGGGCGATACATTCACGGTAACAGGAAGTATTCATCGTCATTCATAAATTTAGCTTTTTATTCAAATGTCAGCCTTTGCTCAAAAATCAAAATCAGCTCCTTCCGGTATATCTGCCTTTAACTCCAGGCGGGGTGACGATTTTTTTGGTGTACAGGCAAAACTCAACATTGGAAAATCGAATGACAAATACGAAGTTGAAGCTGACAGAGCAGCGGATCAAATCATCGCTAAAACTGCTAAAAATAATCATGAAAATTTCTTTAGTCCGTCAACGATAGTTCAGAACAAATCAGATGAGATACAGAAAAAAGAAGAAAGTCTTTCTCAAAAATCAATAGCAGAAAGCCTTTCCCCTGTAATTCAGCTTAAAGAAAAAAAAGAAACTGCTCATGTGGAAAAAAACACTGTAAAAGAAAAGGTTCAACATAAAACAGACGCTACTCCTACTAAAATAAATAAAACCTCCGAAAACAATTTCTTCCCGAAACCGGTTATTCAGCAAAAGAAAAGCGAAGAAGAAATTCAGACCAAAGAGAAAGAAGAAATTCAGACCAAAGAAGGCGAAAAAGAACTTCAGATGAACGCGGCTGCTGATGCCAATCCTGTCGACGATTCGAATCTCGAGCACCATTTAAACCGCAGCAGAGGTGGTGGTTCTCCTCTTTCTGAAAACACCAGAACAGAGATGGAATCCAGTTTTGGAGCTGACTTTAGCAGTGTAAAAATTCATAACGACTCCAGCGCTGTTCAGATGAACAAACAACTGGGCTCGCAGGCCTTTGCGAGCGGCAATGACATTTATTTTAACCAAGGCAAATACAATCCTGATTCAACAGCCGGCAAACATCTTTTGGCACACGAGTTGACACATACCATACAGCAAGGCGCCTCAAAAAATATCCAGACAAAAAAGTTTCCAACACTAAACTACTTAGGACAAAACTTTGGAGTCCTGCAAAAATCCTCATCAGACCATCAGGAAAACATTAACAACTTTTACCGGACGGGAGATGCATCGGTTATTCAGCAATTTAACCCGTTTGACCTGACAGATTCTTTAACCGATCTCTCTCAATACCTAAATATCTCTTTACCCGAAGGCCCTATAGAAGCTTTGGAGCTTTTAATTTCCACAATGGAAAATGATAATGTAAGACTTGTTTTTTCTCTTGTTCCCGGTTACTATGGTGCTCTTTTTGCACTAAAAAGCGCCCTTCAGGTGATAAAAGCAATAGAATATATCCTTGAAAACAAAGAAAAAATCATTCAGGAAATTATGTCTTATATTGAAGGAAAACTAGATGAGGTTCAGGGTACTGTTCGGGAAAAGCTCGAGGAAGTCATGGGAGTACTAGACGACAGACATTTTTCTATTATCTGGAATGTTCATATGCTTCCAATGCTGGTACACCTAAAAGACAATTGGCAAGAAACCATAACCAATACATTTTGGGAACAAATTTGGCCTTTTGGAGGCTTAACCTCTGTTTTAGATCCTGAACCTGTTGGACTGGGTAAAAACCTTGCTGCAATCTGGACTCATATCTCCGGTGCTTTTACTAATTTAAAAAATGTAGAATTAAGCAGTGCACTTGATGATATACTAATGATCGGAAAAGAGCTGACTGCCCTGGCTAACCGATTCTATGGCTGGGTCGCCATCTATATTATTGCCTCCGAAACTATTATAGGTGCAGGAGGAATTGGCGCTATTACAGGCGGTACGGGAACCCTTGCCGGTGCAGCAGTAGGATTTGGAGCTGGTGTAGCCTCAGCAGGAAGTATTGGAATGGTACTCTTGGGGGCAACTCTGGGTTTTGATTTGGCTATTATTCTAAAAAGTATTGCCAGCCTTAATGATATTGACAGCATGCTGGTCAACGAAGACAAAATGAGAGAAAATAATATCTATTATGGCAGAATTGCTCAAAGTACAATATCAACAGCTTTACTACTGGCATTTTTAGGTTTAGCCTATATAGCGGGCGAAATTGCCAGTGCCTTTGTGGCCAGAATTTCAAGATTTCTTCCTAAAGGACTTCTGGAAATTCTTGAACATGTCAAGACCGGCATGAGAGGTGAAAAACCAGGCAGTGCAAACTCAGATCCTCCTAACGTAAGAGAAACTCCTCCTGAATTAAATGCTGAAATTAATACGCTAAGAGAAAAAATCAATAACCCTGAAAATATTCGCAGGGTCGGTGATTCCGAACTTGCTTCAAAATACGATGTGGAAGTTTCTGTTGGTGAACATGTCTACAGAAGACGAATTTTGGATGGTAAATGGTGTCGTTTCTCAACACCTGTCTGTGGTTTAGAAATAGAGGGAGTCAATGCAAAAATTGATGAAAATTTACCGGATCCTATACTGGATGTTCCTGTTGAGATTCAGGTAGGCGAACAGTTAACCGTTCCGATTCAGGGAGCCAGAAGAGCTCAGGTCGTATCGATCAGAAGAGAAGTCATTGGTGGCAGAGAATTTACAATGTATGAATTAAGAATTGCAAAAGATTCGAGAACAGGCTTTGATAACGGATCGACAGTGAGAGTGACTGATGTTACTTTAAGAGAATGGTTCGCCGAAGGGAGAGCTATTCGATGGACTCAGGAAAGAGCCCGTTTAATGAGAACCAGACCTGATTATGAGAAAGGTTTGGTCGATAGGGTATGGGAAGCTTCAAAAGGGCCTGACGGCAAGGTTAGAGATCCTCATAATTCTGAAATTGAACTTCATTGGGACAAAAACAAAAACAGATTCGATCAATGGCATATGGGACATAAACCGGGGCATGAATATTCTAAACTTGTGGATCGGTATGTAGAAGGTCAAATTTCCTGGGATCAGTTTATAGCAGAGTACAATAATCCTAATTTTTATCATGCTGAAGACCCTGTCGGAAATATGGGACATGGCCATGAAATTCGTTAAATTATGGAAGAAACAAAGAAAATATATTTTAGCATAAAAGAGAATAATCTGACGGAACTAGATCGTTTGCTTAAAAAGCAAAAAGATTTTTTTTCGGTAAAACCCTACGATCAAAGCCTCTTAACGCATGCCTGTTTTGAAAACAACATTGAAATTGCAGAATACCTCATTAAAAAAGGGTTTGATGTAAACGAAAAAGATCTTAATGGTTACGCTCCGCTTCACGCGTGTGCTGAATATAATTTTGCCTTTTTAGCCGAATTGTTACTCAAAAACGGAGCAAATCCGGACATAAAGGATAGGTTTGGAAACACACCGCTTATGAAAGCAACTTTACATTGGGATAAAAATATGGAAGTTATAAAAGTATTATTAAACCATAGCAGCAATACAGACGAAAAAAACAACTTTGGCAGCAGTCCCGGAAGTTTAGCTGATAAAATGGAAGCAAATTCATTAATCAACCTGTTCAATCTCAAAAAAAAATAAACAATACAACCTATTATATCATCTAAAAGTCATTAACAAAAGAAACGAAGTCTTATTATTTTATTATAAACTAAAAATATTTGAACTAATTATGACTGCTTTTACTAAAAAATCTGCTCATTCCCAGAATCATGCTGCTTCAGCAAATGAGAAGGGTAATGATGCTTTTTTTGGTGTACAGGCAAAACTCAGCATCGGCAAATCAAATGATAAATATGAAGCAGAAGCCGACAAAGCTGCAGATCAGATAGTCGCTAAGGCTCCTAAAAATAATCCTGAACCGTTTTTCAGCCCATCACCCATAGTTCAAAATAAATTAGAGGAGGTACAAAAAAAGGAGGAAGCCGCTCCCCAAAAATCAATAGCTGAAAACATCTCTCCTGTTGTTCAGCTAAAACCTGAAACAGAAGAAAAAGAAACTGTCGTACAGGAAAAAGCAACTACAGAAGAAGCTATTCCGACTAAAACTGAAATACAAAAAAAAGAAACTGCCAAAACTACTGAAAATGTACTGACCCCAAAACCGGTTGTTCAGGCTAAAAAAGCCGAAGAAGAAGTTCAAACTAAAGAAGAAGAAGAAGAGGAAATCCAATCCAAAGAAGACGAAAAAGAACTTCAGATGAGTGCCAGTGCCGATGCTAATCCTTCTGATGATTCGAATTTGGAAGACAATTTAAGCCGTAGTAAAGGCGGCGGCTCACCACTTTCTGAAAACATCAGAACAGAGATGGAATCCGGTTTCGGGGCTGATTTTGGCAAGGTAAAAGTCCACAACGATTCAAATGCCGTTCAAATGAACAAAGAATTAGGATCCCAGGCATTTGCAAGCGGAAATAACATTTACTTTAACGAAGGTAAATACAATACCAATTCAACCGCCGGAAAGCATCTTTTAGCACACGAGTTGACACACACCTTACAGCAAGGTGCCAGTACCGTCCAGCCTAAAATGATTCAGAAAACGCCAACTGCCACAACTCCGGTTGCTACAGCATCAGCCAGTAGTGAACGTATTTCTTTGCAGACCCCAACATTTACGCCACCAGAAGCAATTGCCACTCAGATTGAAGCGGCGGGAAGCAGAGGCGCTGAGGTCGATGTGACCTTTGGTCAATGGGCGTCAGGCACAATCAAAATGAAAAAAAATACAGACGGCACCTACAATACAAAAGACAATAGACAAAGCATAAATCTTAATATTAGCTATTTAAGTCCGCTTACAAGTATAAATATTACCCCGGTTTTAGCCATTCAAATAGATAATAATAACATAAATGGTTATATTACCGTAAAAACAGGAGATCGGTTAGTTGGAAACCCGGCCGGACTGATTAATGCCATTAAAGACAATAGCGAAGCTTTTGGTTGGATTGGAATTGATGTAACAAGTGTTCCAAACGTGCAAAACAGCATTGAAGGCGGAAATCTGACGTTAACCGCAAATGGAATTCCTGTTCAACTGGGAGGGTTTGTGAATGCAACTCTTGACTTTGGAATTCAGGGCGAAGCTATCACATTTAGAGCCAGTGGAAGTATTGAAGTTCCAAACCTGGATCCAACTCAAATTACAATTGAACGTAATGCCGAAGGAAATATAACCGGTGAAATTGATTTGGCTGTAAATATGGCCAATTTTAACGGTAGCATCCACGCTGCTTTTTTAAATGGAACCTTTGACATTAGAGGTACTGTAGGCTATCAAACCGAAAAAATAAGTGGTCAGGTCACTTTGTTAGTGACTGATGCGGCAACAGCCAGAAATGCTGCTTTAAGCCAGCTCGATCCTGCTCAAATTGATGAAAGTGCGAGAGAAACAAATGGAATTCCTGAAGCAAACAGTGGACCAACACCTGGCCCCAGAGCTATGGCAGGCTGGGGTGAAGTTGATTTTAGCTTTACCGAATGGATGACAGGCAGAGCGATGGTTATTATTGATAATGAAGGTCATGTTACTATTCATGGAGAAATAACGCCACCTGCCGAAGTAGAATTATTTGCCCAACGAGATTATATTAGAGAAATCTTTACGGTTGAAGTCCGTACCATGTATGGAGTTCCGTTAGTCGGTAATGTTTTCTTGTTTGCTAATATTGGTTTAGAAGCTTTGGCTAAAATTGGTCCGGCTAAAATTTATAACATCAGAGCTGTGGGAACCTATTCTACGGATCCTGCGGTATTTAATGATTTCAGTCTTTCCGCCTCTTTCAACATGTCCATGTTTGCTGGACTGCGACTACGAGCAGAAGGAGGACTAGGGGTTGAATTACTGGGACATGATATAAAAGTAGGTGTTGGCGTTAATGCATTAGCCGGAATTAGAGGATATGTTGATGCCACACCAACGATAGGTTACAGAGAAACGGCATCTCCTGAAGCCGGAAGACAAGGAGAGTTTTACATACATGGACATGCCGAAATGGCGGCACAGCCTTTCTTAGCATTAGGCGGTGATCTTTTTGTCGAACTAGACAGTCCGTGGTGGTCTCCCGCGCCAGATGATAAATGGACCTGGCCTTTAGGTGAATTAGAATATCCTTTGCCGGGAGAGTTTGGTATTGGCGCTGATGTAGATTACGTTTTAGGTTCTGACGAATTACCTGAAGTTGAATTCGCACCCGTTGATTTTAACTCAGATAAATTCATGACCGATTTAATGAATGACCACGTCCCTCCTGCTCAATCCACAGATACAGAGCACCCGGCAGAATTCCAGGAAGGAGCAGCCGGAGGAGAAGGAAGTGCGACTCCTCAGGTCACAGACTCAACAGGAAACCCTAATGCCGGAACAACCGGAACGCCGCCAGGGGCAGATGCTCCGCCTAATCCACCAACACCCGAAGTTCTGGCACATTGGGGTGATGGATTACAAGCATTACGAGCCTTGGCTACTACATCAGAAAACCACCCTTTAACACAAGCTCAAATTACAGCCGAATTAAACCCAATCAGAACCAGACATCATTTCACTCATTTAACAGCAAGAAGAAACGGCGAAAATTGGAATATTGATGCAGAAATGCCAAATATCAACAATCACAATACCCCAATTTTAGTAAAAGGAATAAGAGGGGCTGGTGAAGAAGAAAATGGAGAAGTGAATGGAGAAACTAATGCAGTAAAAGGTGAGATACTACAAATAGAAAGACCTTTTGATGAGACGGACGGAGACAGACACACTTTGCGATTTAGAGACAATCATAATGCGATTCAGCTAATGGTTCATAGTGATCCTAAAGATATCTTTGAATATTTACATTCTGATGAAGTCGATCAAAACGATAGTACCGTAAGAGATGCTATAAGACTGGCCACAGAAATAAGAACTATGGCAAATAATGCTGCAAATACTAGTGGCGTCATTCCTAACCTCAACTCAAAAATGAGAGAACTCAGTGAGATGATGAGTCATATCAGAGGTAATCTTAGAAGATATTTACCTGCAAATCCGGTATATAATTACCAGCCACAAGGCAACAAAGCACATAAGGCAGAGGTAACTTTACTATCCGCAAACAGATCGGGTGGTACAGAGCCCGGAGGTTCATTTGTACAAGGCTGGGAAGCCATTCAAACCGGAGGTCTCACGAGAGGTGCCGGTCATTGGAAAAGACTCCATCTTATCAATCAGGGTTTTGGAGGATTTGGAATTCCTGAAAATCTAACTCCGGGAACAACATCAAACAATTCTTCTTACGATAATAGATTTGATGACCCTGTAAAAAACTTAATAGGAAGTCGCCCCAATGATCCGACAAAACAAGGTGTAGTAAAAATTGTTGCTGAAGTAGACAGTTATTACAGCGGACTATTTCCGGCTAATGTTAGTGCTCCCTTAGGCGGACCTTTAGACGTTAAAGATCCTGCTAACAGAGTCACAAGAGATAATTACGCTCAGCATATAAAATTTGAAGCCTGGGAGTACAATTACGTCAATAGAAGCTGGGAATTAGGAAATAAATTTGTGGATGCCGGTTTGGATATTGATTTGCCCGATTGGAATTCAGTTAACCCTCCTGTAATCGGAGTGGGTACCAGAAGTGAAATTGTACGGGCCTACAACTCTCTCCAACCAAGAGATAAATATAGAGTTGACTCACAACTTAGCTCATCATTTGAAAGTATTCTAACGGATACCGTAATGGATATAATAAGAAGCAGAACATACAGTAATGTTACTGATTTTAGAAATGCTATAACAGCTGAAGTAAGTGCTCCATCAACTCCGTCAGGTCGCAGAACACCAGAAACCATAACCAGATTAAATGAAGTAAAAAACATCATCCCAATTATGGTCAATGCTAATGTATTAAAATTCTAAACCATGGAAAATATACTTCTTGAAATAAAAGAACTTTCTGACTTAATGCTAAAGAAGGATCACTCTCATACTGTAAAACTAAGTCCTCCTCTGGCCGACAGTAAATTAAAAAAACTGGCTGCTGAAGTAAATCTAAACGACTCTTTATTATCATTTTATAAAACTACAAATGGGCTTTTTATATCATGGTTTTCTGATGTTGATATTTTGTGTTTTGGTAAACTTAATATTCCCAAATTAGAAACATTGTCCGATTATTTGACAAAAGTAGAGAAGACAGACCTAAAAGAATATTCAACCTTCATACAAAAAGGATACATCCCTTTTGATGTCGACATCATTAACAAATTTGTAACTTTCATAAAGCCAATAAAGGAAAACTACGAAATCATAAGAATGAGCCCCGATTTTAACGAAGTTACCTTAAATTGTACTTTAGAATCTTACCTGAATTTAGGAATTAAGACAGGTGGACTTTACCACTGGCAGAATTATATCTCAAAGGAGGTTTTCAATCACTTCACCAAATACAATAATGATTTCTTTTACTACTTAGTCAACACAAAGTTGAAACCTGAGATACTTGAGTCGTTCTTTAGTGATTCAGACACCAAAACAAAATCATTCCCTTCTATTGGAGGTGCTAAATTTAAAATACCTGAAAATCACAAAATTACAATACATAAAGAAAACCTTGGATGCTCCAACATTGAAATTAGAAGAGCCGAAATCGCAATAAAAGACAAACTAAACTCCAATTTTGTTTTATATCATTATCGAAGAAACGGCCTCGAAATTAGCTGGCAATCTGAAACCTGCTTCGCCAATTTTCAAATGCTGCCAATTGAAACCATTTTTGGAGGAGTTCTTCATGCTCAGGAAAGAATTTGGGAGAATAACTACTTTAAGTTCATTAATGCGGATAAAAGTTTTGAAAAAAAACTGAGTAAGTTTTATCCTTTAATAATTGAAGAGACCGGAGATACTGTTTTCTCTGTTGAAAATGAAAAAATTAGTCTTTATATTATTTCTTCTTCTTTTGAACCTCAAAAAATAAACCTTTCTTTCGAGGCATTCATAGAAAAACTATACAGTTGTGGAGGGATTAGCGGATGGCAAAACTTATTTATTGATGAATACACTGAAAAAAATCCCTTGTATAAAGATATTTTAAAAGGAATCGAACACTGTTTTCCTGCTCTTAATCTAATCGATTTTCTTAAAAATTAAAAAAATAAAGTCCTGCTTATAAATTCAATAACAATAGTCAAAACAAAAAGACCATGGAACTTATACTTCAGTTTCTTAAAACCCAATTTCAATTTCAGCTTGATACCCTTTTTCAAGCCGAAAACCCAACTGCAAAACCTGTTTTAATTCAACTGGATTCCAACGGGTTTATCAACGAATTTATCCTTGAAAATAACCTCACCCAAACGGATACACTCTTATTGGGATTAGCTCTTGTTCACCATATCAAACCTGATTTTTTAAGTTCGATTATTGCAGAATATTTACCCAACGGAGGAGAATTACCCGAATTTGGAGGTGTAAAGTCAAAAAACCACCGCGGTATTTTACCAACAGGCGAGACGGCTCAGTTTCTAATAGCCGGAAATGATCTTGACGCCCGAATTTCTTTCTATAACTACCTGCACAATCAGTCCTTTCTTTATCAAAAAAGAATCATTAAAATAGAATCTGTTCCAAATGGCGAACCTAAACTAAGCGGTTTACTGATTCTTGAAGACGAATACATCGAGAAATTCATCACCGGAAAAATCCTTAAACCTCAGCTTAGCAGCATTTTTCCTGCTCAGCTCATTGAAACCGCGCTAGACTGGGACGATCTGGTACTCAATTCTTCCACTTTAAATCAAATTAAAGAAATTGAAACCTGGCTTAAATTTAATGAGATTCTGCTACACGAATGGAACATGAAAGCCACTATTAAACCAGGCTTCAGAGTAATGTTTTATGGTGCACCCGGAACAGGAAAAACCCTTACAGCTTCACTTCTTGGAAAATATACACAGAGAGATGTTTATAGAATTGACTTGTCTATGGTTATTTCGAAATACATTGGCGAAACCGAAAAAAATCTGTCCTCTCTTTTTGACAAAGCAGCCGATAAAGACTGGATTCTCTTTTTTGACGAAGCCGATGCCGTTTTCGGAAAAAGAACCAATGTAAGAGATGCTCATGATAAATACGCCAATCAGGAAGTTTCATACCTGTTGCAGCGTATCGAGAATCATCCCGGTTTAGTTATTCTGGCTTCTAATTTTAAAACCAATATTGACACAGCCTTTACCCGAAGATTTCAATCTATCATCGAATTCGAAGTACCTTCTTCCCGTGAACGTTTACAGCTTTGGGAGAACAATCTGCCCAAAGGAATCAAAATTGCTGAAGATGTTAACCTCAACGAAATTTCAAAAAAATACGAGATTACTGGTGCTAATATTGTCAACATTATTCAATATGCCTGTCTCCGAACATTAGAAGATCAAAACGAAAACATTAATCTTCACCATCTTCTTCAAGGCATTAAAAAAGAATATGTCAAAGAAGGGAAAATGATGTAATCTAACCTTCTCTCTTTACGAAATAAATTATTAATCTATTAATTAAGCCAGTCACTCACCAGTTTCCGGTAAGTTTCCCCAATAGGAAGCTGTTCCCCGCTGGTTAACTGTATTTGGTTTCCCTCAATCACTTTTATTTTTCTTTTTGGAATGATATACGAACGATGTATACGAACAAATTGATTTAGGGGAAGTTTTTCGAGTATATCTTTCATGTTTTCCAAAACCATAATTTTTTCGCCTTTGGTGTGAATCCTGATGTAGTCTTTGAGTCCTTCAATGTAAAGAATATTTTCGGTAGCTATTTTATGATGCTTTCTGTCGGCTTTTACAAACAGAAAATCATCGGTTTGCTGGTTTTGCATGGTTTCCTGCCAACGGATAAATTTCTCAACACTCTGATAAAAACGATTAAAAACAATTGGCTTGAGTAAATAATCTATAACGTGAAACTGAAAAACATCCAAAGCATAATCCGGATAGGCAGATGTGATGATAAAATTGTGCTTCTGATTGAACATTTGCATCAACTCAATCCCAGTTAATTGTGGCATCTGAATGTCGATAAACACCAAATCAACCACTTCATTGTTTAAGATTTCAATGGCTTTAAAAACATCTGAATCGGCATATAAAACATTTAATCTCGGTACTTTAGAAGCATAATCAGCCATTAGTTTTACTGCAAACGGTTCGTCGTCTAATATGATACAATTTATTTTTTTCATTTTAATTCTATTTCAAGTTCAGCTGTAAACTGGTTGTTTTGATTGACTACTTTTATCTGATGTTTCTGCGGATAATGAATTTCCAGTCTCATTTTCAAATTACTTAATCCAATACCCCCCAACTTGTCTTTCTTTTGCACCGCAATATCATTGACTACTTTAAAATTAAGCTTCTTATCTTTTAAGCGTAACTCAATTACAATTGGTTTTTCATTGGAGGTTACACCATGTTTTAAAGCATTTTCAATTAAAGGCGACAGAATATAAGGCGGAATTTCTTCAGAAATATTTTGAGTTTCAATTCTGAAATCAATAAAAGCGTTTTCCTGATGTCTTAATTGCTCAAGCTCAATATAAGCTTTTATATAATCGATTTCATCTGCCAGTTTTATCTTTTCTTTTTGAGATTCATAGGTGGTAAAACGCATGATCTGGCTTAATTTTTCGATTGCCATCAATGATTTATCAGATTGAAAATACACCATCGAATAGATATTATTCAGGGTATTAAAAATAAAATGCGGATTGATTTGCGCTTTCAGAAATTTAATCTCGGTGTTTTTACTTTCTTCCAGAATAACCTGGTTGTACTCCAGCAAACGAATAAAATAAATCACAAACCAAAGCAGTGAACTTAAAATGACTGACATACTGCTATAGTGCAGATTGTCTTCCATATAATTAAAGAAGGTTGGATTGATATAATTAATTCTATGAAATAAAACGTCACTTATCTCCTGCTCCAACAGCCATCGCAAGGCTGTAAAAAACAAGTATGAAACCAATACTCCTGCAAAAAATCTCTTCCATTGAAAGGATTTAAAAACCAGTTTCATCACCACAAAATAATGAAAATAGAAGGTTAGTACAAACACAATCATATACGTAGACAGGAACAGATCCGGAGTGTAGTTTTTGGCCTGGATTAGATTTTTGACAAAGGTGAAATACCCCATCAAAAGCCAATATATGAGATGAATGAATACTTCTACTTTTTTGGATAAGGTTCCTTTATACATCTTTTTGTTTTTTTTTCAAAGATATGCATTCATCAAAAAGTCCAAAACAGGGTTTGTAGATTAATGACGGGGGTTTGTCGATAAAAGTAGTTTAGGGTCTTTTTTCGGCGCAGTTTTGCAGGGTAATTAATTTAAAAACCATGAAAAATAGTAGCCTTTTAGTACTTGTCTTTTTATTTCAAACCTTTTCTTTTGCTCAACAATATGAACTTAAGGGAAAAGTGATCAACCAAAATAAATCAGCTGTTGAATTCATCATCGGCAGTTTGTTCAACCCTCAAAAGGCTTTAGCCGCTCAGGCTTCAACCGACAGTTTAGGAAGTTTTGTTGTGAAAGTTCCAAAAGGGAATTACCGTTTGGTACTGGAACAATTTGGTACCGAATATATGAACCGCGAAATTACAATTGATCACAATATAGATCTGGGTATCATTGAAATTAAGGAATCGGTACAATTGGAGGGAGTTACGCTGCAATCAAGAAAAAAACTGATCGAACAAAAAGTGGACCGACTTGTTTTTAATGTCGAAAACTCTGTAACGGCAACTGGAGGAACGGCTTTAGATGCTTTAAAAGCGACACCAACTGTAAGGGTTCAAAATGAGGTTGTTTCGATTGTAGGTAAAGGTGAAATTTTAGTGATGATTGACGATCGCTTGCAAAGAATGCCTCAGGAAGATCTGGCAGCATTCCTGAAATCAATTCCGTCTGACAATATTAAAAGCATTGAAGTGATTACCACACCTCCGGCAAAATATGATGCGGAAGGCAACAGCGGTCTTATTAATATTAAACTGAAAACGGCAAAAGCAAACTCGTGGAATGCTAATGTTGGGACTTCATACACTCAAAAAACATACGCAGGCGGCAATGTGAACGGATTGTTTACGTACAATCATGATAGACTTTCTGCTCAGGCTTCGGTAAGCAAAGGAAAACAAAAATTACTGACGACTTCTGAAAGTACTATTTTTTACAAGGACCAAACCTGGAAACAGGAAGTTCAAAACAAATCGACAGCAGATGTTTTAAGCTTAGGTCTTGGTCTTGATTATAAAGTAACCGAAAAATGGAGCACCGGACTTAAATACCTTGGCAGTTTTACAGATAAAGTAAATGCAAACAATCCTTTTACCACTATTTATGATAATACCAACGGAATGGCGGATTCTTATATTACTTCGAATGCCAATGCTAAAAATAATCCAAAAATGAATGCCGTTAACTTTCATAATTCGGTTGCATTAGACAGTTTAGGAAAAAACATTTCGATGGACTTGGATTATTTCGATTACAATAAAAAAGATTATCGTTTCTTTTCTGGAAATGAACTGGACAGTAATCAAAGCACTATTCCCGGAGGTTTCTTTTCTTCGACAAATTCAAATGTCAATGCCATCAAAAATTACTCGGCCAATATTGACGTTTCTTTACCATACGACTGGGCAAATCTTAGTTTTGGAGCGAAAACTTTCCATACCAATACCAACAACAATCTGATCGTGTACGATAACGAAACAGGAGCTCCGGTTCTCAACACCAATCAGTCCAATGTTTTTAATTATAAAGAGTACAATCAGGCTTTGTATTTCTCCGGAAGCAAAAAAATAAATTCAAAATGGGAGACTCAAATTGGTTTACGAATCGAGGCAACACAAACCAAAGGGTATTCTGAAAATCTGAATCAAACCAACACTAACAATTACATCAAATTATTCCCAACGGCTTATCTGACTTATGTTCCAAACGAAAACAATTCTTTTTCGCTAAACTACAGCAGAAGAATCCGCAGACCCGATTTTGACTATCTGAATCCTTTTGTCATTAAAACAAATCCTTATTTTTATTCCGAAGGGAATCCGTATTTAAAGCCTTCATTAATTGATAATTTTGAATTTTCGTTTATCCGAAATCAGAAATGGGTAAATTCTGTTTACTTCTCTCAGGTTTCCGATTTTGGACAAGAATTATCGATTATTGATCCTGGTACCAACATCACCAGAAACACACCTTTAAACTATGCAAATACTTACCAAATTGGACTTTCGACTTCTTATAATTTCAATAAATGGTCGTGGTGGAACAGCTTTACCGGATTCAATTTAAACTATCAAAATGTAAAATCAAAAACAGACTTTATTCAGTCAATCGATGGATATAACGGATACCTTTACAGCAATAATGATTTTACCATCAACAGCAACAAAACCTTATTTCTTGGTTTAAATTATGGTTTACAGCTGCCTGGCCGTTATCAAATTTTTAATATCTCGACTTTGAATATTCTTGACATTTCGGTTAAGCTGTTAACGTTCAATAAAAATCTTTCGGTTACCATCATTGGCGAGGATTTACTGAACGCACAAAAACCATTAATTTCTTATGATTCCAACCATATTAAAACCAATGTAAAAAGCTATTCAGACACGAGAGGTTTCAGAATTTCATTGAGCTATAAATTCGGGAACCAAAATATCAAGTCAAAACAACGTGATTTTGGTAATGAAGAAGAAAGAAACAGAGCAAACTAATCGATCTTTTTAATGGAATACAAAGCTTCAGAGAAATCTGAGGCTTTTTTTGTTAGTTTAAATTTCGATTATCGAATCATACTTTCATACCATAAAAATCAATACCTTTTTGTTTTAAAGGATTAGTACTCCACTCCGACCATTTATTACTGTAAGGATCATAACCACACTTTAACGGTTTTGAGTACATATTATCAGGCTCTTCGATATAGGCACGACAATCTGTACAAATATGTCTAAACTCACAATCTTTGCAAACCGCTATTTGGTCTTTGGTAATATTCCAGTATTTTTTAAAGTTTTTGTGATGTAATGCTTTCTTTAACATTGTGTCTTTTATATTACCAAAACTTAATGACATTGAAGGACAATTTTTTATGTTACCCTCTTTATCGATAGAGAGTTTTTTGTTTAAGCAAGTGTTATAGTGCTGTGATTCGCTAAAAAGTTTAATGTTTGAATAGAAATATTCGTTATTTATTATTCCGCAATGTTTTTCATTCATTACATTTCTTTTTACCAGCGTTAAATAACCCATTTTTCGATTCAGGGAATTGTAACTTTTATCATATGGCGAATTAAAAATGATAATCGAATGTATTCTTCTATTTTCTAAAAGCATTTTATTTACTTCATCGAAATCAAAACTTTCACAATAGGGCACTATAAAGTCAATTGAAACAATTCGGGATTTTTCCTTCCTTACGGTTTCAACAATACCTTTTATACAGGCAAGACTCACATGTTTATAAAATCGTAGCTGAATATAAGAACATTTTAAGGTTTCAAATTGAGGAACCAGAGTATTAAAGTCATGAATAATGTCATCATAATCTATAATGATATTGGTTATAAGAGAAGGAGAATCCCAATGGGTACTCATTTTAGGAAATAAGTCCGGATTTGAGCTAAAAAAGATAAGTTTGTTAGCAATCAAAAAATCAAAATAGTCGTCAATTATTTCATCATATTGATGTTTAAAATCGTTTTTTATTTTTTCAATCGTTCTACCATTATAGGCTTCCAAAATATCATATAAACCATTTGGAATAAAATAAAAATTGTTATTCTTAGTGTCACAAATAATACTTCTGCTGCTTCCTTTGACAGGAATACAATCTGCAAAAAGAACAAAATTAGTGGGTTTCAAATTAGATTATTTTAGAGATGGGTTTGACGAAAGGTTTAGAAATATTCTTGGAGTTTTGGTAAGCCTGAATAGTAATCAGATTATTTTTAAGCCCCGTTTGTGGTTGAGTTTCTCTCTCCACTTTCGATTTTAAACCGTTAAAAATATTGATAGGCTTTTTATTTTTCATTCTTCAAAATATCTGCTAGTTTGCTCTCTAAGTAATAGTTACAGGCATTATTGATAAAACTTATCTGTCCTGTTGGGTTTATCTCAAGAAAGTAGTATTCATCTTTACCATACATCAGATCGGCCGAACCATAATTTAGATTGAATTTTTCAAAAACCTTTGCAAGTTTTTCTTCAATGTCGGCAGGCAATTTAAATGGAACCATTCTAATATTATCCATTTCTACAAATTTAGTTCTGATGTCTATGGCATGGTCAAAATTGTAAATCGCGGTAGAATAAAAGTTACCTTCTATGTAAATAACTCTAATTTCAAAATCGGCTATAATCCTTTCCTGAAAAAATGAGATCGTAAATTCATCAGGCGTTTTGTCCAGAATTTCAGCTGTTATTTGAAAAGTTACATTAAAATTATACAAAAACTCTTCGTCCTGATAATAAAGTATATCCAGGATTCTTTTTGAAATTATACCATTTTTAGTATCAAATGCAGCATAAAAATCTTTTAGTTTTTCTTTGCTTCCGCTAATTAAAGTATGCGGAATTTTGAGCCCTTGTGCTTTTGCTTCGAGCATCATATCAAGGCGATTGGTTTCAAAATCAGCTATTCTTTTTCCAATTTTTTTCACTGGCTTTTGTAACAAAAAGGCATCATTGAAAACTTCATAACATTTATTTTCGTAGTCGCTCTCCCCAGAATTGATGCCCCCACCATTAAACCAGATACTTTGAACTTCTTCTAATTCTATATTTTCTAAATAAGGCGTTTTTAAAATGTAAGAACTTTTTTCATTACTAAAATTCATGCTTTCAATCACAACTTTATCAGATTCTCCTATTCTTACAAAATCCTGATCCAAACAGTCTATCACATTGTTTACAAAATCATCTACATCTTTACTGTATATCAAAATCATATTTTTTATTTCTCGTAGAACTCCCAGTCATCCGTAAGTTTCATGATTAAATTGTAATTTTTTTTATAATCCTCATCAACCAACTTTTGATCTTTGGAATCATGTGCTTCAATTACATAATTGCCATAGTCCATTATAAAATTGTTTGGATTGTTAAATTTGAAACTTATTTTCCTAACTTCTAAATCATTTTTTCCAATACATAACTTTGAGTTATATAAATTCCCCTTGTAAATACGAAAACAAGAATCATATCCTAAAGTATTATTAAAACTTCTTTTTTGGTCATATAGCAATCTTTCAGCATTTTTATCTAGAAGCTCATTCAGAACCGCAAGATTTTTGGGTACTTGTTGTATTGCATGAAGAATTAAAACATTAAAATCAGGAAAAGATATCAAAACAGTATCTCTAATTACAAGGCTACCAATTCTTTCTTCGGATGGAAAGCCTTCCCTTTTTAATAAATCGATCAGTTTACCAGTAACTCGTTCGGTGGTTTCATAGAGTACTTTTGAGTTCTTTCGATTTTCCAATCCATAATCGGCTTGATCTTCCTCAAGTAAATCATTTAATTCCTTTTTTAACTGTAGATTCCAAGTGTCTTTTGTTGCTTTACAAATTGAATCATATTTAGAACTAAAACTTTTCCATTCGTGATTTTTACGCATCCCTTCAAAAATTTTGGCATTAAAATATGGAAGGTCAATACCTTTATGAGCCAATTTTTCACTCCACCAAAAAGCTCTTTTTAAATCTCTTGATAAAACAGCACAGCGAATAGCATTATGAATATCCCTCGAAAATAAAACGGGATAATTTTGTCCCAACAAATTGTACTGTTCTTTAGCCTTTCCGAACTGACGACTCAAAACATAATTTTCAGCGTTCTTTGTATACGTATAATATGTAATTTCCTGTTTCTCTCCTTCTTTTTTAATATCTGCTACTAATTTATTTGAAGTAATTATAGGGATGCAATCATAATTTTCCCTTCGAATTATTTTTTTCTTTAAGTTCTTCTCAGGGCTATAAATCATTGACCCCAAATCAAAAATTTCTGAATACGATGTATGTGAACCAAATGCCAATAAAGTATGTTTGTTAACTTTTCCACGTATCTTGAAAGAGAATCTTTTTTTGTCAGGAATTGTTTTATAATGTGAATATCTCTTGAAATAAAACGCTGGAAAAGTATCCAAAACCGTAAACACATTAGTTTCTCTGTTATTTAATTTAACTTCAACAGAGTCTCTATTAACTGTTTTTCCTAAATAACAGATTCGTATAGTATCTGTTTTTTCACCAAGAAATACGTCAATCGTGCTTTTTTCTATTTTGCGCTTAATAAACTGATTATTTCCCCAATCCCAATTACCGCTAATAAAACCTTCAATATCTATAATACTATCTTTTGACGTAAAAGTACATTTACTTATCTCCACTTTTAAAAAGCACATTGATAAGCTTTCAATAAAATGAAAATTTTTAAATGTTCTACTGCGGAATGTTACTCCATAATTAGAAATTCCTTTATAATTTCTAGTATCTACGAAGTAAGCCTCTTTTAAGCTATTCCCAGTACTTGAAAACCAATTTTGCCTATCTTCCCTACCCCAAAAACTATACACCTCATTAAATACTTTATTTTTTTCAAAATCATTTTCTTTATAAATTATAACCTTAGACTGATTTTGCCCCAAAGATGAATTGAGGAAAAAAATATTTATAAAAATGAATAGAGCTTTTGAAAATATTTTAGTCAAAATGATAATTTGTTTTTTATAAAAAGTTCGTAAAATAAAAAGTCTGGACTACAATTTAAATTGTAATCCAAACTTGAAAAATGTTTAGTTAAGGAAGTGCTGTAAATACAATATCAGGTTCACCAGCGGCGACAAATCCATTATCACAAATATCTCGAACTTCACTTCGATCATGAAAGGTGATGACTCCATTTCTATTACTATCATACCCATAATTAAAATTCATTACCTTTTGTGATTGCCCATGAGGAGCGCAAATATTTCCTGCGCCCGAATAAATACCTCCACCATTTAATACAAACAATTGTTCTCTTTTTAAAGCTCTGTCTTTAAACTTGTCTAGTTTCAAACTTTCGAGTTCCATAATTAATAGATTTTAGTTCATAATAATTCATTAATGCAATTCAACCATTTTGCAAGCATAATCTCAACCTGTTATCGGTAATTATATTATTCTATTCTAGAAGAATTCTGATGGAACAAATCTTACTAGACAATCGTTCATATTAATATTTCTCATAAAACTCCCAGTCATCCGTAAGTTTCATGATTAAATTGTATTTCTGTTCGTAATAATCATCTACTTCCTTTGGATATTTGGAATCGTGTGCTTCAATTACAAAATTTCCATAATCCATGATAAAACCCTTCGGATTACTAAACATGAAACTTATTTTTCTAATTTCCAATTCATTACCTCCACATGATTTCGAGTTATAAAGATTGCCTTTGTAGATACGAAGGCAAGACCCCTCGCCAAGCATATTCTTAACACGCCTCTTACCATCATATTCAAGAGCATTACTGCTTTTATCAAGGAGTTCATTTAAGATGGAAAGATTATCCGGCTTTTGTTGTAAAGCATGCATAATCAAAACATTAAAAGAAGGAAAAGGAACTAAAACAGTATCCCTTACTACAAGACTGCCAATCTTTTCTTCGGAGGGGTAGCCCTCTTTTTTTAATAAATCGATCAGTTTACCGGTAACCCTTTCAGTGGTTTCATGCAATATTCTTGCACTTTTTCGGTTCTCTCGTCCATACTCCGCCTGGTCCTCATTAAGTAAATCTGTTAATTCTTTTTTTAGGTTTAAGTTCCATTTGTGCTGCGCATTTTTAGAAACGGAATCGTATTTGACACTAAAACTCTTCCATTCCGGATTTTTCCTCAGAACGGCAAAAATTTTAGAATTAAAATACGGCAATTCAATGCCTTTTAATGCTAATTTTTCTCCCCACCAAAAGGCATTTTTATAATCTCTTGATAGTATAGCACAACGCATAGCGTTATGAATGTCTCTTGCAAATAGTATGGGATATTTTTGAGCGAGAAAATTGTACTGCTCTTTGGCTCTGCCATACTGCCTGGCCAGAATATAGCTCTCGGCATTCTTAGTATAAGTATAATAATTGATTTCCTGTTTTTGGACTTTTTCCCTCTCAATGTCGGCTATCAATTCATTAGCATGAATTAAAGGTCTGCAATCCAATTCTTCTTTTTTTACTATTTTTTTCCGGTCATTCTTTTTCGGATCAAAAATCATAGCTCCCAGATCAAAAATCTCAGAATAAGTTTCACCTGAACCAAAAACGAGCAGTGTCTTGGATGTAACTTTTCCACTTATTTTAAAAGGAAGTCTTTTTCCGAGAATCGTTCGATAATGTGAATATTTTTTAAAATAAAAAGCGGGAAACTTGTCCAGAACTGTAAATTCATTCGTTTCTTTGTTGTTCAATTTTACTTCTATACTATCTTTGTTTACAATTTTTCCTAAATAACAGTTTCTTAAAGTATCTGTTTTTTCTCCAAGAAATATATCGACATACTTTTTTTCTTTTTTCCCTTTTATGAGCACATTCCAACCCCAATCGTCATTCCCACTGACAAAACCTTCAATACTTAATACATTATCTTTTGGATTATAATCACACTTCGTCACCTCCACCTTTAAAAAACACATGGATAAATGTTCTACAAAATTAAAATTCCTATAATTCTTACTGCGAAAGGTTACTCCATAATTGATAATTCCTTTATAATTTCGGTCGTCAACAAAATATGATATACTATCCTTTAAGGCTGAAAACCAATTACTCTTACCAATCCATAAATTATATATCTCATCAGACACTTTATTCTTTTCAAAATTGCCTTGATTATAGGTTTTATATTTTATCTGGTTTTGTCCCAACGTCACATTGATAAAAACAATATTTATCAGAATAATTAAGGATACTAAAACTGCTTTTCTCAAAATAATACTTTACTAAATTAAACCATTTTGCACGTATCAAAACGAGCCTGAATTGTACTTAAAAGATTCAGACTTGTTCAGATACAGAATTCATTTTATCGAAAGAAAATCATGGCAATGCATAAAAATCCTCTCCGGTCTTTGTAAGAACCGGATCACATGGACGTACATTACTTCTGTTATGAAATGTAAGATATCCCCCTCTCTCACTATCATAACCATAATCGAATTTTTGTAGCTTACCGCCATGCCAGTCACAAATAGTTCCTGCAGGGCTTTTAACGCCATCACCATTTAGCACAAACAATTGTTCTCTTTTCAAAGTACAGTCCTTAAACTTGTCTAGTTTCAAACTTTCCAGTTCCATAATTAATAGCATTTTAGTTTATAAATAATTCACTAATGCAAGCTAATTAATTTGTAAGTATAATCTCAACCTGTTATCGGGTATTTTTATTCAATTTCAGAAAGATTACAATTAAAAAAATCTTACCACAAAACCCAAAATAAACTTATATTAGCTTTAATTTTAAACCATTATCAAAAACGACCACTTCAAAAACCAAAAACCACCATGTCCAAAAAAACTGCCATTCTACTCGGGTTTATCGCTTTAAAATTTATATTACAATACCTTTTAATAAGCCCCGAATATGATTTGCAGCGTGACGAATACCTGCATCTGGATCAGGCGCATCATTTGGCATGGGGATATTTATCGGTTCCTCCGGTTACGTCCTGGATTTCTTACCTCATCCTTTTACTTGGAAATTCGGTTTTCTGGGTAAAATTTTTCCCAGTGCTTTTTGGAGTTTTAACGCTTTTGATGGTTTGGAAAACGATTGAGGCTTTAAAAGGAAATTTATACGCCCTGATTTTAGGAGCAACCTGCATTACGTTTTCAACCTTGTTACGAATCAATATCTTATACCAGCCTAACTCATTGGACATCTTGTGCTGGACCACTTTTTATTATGTACTTGTGCAATACACGACCACCGAAAACAAAAAATGGTTTTACATGGGCACCGTTGTCTTTGCTTTTGGCTTTCTGAACAAATACAACATTCTGTTTCTAATCATAGGTCTACTGCCTGCTCTTCTCCTATCCGGTCAAAGGAAGATATTTACAGAAAAAAATCTCTATTGGGCATTGCTTTTAGGGTTAATTCTGATTCTACCAAATATTCTATGGCAGTACAACAACCATTTCCCAATTGTACATCACATGAAAGAGTTGGCCGAAACACAACTCGTTAATGTAGATCGAATGGAGTTTTTAGAAAAACAATTGTTATTTTTCATCGGTTCGCTCTTTGTTATTCTTTCCGCTTTGTATGCATTGCTTTTCTACAAACCATTCGAAAAATACCGATTCTTTTTTGCTTCGATGATTTTTACACTGGCAGTCTTTCTGTATTTCAAAGCCAAAGCTTATTATGCCATCGGTTTGTACCCTGTTTATATTGCTTTTGGAGCTGTTTTTCTTTCTCAGGTACTCCAAACAGGCTGGAAACGTTATCTAAAACCTGTTTTCATCATCCTTCCATTGTTGTTTTTTATTCCCATGTACGATTTAGCCTTCCCTAATAAAAGTCCGGAGTACATCGTGAAAAATCCGGAAGCTTATCAAAAACTGGGCATGCTGCGTTGGGAAGATGGAAAAGACCACGAATTACCGCAGGATTTTGCCGATATGCTGGGCTGGAAAGAACTCGCCCGAAAAACCGATTCTGTTTATGCCCTAATTCCAAATCCCGAAACAACACTGGTACTCTGCGATAATTACGGACAAGCTGGTGCGATAAATTATTACTCTAAAAAAGGAATCAAAGCAGTCTCTTTCAACGCCGATTATCTCAATTGGTTTGTGCTTGATGTACCCTACAAAAACGTCATCAGAGTTAAAAACTCCTGGGAAAGAACTGCTGAACTTAAGGAAACCAGTCCTTTCTTTGAATCTTCCCGCATTGCAGGCGAGATCACCAACAAATATGCAAGGGAGCATGGTGCCACGATTTTTGTTTTCACCAATGCCAAAATCGACGTCAACAAAAGACTCAAAGATGAAATTGAAGAAGAAACTAATTATAGTAAATGATCGATTTTACCACTATTGATTATCTAAAAAATGGAAACGGCAAACAGATTCAGGCTTATGAAGTCCTGACTCAGCATCATATTTTGTCTGATATTGTTGAATTTGAACCTCTTTTTGCAGGCACTATCCCTATTGCGATCGATATTGAAAGTAGTGATTTGGACATCATTTGTTACTGGAAAAACAAAACTGAATTTATCAAAAAACTTCATGTTACTTTCGGAAACAAAGACAATTATACGATTCGGGAAACGGTGATTGATAACAGAGAATCGATTATTGCGAGTTTTAAAATAGACCCTTTTGAATTTGAAATCTTTGGGCAAAATCTTCCAACCAAAGAGCAGAACGCTTATCGCCACATGGTTATCGAGCATGAAATTCTGCAATCGAAAGACGAAAATTTTCGATCTGAAATTATCAAACTCAAACAAAAAGGTTACAAAACTGAACCTGCTTTTGCTTTTTTATTAGGTCTAAATGGAGATCCGTATGCTGAATTACTGAAATATAAAATTTGAACCTTTTTTACACAAAACACAACAAGCTATACATCAATAATTTACATCAAAAACTAAAGTATTTAAAAATATTTCCATTTTTTGCTTGCATAACCGTATTTAGTGTGTATCTTTGCACCCGAAACATCGCGGGATAGAGCAGTAGGCAGCTCGTCGGGCTCATAACCCGAAGGTCACAGGTTCGAGTCCTGTTCCCGCTACTAAGTAAAACACCACTTCAACAAGTGGTGTTTTTTTGTTTCAAAATGAAAACTGTCGGGCCTATATCCGCCGCGGCGGACACAGGTTCGAGTCCTGTTCCCGCTACTAAGTAAAACACCATTTGAAAAAGCTGGTGTGTGTGTGTGTGTTTATAACAATTTTATATTATGGAAGAGTTCGTTGTTTACATTCTTTATTCAGAAAAATTCAATAAAAATTATACCGGCTTTACTTCTAATCTAATTGAAAGATTTAAATCACATAATCGCCTTGAGGCAAAAGGGTACACATTAAAATTCAGACCTTGGAAAGTAATTCATTTAGAATTTTTTAATTCTAAATCTGAAGCAATGAAAAGAGAAAAATATTTAAAAACCGGAATTGGAAGAGAATTTATCAAAGATCTTATCCAAAAGTTATAGCTGATCGGACTCATATCCGCCGCGGCGGACACAGGTTCGAGTCTTCGCCACGATGAGCTACTAAGTAAAACACCATTTGAAAAAGCTGGTGTGTGTGTGTGTTTATAACAATTTTATATTATGGAAGAGTTCGTTGTTTACATTCTTTATTCAGAAAAATTCAATAAAAATTATACCGGCTTTACTTCTAATCTAATTGAAAGATTTAAATCACATAATCGCCTTGAGGCAAAAGGGTACACATTAAAATTCAGACCTTGGAAAGTAATTCATTTAGAATTTTTTAATTCTAAATCTGAAGCAATGAAAAGAGAAAAATATTTAAAAACCGGAATTGGAAGAGAATTTATCAAAGATCTTATCCAAAAGTTATAGCTGATCGGACTCATATCCGCCGCGGCGGACACAGGTTCGAGTCCTGTTCCCGCTACTAAGTAAAACACCACTTCAACAAGTGGTGTTTTTTTTTGTTTATAACACTTTGTAATCATGGATGAATTTGTTGTTTATATTCTTTTTTCTGAAAAATTTAGCACTTGTACCCCAATTTTACAAAACCCTATTTAACAGTTCTTTGCACCTCGTTCCCTTACCCTACTTGTTTGTATAATACAGGACGTGAAAGTGCTATCAGCAATAGTATTTCAATTATTATCATCAAAATTGGTCTGTGCCACGAAACTGTTATCCAAAGATCTGTTTGCTTTTGAAAGTCAATGTTGTCTGTCATATTTTTAAATATTTCCAATTTTTTCGCAAAGAATATGCTTATTATTGTGATATACATATAGCTGATGAATGCTGACAGGATTAATTTTTTTCGGGCTGGGATTTTCCAATTAAAAATTAATGATAACACGATTGTAAGTAAGATCAAAAGATGAACGGGGATCCAAAATTTTACAGCTTGTCCCAATTGGTTATTACTTTTGGTTATCATTGTTGACGGATTTTTTAGCATTTCCGGAATACCAAATAAATGTTCGTAAAGCCCTGCTGATGCACTTATACTTAAAAAGATAATGCAGGCAATTAAAATCGGATTTGTCAATTTCGTTTTCATACTATTTTATGTTTGATAATTTATTGATTAAAGATTTCACTATTGCTTTTTGCCCATCAATAGTAAGATGTATACCATCATACTGAACGAATTCAGGATTTACAGGATTCCCAAATTCTTCTGTTAAATCAATTACAGATTCTGACCGGGCTTTCAAATATTTACTAATCTCATTTAAATCTGAATTTTTTAAACTCAATTGTTGAGTTTTGAATGGCTGAAAATTTTCTGCTTTTTTCTCGTCAATTGGTACTGGTGTAAGCCAAACCATATTTGCTTTTGTGTTTTTATTAATTAGCTCTTTTATAGTATTGAGATTTGCAATCGTCTCTGCTAAAGAAACGGTTGTTTTTTGGTTTCCATAACGCATACAATCATTTGTGCCCAAATGACAAATCACCCAATCGGGACTTAATTTTACTTGTGTCGTTATTTTTCGAAGTGCTTCTGTTGTAGTTTGTCCTGAAATCGCAGCATTAATGATACGAATATTGTCTTGTGGCCGCCTTTGATTTAAAAGATATTGCATAATATAAACCCAGGAGTTTAAAGCATCTGCTGTACTTTCACCAATTACTAAAACAGTCTGATTTTTCCTGAAAGGGAGTTTATCAATTTTAAATGCAAAGTCTGAATTTGTCAAAAGTTCTGATGCTGTATTTTGGGCCTGATCCTCATAAACTTTTTTAGCCAATAAATACTCTTCTATTGACATACCGTATAAATGTGCAATTTGCTCATCATTTAAATTTGGTAAAAAATTCAAAAACTTTTCCGGGTGCATATGAAGCAATATCTTGTCTGCATATGCTATTTTTTTTGTTTCCATTTTATTAATTGTTTTTTCTTGTGCGTTTACGTTTCCTATGCTATTTAAAAAGAGCAGCGTGAGAAATACTTGGTTCATTGTTTTCATAATGGCTAAATTTTAGTTTGTAAATAATTCTAGTTTGCAATACAAACTAAAAAAGCAAAAAAATTAGAGATGCAGATATTTTTTTATTGTTTCTACATAACTTTCAAAGGCAATTTTCCCTGTTTTTGTTAGTTTACAAATTGTTTGCGGATAGTTTCCTTTAAATGTTTTTTCTATTTCAATATATTTTGCTTCATTTAGTTTCTTTATCTGATGGCTTAAATTGCCTTGTGTTGTTTTGGTTATCTCTTGCAAATAACCAAAATCAGCTTGTTTCATTTTAACAAGTGCAGAAACAATAGCCAAACGAACTGGTGCATTCAAAACAGGATCTAGTTCCTCAAAAGTCTCCGCCATTCTATTATAATTTTGAATTTTTAAGTATGTATCCCGGAATTAAATAACCTACAACAATTGCAAAACCGTGAAGCAAAACTTTGAATTCGTCTGTAATAAAAACACAACAAATAGATGCAATAAGGAAACAAACACCACCAAACATCAACGGTTTAAATTTCATTGCCATCCCCGAAACTGTTGTGCCAATTGCAGCTAATATCAATGTATAAGTAAAGGGTTCAATTTTTTGATAAACACTTACAAATACAATGGTAATAAAGCCAAAAGCCAAAGCCATCCAAAGTTTTTTAAGAAAAAAATTCAAATGAGTTTCTGATGTTTTATTTCGGTTGTAATTAATTGTTACGATCAATGCAATAGCTACTAAAATAGGGAATGGCAAAAAATAGTATTTAAAATCAGTTTTCGTTCGAATCAAAAATTGAAAAATACTTGCCGAAGCCAAAGTCCAACCCCAAAGCAAAAATATAAAGCTATGTGCCTTGATGTTTTCTTTTGTTTGATTAATTACTTCTGTAATAAGCTTCAAACTCTGTTCCGGTGTCAATTTGATTTCTTTTTCCATAAAGAAGATATTAATTTACTCTGTAAATGTAAAGTAGTTTGCAATACAAACCAAATTTTACAGCAAAATTTTCAACTCGTTTGTATCTGTGTTTCAGAGCATAACCCTGTAATAATTGCTAACTTGTATATATTTCCGAGAAATATCAGTGTTTATTTATTGAATATTTTTCGCATTAATAAAAGGGTAATTTCAGCAGTCTTGCTGTTTTAATTACCTAATAGAACCAAATGAAACCCATCTTTGCTTTCAGCCGTGTCCGGAAGATCCCAAAGTATCAAAGTCTGACCCCATCCAGAATCCTTCAGTTTTTTTACTCTAGCGATCAATTCGGGATTTTTTCAAACATACTATCATGATCTTTCATAATTAGAATGAACACACTCATTATAAACACTATAATAATCCGCAATAAACTGATAATACAACAGCTTCAGATTTCTCTGAAGCTGTTGTTTTCCAAATTGACACTCACAACAAAGCGCAAATTTGAGCGTCATTCGTAATTTATTTACTAGCAGCCGTCTTTAGGAATTACACGTTTATAAACTACTTTACCATCTCGTTCTACATAATCACCCGATAGTATTGGATAAGAATACTTGGGAGCATGTGACACACTATGGCTTTTTATAATTATTCTGTCGTTAACTTTTAGACTATGTAATTGCCAAAATTGATCCTCATTAAAGTTCTCCGGCCCGAAACTAACGATATAATCCTCTCCGTTAATTCTTACCATCACCCCGAAACCTAATCTCGAGTCCGGCGGAAGAGAAATTGAAGTTATAATTCCATCCATATTGGTAAAATCACTAATGGACTTCCTTATTTTAGCTTCACTGGCATACACTTTTTTACCTGCCGGAGACTCTTCCCAGTTCTTGTACACAATACTATCCGGGGTAGCCTTCCATTTCTTCAATGCGATTTTCCTCTCGACAGCAGGAATTGGTTTTTGAGTTAGTTTTTTAGAAATTCCACTTTCAATTTCAGAATTCGCAAATACCAGTCCGCTTACCACAACCAGCGATAAGATCAGCGCATAAGTAATTTTTTTCATAGTTTTTTTGGTTTAATTAATAACACAGTTAAATCTCCCTTTAAAGTTTATACCGCAAAATTACTTTGACATTTTTCGATTTATTAGATTTAAATTGTAAATAAAAATGTAAACTTTGTAAATAAAACATTGACAATATGGCTGATAGCCCAAAACTTCTTTATGGAAAACGCAGATACCTGTTTACACTAATAGTACTCTTGTCTATTTCTGTAATCTGTGTGGCTTTTGATATGGGAGATGGTAATGATTTTGATATTTCAAGAAGAGAAGTTTTGCTCCGCAGAATCGGCCATGAACTACTTTTACAGTCGGGTGACAGTACATCGAAAGTACTTCCTGTAAAAAAGATTGCCGAAAATGAATATCAAATCAATTTTGAGAATGACTTTACTTTTCAGCCAGATTCGCTAATAAATATTACCGGCCGTTTTTTGGACAAAGCTCCCGGAGCAAGTAATTATATTGTTAATGTTCTCAATTGTGGCAATGGCAGTGTAACTTATGGATATGTGATCTCAAAAAATAAGAAAGACGATATTGTAGCCTGTATCGGAAGAAAACAGCCCAAAACATGTTACAGGATTAACATTAAATTTAAACCAACGGGCATTATTACAGCAAAAAACGGCTATCTTCTTGGAGGGCTTTCATTTTTAGCGTTTGTTGGATTTATTTTTTTGAAATCAGTTAAACCACAAAAACATATACCCGAAAGTCAACCTACTAATACATTCACTTTGGGTTCAGTATTGTTCAATGCGAATGATCGTAAGCTTATCATCAATGAAGAAACAATAGACCTGACTGTTACAGAAACCCGTGTATTGCTCATTTTTGCATTCTCACCCAACAAGACCATAGAGAGAAGCCGCCTGCAAAAAGAGATATGGGAAGATGAAGGCGTTATTGTAGGCCGTAGTCTCGATATGTTCATATCAAAACTTAGAAAAAAAATGGAAAATGATCCGAACATCAAAATAGTTGTGGTACGCGGCAAAGGATATAAACTTGATATCCCTTTCTAATTTGAGCATAATATCTGACAAAAAAGACATTTCTATGAGATGTTTTTTTATCTTTGAAATTAGAGCTTTTAGTCCAGATAACTTTATCTTTGAACCTTCAGAAAAATAACATTCATTATGGAACAGAAAATTCATCAGGGAAGAAACGTAAAACGTTTTAGAGAAATGCTTGGCATCAAACAGGAAGCACTTGCTTATGATCTGGGAGAAGACTGGAACCAAAAGAAAATTTCCATGCTGGAACAGAAAGATGTTATTGAAGATAACCTATTGAAACAAATCTCAAACTCATTAAGAATTCCGGTTGAAGCTTTTCAGAATTTCAATGAAGAACAAGCATTAAATTTTATATCCAATACTTTTAATGATCAATCTAACGGATACAATTATTATCCAACTTTCAATATAAACCCAATAGAAAAATGGATAGAAGCTTTGGAAGAAATTAAGAGGCTAAATTTAGAACTTTTGAAAGCCAAGGATGAGCAGATTAAGGCTTTAGAGAAATTAATCAATAAATAGTTTCGGAATAAATCATTTATAAAAAATATCAAAATAAAGCTTCAGGGGAAATCTGAAGCTTTATTTTTTTTAACTATCTCTTTTTTGTTAACATTTCGTTGCATTCACGAGCGGAACGCTCGCGCCAGCAGGGGGGGGGGTAATAGCAGCTGTAAACCGTTTTATTTCCCTTTACGCCAATCATCCAATGTCATTACAGTTTTAGTTTTTGGATTGAAATATTTTATTTCAAAAGTTTCTTGGTCTACATAATAATTTAATTCTTTCTTCCCGACTTCTACTCTAATCCAATAATAACTTTTTCCAGTATCATATGGAGATTCTAAAATGGTAGTTGAAGACCAATCTAGATTTTCAGGTATTTGCATCAATAATTGCGTAATCTTTTCTCGTTTTTTATTGTCCACATTACAAATCTCACAAATTTCAAAACTTGGATTTCCAGTAGGAAAAAAAATTCCATTGAGCAAAGGTTTATTTTTTTCAAGCTCTTCAACCCTTTTTTTAGTCCACACGTAATAAATAAAATGTTTTCTCGATTTGTCTTCTTCAAGGTTATATTTATATGTTTTAAGAGCCGAGATTTTGTCTCCTATACTTTCATAATAATTTCCGAGCGCATAATAGTTACCATTCCAATTACCAATACTGTCAATAAATGATTTAGCAGTCTTAAAGTCTTTTAATTTAACATAGTTTGCAGCATAAGCGATAGCTGCATCTCCGGTTTTATCACCTTCGATATTTAGTTCACTGATTGATTCTTTGTATTTGCCAATATTATAAAACAACTCTGCTTTAAAACTATGTAGGCTTCGGTCAATATTAGGTTTAATTTGTGATATATATCTATCTTTTTCGTTCTTGTTTGCGAGCAATAAACTGTCTACTTTTCTAAGAACTTTATCTGGTCTTTTTTCAGATTCAGCATATAGTTTAATTAAAAGATTGTCAAAATTTGTAAATGCTTCTGAAATTTTTTTTTCCTCTTGATGCATTTTTTCATGTTCCTTGTCAAAAGATAAATCCGGTTTATCATTCTTACAAGAGACAAGAAGTAAAAAAAATAAAAATACTATTTTTTGCAGTTTTTTCATAAAATATCACATAACGCTCTAGTACTACATCAGATTTAAAACTAAACTAGGCCCTATTTTTCAATTTTGCCAAATCAAACCAAATACATAACCAACGTTTCATCAAGCCAATTGTTTATCTAATTAGCATTTTTAAAGACTCTATCGTAATTGCCGCTCCAAGAAGTCACATAATATGTAATACAATCATAATCAAATCTTTCAAGTTTCTTCCCGCTTTCAATAATATTGATTTCTTCATTTGTTAATAAAGTTGTAGCTCCACCACCCGCGCAAACAACAAAAAGTTCTTCATTTAATATCTTATAAAAAAAATCCAATGCAATTTTCATTTCTTCTTCAAAATCTTGTTCACTAAAACTATCAAAATGACAATGGTAGTTGTCAAATCCAACGGTTAATTGATTGTCTTCGGAACTTAAGAATAAATTTGAAACACTATTTTCGTTTTTAGTTACGAGTTCTATAAAAATGTGATTTTTTCCAAAATCAGAAGGTTGCAATGATATATTTTCAAGTAATTTGCTATCATTCTTTTTTAAATATTCATAGATTTTATTTGAATAATCATTTAATGCATTCGAATTAATCATAACATATGCTTTAGTTTTTAATTTTTGGGTTTAGTCTTTTAAGATTATGCCCTTAATTATATTAGGTAACAAAACCATCCAAGTTTGGGTAAATATGTATGATAAATTTCACACAATTATTTATTTTCAAATATATCTTTTTCATTACAAATTATCAAAATAAGAGCCTTTTATAAATTTTACAATCTCTAAAAAGCCAAAAAAAATGCGCAAAGTTCACAGAGACCTTTGCGCATTTTTTTTATAGAAACACTTCAGAGAAGGTGTATTACCAAATTGTTATTCTGTCCTTCTTCGGTAAAAACATTTTATCTTTAGGTTGTACGTTAAATGCGTTGTAAAAAGGTGTCGTATTCATTAGAGGACCATTCACACGCCAGTTTGGTGGAGAATGCGGGTTATTGTTTATCCACAAACGCAGGAATTCGTCTTTCATTTTTACTCTCCATATTTTAGCTATAGAAATAAAGAAGCGTTGATCCGGAGTGAAGCCGTCAATTTTTGTGTTCCCTTTTCCTTGTTCGGTCATTTTAAAAGCGTCGTAAGCAACTGCTATTCCGGCAATATCCGCTGTATTTTCACCAACTGTCATGGCGCCATTAATGTGCAGATCACCTAAAACCGTATAGGTACTGTACAAATTGATAACCTGCTGTATTCTTGACTTAAACTCTGCGTAATCCTCTTTGGTCCACCAGTTTTTCAGGTTACCGTCCTTGTCATATTGAGCACCCTGATCGTCAAAAGTATGGGTTATTTCGTGACCTATAACCATTCCGATACCTCCGTAGTTAAGGGCATCATCTGCATCATTATCGAAATAGGGAGCTTGTAGAATACCTGCCGGAAAAACAATTTCATTTGCCGTAGGGTTATTATAGGCCGTAACCGTTGGAACTGTAGTATACCATTCTGATCGATCAACCGGTTTACCCAATTTTGCCAATTGAAATTGATAGGCCGCTGTACTGGCCGAAACCATATTCTCAAAATAGGTATCTCTGGCAATTTTTACCTTGCTATAATCTCTCCATTTGTCCGGATAACCAATTTTCTTCGTCATGGCGGCCAATTTTTCTTTCGCCTTTTGTTTCGTAACAGGACTCATCCATTCCAAATTATCAATTCTTTTGGCGTAGGCTTTTTGCAAGTTATTCACGAGAACTAACATACGCTTTTTAGCCTCTTCCGAAAAATATTTCTTTACATACAATTCGCCCAATGCTTCTCCTAAGTAAGTATCTAAAACACTGGCCATTTTTTCGCCACGTGATTTTTGAACCGCCTGACCCGAAAGCACTTTGGTATACTCAAATGAGGCATCAACAAAAGGCTTGCTTAAATCGTCGGCATATCTTTCTAAAGAATTTGCTTTCAGGTAAATTTTCCAATTAGCAATAGGAATGGTTTTTAAAAGCTTATTAAGGGCATCATAATAGGCAGGCTGGCCTACATTAATAAAATCGGTTTTAGCCCCTAAATTATTTAAAAAAGTAGTCCAGTCAATGTTGGGATGTTTTTTAACGAGCTCTGTCACAGCTGTTTTATTGTAATTGGCCTGCACATCGCGAAGTTCAACTTTTGTTTTATGCGAGGCGGCGAGTTGTTTGTCGATATCGTAAACCAAATCGGCATTCTTTTTTGCCTCATCAGCATTGCTGCCTGTTTGTTGAAATAATGTAACCAGGTATTTTTTGTACGCTTCCTGTATGGCCGCAGTGGGTGCATCTGATTTGAAATAATAATCTCTGTCAGGTAAACCAATACCCGTTTGATAAAGTTGAGCAATGTTCATACTGCTGTTTTTATCATCGGTTGACACTCCAAAACCTATAATAGAAGAATTGCCCACTTTTAGTTCGTTGACCACAAAATTCATTAAAGATGGTAAGTCGTTAATGGCTTCAATTTTAGCAAGCAGGGGTTTGATAGGTGTATAACCGCGTTTGTCAATAGTTACCGTATCCATACCAGATGCATAAAAGTCTCCTACCTTTTGCGCTATACTTCCTGCTGAATTCTCGCTTTTTGAAATACTGTCTAATATTCCCTGCAGACGCATTCGCTGCGGATAATTCATAAACATATACACCCCTACTCCGGCTTGAGATGCTGGTATTGATACTGAATCGTACCATTTTCCATTTACATATCTAAAAAAGTCATCTCCAGGCCGCAATGTGGAATCTATTCCGGTGATAGCGATATCTTTTTTCCCTTGATGTTTTGAACACGCTGTAAAAGCTAAGAACGCAGCGAAAAGCGCTAATGATTTTTTCATAGTCTAAATAATTTCTATTAAAATGAACTGAAAAATGTTTGAAAGCAGGTATTCTAAAATCTATATGACTGACATGTTTGACTTTAGCAGAACAATATACGAATTCAGTTTTTAATTTTAAAGCTCATGTTAGAAATACTACTTAAAAAAATCTGAATTATAAGCCGTAATTTATTAGTACTACATAATCATCGGTTTATGATTTACCGGCAGCAATCATGATAAAAATGGGTCTTCTTAATTCGTCTGTCATTTCCGGGTATTTTTCAATAATTTCATCCGACGGTTTAGGCTCGGATATTTGTGTAATATTAAAACCTGAATGAATTACAGCATTTAAAATACTTGCTACAGTTCGATGGTATTTCACTACTTTATGACCTAAGAAATTGGTTTGTCGCTCGCCTTCGTTCTGGTAATGATCGACCGGCCAATGCAGTCGGTTTTCATTCTCATCTTTATACCAATCCTGCTCCGCTTTAGCAGTAAAAACAGGATGCTCCATAGAGAAAACAAAACTTCCTCCTCTTTTTAAATATTGATTTATTTTACGAAAAAGAACTTCCAAATCTTGTATGTAATGAAACGTAAGCGAACTGAAAATAATATCAAACTGCTCGTTTTCAAATTGAATATCTTCAATTGGTTTTTGATAATATTCTATTGATAGTCCTTTAGAATTTTCCTTTGCTTTATCAGTCATTTTCTTTGACAAATCAACTCCAATTACATTCTCCGCTCCCTGTTCTTTTGCATAAATACAATGCCAGCCATAACCACAGCCAAGATCAAGAACATTTTTCCCTTGAAAATCAGGCAGCATATTTTTTAAAACATGCCACTCTCCTGCTGCATTTAGACCTTCTATCGAACGCGGCATTTTACCATAGTTCTCAAAAAAATCAATATCATCATAAATATTTTGTTTCATCTCTTATTCTTTTTTATTGAACCTAAACAGCACAATAATAAATATCTTATCTCTATCAATCTCATCATTTTGCACTAAAATCGGAACACACAAAAGTACAAAACTTAAGAAAATTATGCATCCAACTCAAAATACCTGCACCGCTTAACAATTAAATAATATGTTTTCTTAATAACTGGGGCTGTATTCGTAATTGTTTTTATAAATTTGCGCCCTAAAATATTTAGTAGTTTTTTAGCGCGCTGTTTTTCAGGCCTGATAAAGAATTACACCTTAATTTAGTCATTTACACATTAACAATTATGAAGTCCTTTTTACTTTTTAAAGTGATTCCAAAAACCTCTTAATCACTCTTAAAAAATTCACTTTTCGGTTTTGCTTTTTTACATCAAAACTATCATTTTCAATTTAACTCTTTAATTTTCAAACAACAACAACAACAACAACAACAACAACAACAACAACAACAACCTACAGTTTTTATCAACAATAAATTATATTACAATCATAACTAAATACAATGCTTAAAAAACACAACCCCAAAGTTCTAGTTTTTATACTTTTCAGTTTATTTTTCTCCATTAGTACTCTTGCTCAAAAAAATATTTTCGCCGGAATTGAAATCGGCCGCAGAACGATAAAAGTTTCTGTTCTTGATGTAAGTAACATTAAAAAAGCTGATTACAAAATCATCTATTATTCCAATGACGAAGGTCTGAGTTTCGCCAAACATATCACCGCTACCGGTGAGCTTACTCAGGAAGATATCAACAAAGCCGGTTTAATTGTTTTTACTCAATTGACCAAAATTAGAGCACAATTTAAGATTCCGGAAGAGAACATCTTTTTAGTAGCTTCTTCTGTTTTTGGATCTGCACGTAACGTTGATGCTTTAAAAAACAAAATCAGTACGCTAACTAACAAAGAGCTTGATATTATCAATGTTGACGAGGAAGCTAAAATACTGGTTAAAGGTTCTATACCACCTGTTGATTATGCTAACGCTCTGCACCTTGATATTGGTGCTGCAAGTACAAAAGGTGGATACATTGACGAACTTCAGGATGGTAAATTAGAGTTTATGCCTTTAGAACTTGATTTTGGTACGATGTCACTTACTGATGCCGTAAAAAAAACGGTTGCAAACCAAAGTCAGGCCAGCGATATGGCCGTGTATCAGGAAAAATCTTTTGATTTTAATCCGATTGTTCGTAAAAAGATAAAGGATATGCTTGATGCAAATCCGCTTTTATTAAAAAAGGAAAAAATCTATCTGTCCGGTGGAGCTGTATGGGCTTTTACAACCTTGTATTACAATGAAAATACAAAAGACCATTATCTGCCAATAAAACTGGAAGACGTTATCGATTACGATGCGATTCTAAAGAATAATTTCAACAAGTTTAACACCCTTGCTAAAACCAACGCCGAAGCTGCAAGAGTATTAAATATATACGACCAGAAATACCTTATTTCGGCAAATAACATCCTACAAGCTTGTGTGGAGAGTATCCCTAATTTAGAGAAGAAAAAAATATATTTTGTAAAAGAAGGCCCAATAACCTGGCTTATCTCTTACATTGCAGACCGTTCTAAAAAGGTAAACACCAATTTTTAAGAACCTCATCATCAAGACAAAGCTTCAGAGAAATCTGAAGCTTTTTTTTATCTATGAAGCACCTAATAAAATTAAAAATAACATGAATCTTTACACCAGTTTACAGCTTCATATCCGAGTTAATATTGCGAATGTATTTGCGATTTACTTTAAATGTTTTTCCGAAATTGTAGGATGCATTTACTAAAATCATATGAGATGTATTCCTGTTGTCTAACGCATAATAATTGGTATTATTTGTAAATCGCAACATTCTGTTTGCATCAGTATTCAAAATATTTCTATACTCCAGATTGATATTTAATCTGTCTTTTAAGAAATTTCGGGATAGACTGAACGAGATATCCGGTTTCACTGAACGGTACAAATTAAAATCGTAAAACCTGTCGATATAATAAGAGTTGATTGAATACATGGTGCTTTTATCTATATTCCCGCTAACCGATAAATCGAGATAATTTACAAAACCTTCATAGATCTCATTCTCCTTCTTCATTTTTAATTTGGTATAACTATAGTTCAAATTAAATCTGGATTCTTTATAAAATTTAAATGAGACTGAAGTACCAACAGAACTACTATTATAAGAATCCAGATTTGTATTTTCAGAGATCATTTTGTAGTCATTTAGTTCATTAACAACAGAAATATTGTTAGATGATGTTAAGTAACCGAAGTTTAGAGTTATATCTACTTTCTTTATATTCTTCACCAAATCGAGAGAAAACGAATTATTGATTTCCGGCTCTAAGTAAGAAGGATTGACAATTGAATTATTATTAAAGTCCTGATACGTGAAATTAGAAATTGATCTTATACTTGGTCTGACAACGTACCGCTTATAATTGAACTCCAAATCTACTATCGAATCAAATTTCGAAAAATAGGTGAAATTTGGCAGATAAAAATTATGATCAAAAACAGCTTCATGGTTTACTTTATCCTGAGAGAACTGAAATCTGTTGCCAAACGATAATGAATTATTAGGGTTTAAATCGTAACTAAAACTAATAAAAGGGGTAACTATATTTTGCTTCACCTCACTCCTGTTTGTTACATTGTCGAAAACATAATTGCGACAGGTCAATACCAGTGCCGATTGAATATAAAGCTTATCAATTGACTTTGAAACCGAAGAACTAAACGTCCATTCTGTAAATTTTTGATTCGACTTATTGGACGTATTCTCAATTTTATTATTGTTACTTACATAATCTAAATTGAGTTTATACTCTAAATTATTTTCTGTCTTCTTCTCGTACCTCAAATTTGTGTTATAATCCCGGATAAGAAAAAAATAAGATGCCTCTGATAAATCCGGAAAAATACTCCTTCTGTTTTCATCTACTATGGAGTATTTGTTTCGCAGCGAAAGACTGCTTGACTTATCGATCTCAAAAATAGTAAGCATTGAAAAATTTGACTGATACAAAACCCTATGATTGGAATAGTTTAAAGTTTTATCATTGAACATTTCTTCTGAACTGTTATCGGAAACATTTTTAAGATTAGAAATATTCAGAATTGTCGAAAATTTATTTTTTTTATAAAACAGATTCAACCCTAAAAAATTGAACTCCTGCAAGAGCCCCAGCGTTCCATCAACTGTACCTTTTATATTATCAACATTACCATTATTGTCCTTTACTTTTATAACAAGTTCGGTCTCGCCATTGGACAAATTAAAATAATTCTCAACAATCTGAAAGGAAACAATGTTCTCAGACAATAACTTGAAAAATTCTTCCTGAGTGATTACTTTGTCATTATAAATATAGTTTTTGATTTTTTTTCCTTTAAAATAAACTGTCTTGCTATTATCCAAAGTAATGTTCTCAACCCGTCGCAACGTTTTACCCATGTTTTCATTTTTCAAAATTTCTTTGGGCAAATGAAGTTTATAGATTCCTGCTTTTCTCCTATTTTTAATAATTTTTATCTCTTGAAGGGTTTCAACTTTTGAGGAGTCGGCCCATTCATTTTTAACTGTTTCCTGGGAGAAAACCAAAAATGATTTTATAACAAATAGTAGCGTAATTTTTTTTTTCATTCTGATACTTGGCAACGATAGCGGTTAAATTTTCAACTTATAAAGGCAAAATTTGGCGCAAATAAAACAAAATAAAAAAACTCAATTCCACTATTTTTATAAAAAAAGTACCACAAGAAGCCTATCGGATAAGATACTATCAGGTCGGGATAATATGAGTCAGATTTTAAAAGTTTTCTGTTTCTGAAGTTATACTCTGATCTCTTATTTATTTCAAAAGCATAGGATACTTTCAGAAAGTTCCTCTTTATAAACCAAAAAAATTGCACCAAGTCAAAAAGACTTTGTGCAATTTTAAAATAGAACTCTTTACCAAGTTCAGTAATCAACTAAAAGTATATTGGCTTCTTAAAGTCTAATTTTATGGCTTCTTTCGTAACCTGATCTTTTGCATGTTTTAAAAATAAGATACATCTGTTTTCGATCAATTTATCGTAATCACTATTGTTATCTTGTGCTTCTTTATTTATAGATACTACCGCTGTTTCAAACAGGTATTGTAAAATCTTAGCTTCTTTTTCATTTTCATGATCAAAAGGAAGCTCGATTCTCTGAATGTACTTTAATAATGAAAATAAACTGTTCATCGATAATTTATCTGAAAGATATCCCAAATGCAAATAAATGAGTCCTAAACCAATTTGCTCGATCACTCTTCTAAAAAGCACCCTTTTAACAGTAACATTATTATCACTCAAATAATGCTCAGCATCAGCAAAAAGCTGTCCTGCTATTAGAACTCTTTCTTTCTCATATTTCTCTTTAAATTCAGTTTCCCAACTTCGACGATACTTTTTAAGATAAACAGAATAGTAAGGAGCATTGTAAATTAAAAGCCCGTGTGTTTTGACATCTTCAAAAAAACACTTCTGGTATGCTTTTTTCTTACGGATCAATTCTGCCGAATGGCTAAGAACGGTTGCCTGATGCCTGCCCTCAAATTTTTCCAGAATAAGTTCCTCCATTGGGGCGATTTCATATTGAGCTTGATCCAAATTGATAATAAGCAAATAAAAATGATACCCGGGAAGTTTAGCAGAGTAATTTTTGGACTTATTTTCCTGATCGTGAAGTATGATATAACCAAAACAGTAGACACATCTTATATTTGAATTAACAATCATCAAATCATTAATACTTTTCAAAGCATCGTCTACAAAATAGTTAGATGGAATCTTTTCGTTGAAAATGTACTTTCCGGTGCATTCTTGCCTACACAATTTTCGCATCTTTTCCTTACAAAATGTTTTATACTCCAAAAACAATCTGTTCAATTCTTTCTGCATCAACTCAACTTTTATTTTTGCCTTAATCAGCAGCTCCGGATCTATATCCCCCATCTCTTCGTTTTTCATGGCACAGGAGTAGGCTTTATTAAGCATCTCAACTATCTCATTATGAAGCGCTGTATTCTTATTCAATACTTTTTTAAATGAAGGCGCATATTTGATGATATAGTCATATTGTTGAAACAAGCAGGTATTACTAATAAATACAGCAGTGAAAAATTCTGAGGCACAGATATAAATGTATCGCAGGGTCTGATACAAGGCAAATACGGCTTCTTCATTTTTATTTTTTCCGCTGTAAACAGATACATTTCTAAAAGATACCACTGCGGCTTCCATATCAAGAGAAAACCTCTTTTTTGCTTTTTTAAGCAGCTTTTTAGAGGTATCTTCACGAGGGTAAAAAACTTTAGCTCCCGGTTCAAAATAAATTAACTCTTTTAACGTACAATGCTGAACAAAGTAAGGTTTCCCATTTTTAAAGCCCTTTTTAGCACAGTCAGAATCCATAAATCTAAAAATAAATTCTGGATAGGTACTTGTAACTTTGTCCTGTATTTCCTCCAAAACCTCTTCCTCCTCATCAGTCTCTTTTTTCAGAATAAAAGTGATGACTGTTACTTTATTGCTTTTATTAAAAGACAGATAAACGGCTTCTGCGTCAACGAAAGGAAGCAGGTTTACAATAGCTTTTTCTAATCGTTCCTTATATGGGTTTTTCGGGTCTATTCGGAGTATATAATTCATCTTGTATTCTTTTTATGTTAAACCTCATCGATCGATCTGTCTTTTACTTTCATTTTATAACTTAAAGAACGCCTGATCATACTAGTTTTATTTTTCTTCTAAAATTTTGACGACCTTACCCTTTAGTAGTGTATTTTATCTTTTTTTTCGTACGTTTGTTCAAAACATCATTTTTGTGCTTTTTTACTTACAAATATATAGATTTTATCCTATAAAAAGCAATAAAAATATGTTATAATCTAAAAATAATTGCAATGATCGTAAACAGAATCTTACAAATTATTGACTATAAAGGAATTAATAGAAGAAAATTTTATATCGAAACGGGTCTTTCTAACGGCTTTTTGGATAAGGTTAAAGATGTTGGTGCATCAAAAATAGAGCAGATACTTCGCATTTATCCTGAAATTAATCCGGAATGGCTTCTGACAGGAAAAGGGCATATGCTTGAAAATGCGGCCTTTTTTGAGTACGAATGGGGAATTAAAATGAGTCAGATTGAGGAACCTTCTACTATTTACGAAGTCACGACCACAAAAACACTGAAGAAGCAATTTGTACCGGTTTATGATGTTGAGAATGCTGACGGGGCAGTTTCCTTATTTAAAGAATCGGAAGAAAAACCAATTGACTACGTCTCGGTTCCCAACTTACCCAAATGCGATGGCGCTATTTATGTAAGTGGAGATCGCATGTATCCTTTTTTAAAGAGCGGTGACCTTATCATTTATAAAAAAATGAGCCGCAGGATCGAACATATTATTTGGGGAGAAATGTATTTGATTTCTGTAGTAACTGATGAACCGGAAGAATTTCTCCTGATCCGATGGGTACAAAAATCTGACAAAGGAGAAGATTGGATTAAACTGGTTAGCGAAAACAGCCGTTATGAATCGAAGGATATTCTTCTTGAAAATGTTGAAGGATTAGCTTTAGTAAAAGCGACAATTCGAATCAATTCCAACTTTTAACATTAAGTCTTAAAAATCAAAAACTTACCTTAAATCTTCTAAAATTGTGAATATCTATTTCATAATTTTAGGAGATTTTTTTTCGGTAAAATCTATCTTTGGCATCCTTAAAAAAATAATAAAGATGAGCGCAACTTGGTACGAATGCAAGGTAAAATATAGAAAAACGGACGAAACCGGAGGGCAAAAAGTTTTAACAGAGCCTTATTTGGTAGATGCTTTGTCTTATACAGAAGCTGAAAGAAGAATTAATGAAGAGATGTCGGCTTATATCAGTGAAGAATTTAAAATCACCAATATAAAAGTGGCCAATTACGCCGAAATTCACCCATTTGAAAATACAGACCGTTGGTTTAAATCCAAGGTTTCTTTATTGGCTTATGATGAAGAAAGCGGTAAAGAAAGAAAGTCTAATATGTACATGCTGGTTCAGGCCAATGATGTGAGGGAGGCTTACGACAACACGCTGCATGTGATGCAAAGCACTATGGGAGAATATTCTATCCCGGCGGTTTCTGAGTCACCTATTATGGATGTTTTCCCTTATTTCAGCGGTGAAGAAGGAGAAGCAGAACAACTGGAAAGATTCAATAGACTAAAAGCTTCTAAACCTGCACAGGCAGCCGCAGAAGTTATTGATCATATGGAATTTGAGACTGCATTGGAGGAATAGTGTACACGGATCCGGCAGATTCGCTAAAGCGAAAACGCAGATTTAGACAGATTTCTTTTTTTAGATTTCTCTTTAAAATTATAAAAAAGCAAAAGCTTCGGATTTCTCCGAAGCTTTTGCTTTTTACTCTTATATACAAAGTTATTTTCCTACTTCAGGAAAAAATCGGCATCGATTAAACGGTTTCCGGTATCGTCATAAACGGCATAGTTGAAACCTCCCTGAATGCAATACGAACCATATTCTCCTGCTTTGTTCAGGGCAATAAAACCTACCTGAATGTCTTTTAAATCTTTGTTTCGGTTCTTGGTTAGTTTTACGATGCGGGCAACGGCTTCTTCACAGGCTTTTTGAGGTGATTTGCCTTGTCGCATTAATTCCACCACAAGGTGGCAGCCCGAAATTCTTACGACTTCTTCACCATGCCCCGTAGCGGTTGCGGCCCCTATTTCATTGTCGACATATAAACCGGCTCCGATAATTGGCGAATCACCAACACGGCCGTGCATTTTAAATGCCATTCCGCTTGTGGTACAGGCTCCGGAAAGATTACCGTTGGCATCCAAAGCGATCATCCCAATGGTGTCGTGGTTCTCGATATTGGCAATGGGTTTGTATTTGCTGTCTTTGAGCCATTCTTTCCATTCCTTTTCAGATTCCTCTGTCAGCAGGTTTTCTTTTTTGAAACCTTGTGCTACTGCAAATTGCAAGGCTCCATCACCCACCAGCATCACATGAGGTGTTTTTTCCATGACTGCTCTTGCAACCGATATGGGATGTTTGATATATTCTAAAGCAGCAACTGATCCTATATTGGCGTTTTCATCCATAATACAGGCGTCCAACGTTACACGACCATCTCTGTCCGGGCGTCCGCCATACCCAACACTTCTTTCTTTGGGATCGCCTTCGGGAATTTTAACTCCGGCTTCAACAGCGTCTAAAGCGGTTCCTTTGCTTTTTAGAACTTCCCAGGCGGCTTCATTGGCCTGAATTCCAAATCTCCAGGTGGAAAGCACAATAGGCTTTTTTCCTTTTTTAGAAACTGTGCTTTTTTCTTCTTCTTCCGAGTTGGAATGAAAAGATTGCAAGGCTATAGCTGCTGAAGCTATAGCTGCTGTTTTTATAAAATTCCTGCGATTTGAATTTGTCATATCTAATGTTTTATGGACCACTATTTTTTTTGCTACAGATTATAAGGATTCAAAGGATTTCTTAATCTGTGTAAATCTTTTTACTCTGTGGCCTCTAATATAATCAAAACTATGCTGTGTAAAGCAAACTTGTTGCTCCTAATAAAGCTGCTTTTTCGTTGTCTGTAGAAACAGCAACACTGATGGTGCTTCCGGCTTCTTTTATTTTTTTATTGAATACTGGTAGAAAAAATTCACTGGCATTGGCAATTTTTCCGCCAATGATAAAACTATCCGCAGCGAATTTTTCTAACCATGGCGCTACGATGGCTGCCAAATCTTCTCCTAACTGCTCAAATGCTTTCACGGCCAACGCATCTCCGGCTGTTGCCAGATTAAAAAGTTCTAAACCATTGTTCAGTTTTTTTCCGCTTAAAGCGAAATACCCGCCCAAAAGTCCGCGTACTGAAGCATAGTCTTCGGCTATGCCTTCTTTGTAGGGAAGGTCATAAATTTCACCGTCTTTTGGTACCGCATTTCCTGTACTTATAGAGGTTCCTTTGTCTATAAAACAAGCTCCAAGTCCTGTCCCTAATGTGATGGCCATTACTTTTTTAGAAAGGTTTTCAGCATCTTTAAAGACTTCTCCTTTACCAAAACAAACGGCATCGTTTTCAAACAATATCGGAAAATCACCCGACAGTTTCAATTGATTCTGAAACAAATCCCGAACATTGAGTCCATAAAAATGCTCGTATTTTGATTGTCCTTTTATCCAACAAACCCCATTCTCATAGTCAAACGGACCGGGCATACAAACAGCCAACCCTGTGGTATTTTCTACTTTTGAGTTTTCGATTGCGATACGAATTGCTTTTTCCCAAATGGCCATTACTTCTTCTACAGGCAAATTCGAATCGAAAGATTCTTTGTGCAGTGAAGAATCGATCACTTTCATATCTACAATATCAATAATCGCTGCAGTGATATGTGTACCTCCAATGTCTAATCCAACGGCATATTCTTTATTCATTCTTTTGTATTTTGGATTTGAACCGATATAAGGATTAGGAAAAATTTAGTTTTTTTCACCATTAAGAAATTAAGCTGATTCAATCTAACTGCTTAATTTCTTAATGGGGAATATTTTTATCTCCAGTCTTACTAATTCCTTAATGGCAAATATTTTAGTTTAAATGTTTTTGTCTTTTAAAATTTGAGGATAATGAATGCTGGTATGTACTATCATTTCTCCAAATAAGGTATTGGCCCATGCAAACCATTTTCGGGTAAATTTGGCTACATCGTCTTTATGGAATGACTCGTGCATGAAACCGGTATCGGCATTGGTTTTAATCAGGTTGCTGATACATTGTTTGATCTCCTGCTCGTCTACACTGGTAATGGCTCTCAAAACAATACTCATCGGCCAAATGGTGTCTGTCCCGGTATGTGGCCCGCCAATTCCTTCTCCTGCTTTTCCTTTGTAGAAAAACGGATTGTTTTCTGAAAGTACCACTTTTCGGGTATTCAGATACAATGGACTGTCAGGTGCTATTGCTCCCAAATAAGGTAATGACAATAAAGAAGGAACATTCGCATCGTCCATCATGTGGAAACTGCCGTAACCATTAACCTCGAAAGCGATGATTTTTCCGAATTTAGGATGTTCGATGATTCCGTTTTCTTCCAGTCCTTTTTGAACCTGTCCGCGCAATTCTTTGGCTTTAGCGACCAAATTATCGTCTTTTAAAGCCGGTAAAGAGAAAATTTCGATCAAATACCCCAATACTTCAATCGCGAACATATTACTCGGAATTAAATAGCCAAATAAAGTACTGTCGTCACTTGGTCTGAAAGTCGAAACGATTAATCCGCATGGTTTTACCGGATAACCGTAACCGCTTAAAGGCACTCCGTCTGTTGCCCAGGCTGTAACTCTCTGGAAATTGTAAGGCCCTTTGTCATGCATTCTTTGCTGTTCTTTGAACGTCTGCAATACCAAAAGCATGGCTTCTTTCCACTTGCTGTCGAACAAACTGATGTCTCCGGTTTCTTTCCAGTATCCGTGCGCCAATCGTATCGGGTAACATAAACTGTCAATCTCCCATTTGCGCTCGTGAATTCCGGGCTGCATCTTGGTCATGTCGTTTTTCCACTCGCTCACTTGCGCAAAATCTTTGTAGAAAGCATTCGCATAAGGATCAAGCAAAATACATTTGGTCTGACGGTTGATGACTCCTTTTACTAATTCTGCCAGCTTTTTATCTTCTTTTACAAACGGAATATAAGGCCAGATCTGCGCTGTACTGTCACGCAGCCACATGGCATCGATATCTCCTGTAATGACATAAGTATCCGGTTTTCCGTCGATAATTTCAAAATCGACAGTGGTATCTAAGGTGTTCGGAAAACAGTTTTCAAACAGCCATGCCAGTTCCGGATTGGCAATTTGTTTTTTGATTCTTACAATGGCAGCTTCAATTGCTTTACTGGTAAATTTTCGCTCTGCCAAGGGAGGTCTTTTACTTACAAAATCTTTGATCGAAAAATTAAATGCATCCGACTGCATTCCGAAAACATCCGTTTGAAGCGCTAATAATCCTGCTGAAAAAATCCCTGTATTTTTTATAAATTTTCTACGTGACTGCATAGTATTATTTTGAAGTTGAATAAGAATATGGATAGGCACTTGAAGAAGTTCCTCTTTGTACATTTGGTTTACTGCTCATGTCGAAATTGAATTCCCCTCCTTTTAATACTTCAAAGTGATTGATGAAGTTTTTGGTATGGATGGTGTTGTTCCACTTTAATTCCTGAACATATTTGTTGTCGGCTGAATTGTTTGGAGCATTGATGATCAATTGTTTTCCATTTTCAAGTTCGAGCGTAATTTTTTTGAACAAAGGTGCTCCAAGCACATACTCGTCGGTTCCCGGGCAAACCGGATAAAATCCCATGGCAGAGAAAATATACCAGGCCGAAGTTTGTCCGTTATCCTCATCTCCGCAATAACCGTCGGGAGTTGGTTTGTACAAACGGTTCATCACTTCTCTTGACCAATATTGTGTTTTCCACGGCTCTCCGGCGTAATTGTACAAATAAATCATGTGTTGAATCGGCTGATTGCCATGAGCGTATTGTCCCATATTCATAATCTGCATTTCGCGAATTTCATGAATAACAGCTCCGTAATAGCTGTCATCAAAAACCGGAGGAGTCGTAAAAACGGCATCTAATTTGGCGGTGAATTTTTTCTCTCCTCCCATTAAATCGATTAAACCTTGTACATCATGAAAGACACTCCAGCTATAATGCAAAGCATTTCCTTCTGTAAAAGCATCTCCCCATTTAAGTGGATTAAAATTTTTCGGGAAACTTCCGTCTTTATTTTTACCGCTCATCCATCCGATTTCAGGATTATAAAGGTTCTTATAATTCATCATTCTTTTTTCGAACAAATCGATTTCTTTTTTCGGACGGTTTAATGCTTTAGCTAATTTCCAAATCGCAAAATCATCATAGGCATATTCTAATGTTCGTGCCGCATTTTCATTAATTTTTACATCATAAGGAACATAACCTAAAGTATTGTAATACGACACTCCTTTTCGTCCTACTGCTTCTAAAGGTCCTTCGTTATTTGCTCCATGTACTAAGGCTTCGTACAATTTATTGATGTCATAACCGCGTAATCCTTTCATGTAAGCATCTGAAACTACCGAAGCTGAATTGTTTCCTACCATCACATCTCTAAATCCCGGACTTGACCATTCCGGCAGAAAACCACCCTCTTTGTAGTCGTTGATAAGTCCTTCCTGCATTTCTTTGTTGATCGAAGGATAAACCAGATTTAACAGAGGATACAAGGCGCGGAACGTATCCCAAAAACCTGTTCCTGCATACATATAACCCGGTAATACTTTACCGTTATACGGACTGTAATGTACTGTTTCTCCTTTTGCATTGATCTCATATTGTTTTTGCGGAAAACAAACAGTACGATATAAGCAGGAATAGAATGTTTTTAGCTGTTCTTCGCTTCCACCTTCTGCGGTTAATTTTCCTAAAACTTTGTTCCATTCTTGTTTGGATTGTGCTACGGTTTCCCTAAACGATGCCATGCCTAATTCGTTCTTTAAATTCAATTCGGCTTGTTCGAAACTAATAAATGAAGAGGAAACTTTTACGTTTACGATTTCTCCTTTTTTAGTTTTAAATCCAATAACAGCACCTACATGATTGTCTTTTAATTCGAGTTTGTCTTTTTCTAAAGTTTTCCCGTGCCAGCCAGCAGTAGTGGCAAAAGGCTTGTCGAATTGCAACACAAAATAGTTTTTGAAATTCTCCGGAACTCCACCACTATTGCGGGTGGTATAACCAATAATTTTATTTTCGGACGGAATTATTTTGATGTAAGATCCTTTGTCAAAAGCATCAATTACGATAGAAGACTGTTCGTTTTCCGGAAATGTAATCTGAAAATGTGCCGCTCTTTCGGTAGTGGTAATTTCTGTGGTTACATCATAATCGGCTAAGTAAACGCTGTAATAATATGGTTTTGAAACCTCAGCTTTATGACTGAACCAGCTTGCTCTCTCGTCTTCGGTAAAAGCCAGTTTACCAGTTACCGGCATGATCGAAAACTGTCCGTAATCGTTCATCCAAGGTGATGGCTGATGGGTTTGTTTGAATCCTCTGATCTTATCAGCAGTGTAAATATAGGCCCAACCGTCACCCATTTTTCCCGTTTGCGGTGTCCAGAAATTCATTCCCCAGGGTCTGCAAATCGCCGGATAGGTATTTCCGTTCGAAAGACTGTGCAAAGATTGTGTTCCCATTAACGGATTTACATACTCTACAGCATCTACTGCTTTGATCTGTGCATTGACAAAACCGAAGCATTGCAATAGTCCTAAAAAAAGTAAACTCTTTATTTTCATTTTATGTGAGATGTGAATTGTGAAATGTTAGATGTAAAATGCAACTGAAAACTGCGACTGAAAACTGAAGACTTCTTAAAAAGGTCTATCTGCTTTACTAACTCCAAAAGTTGTCGATGGTTTGCTTCCCATAAACAGTTTCAGTTCTCCTCCTTTTACAATCATATCATGTGTGATATAGGATTTTGTATAAGGTTTTCCGTTATACTCCGCTTTTTGGATATAGATGTTTGTCTTGTTATTATCGATAGCTTTCAATGTAAACGAGATACCTTCTTTATGATGTATCGTTGCCGTATTGACTAACGGACTTCCTAATACATAAATTCCGTTGGCTGGATTAACCGAATAGAATCCCATAGAAGAGAAAACGTACCAAGCCGACATTTGCCCCAAATCTTCGTTTCCACATAATCCATCGGGTTTTGTCGAATAGAATTTATCGTCGATTTCACGGATTAGTTTTGCCGTTTTCCAAGGCTGCCCTGCATAAACGTACAGATACGGAATATGATGATTGGGTTCGTTTCCTTGTGCGTACTGACCAATTAAGCCGCTAATATCCGGAGAGATTTCTTCACCTTCTACTTTGTCTGTGATTAAGAAAAGAGAATCTAATTTAGCCAGAAATTTTTCTTCACTTCCGAACAAATCAATCAAACCATAAGGATCCTGCGGAACTAACCAGGTGTACTGCCAGGCATTTCCTTCTACATAATCGTCTTTTCGGTGTGCTGATGAAAGTGGATTGAATGGCGTTCTCCAGTTTCCATCCGTCAATTTACCTCTCATAAAAGTGGTTTCTTTGTCGAAGTACAATTTGTATAAATTGGCTCTTTTGGAGAAATAATTATAATCGTCGGTTTTGTTCAGATCTTTTGCCATTAGTGCTACACAATAATCGTCGATAGCATATTCTAAAGCGTTCCCAACAGATTCGAGCATTTTATCAGCCGGGATGTATTGCAGTTTTTGTACATAATCCATTCCGTCACGGGTTTGCATGGCCGTTTTTTTGATGGCTTCATAAGCCAAAGCAACATCATATCCTCGGTAGCCTTTCATGTAAGCATCAACAATAACCGCTATGGAGTGATTTCCGTTCATGGTATTGGTTTCATTCCCCATTAAATGCCAAACCGGTAATCTTCCCTGCTGTTCGTAGATGGCCAAAAACGATTTTACAATATCATTGATTTTGTCGGGCTGTGTAAGGGTATACAACGGATGCAGTCCGCGATACGTATCCCAAAGTGAAAAGGTTGTGTAATTGGTGAAATTTGCTTTTTCGTATACTTTTTTATCGGTACCTCTGTAATCTCCGTTAACATCATTAAAGATAGAAGGTGCAAACATGGTGTGGTACATCGCAGTGTAAAAAACTTTCATGGTTTTATCATCTGCTTTGATCTGAATTTTGTTGAGTTCTTTGTTCCATTTTGAAGTCGCTTCTTTGGCTACAGCCTCAAAATTCCAACCCGGAATTTCGGCTTTAATGTTTGCCGAAGCATTCTCATAACTTACCGGAGATATTCCGACTTTTACTAAGATCTGTTTGTCTTTTAAGGTTTTAAAATCTAAAACCGCTTTCATTTTTACGGCTTCTCCCTCGCTTCCTGCAACTGCAGTAGTAGCATCATACAAGGCCATCGCAGCAATTGGTTCAGAAAATTCCATAGTGAAAAAAATACGCTGATCTGCAGCCCAGCCCGCCGAGTATCTATAACCAACAAGCGTAGTTGCATTTATTTTTTTGATATACGTTTTAACCGGCTTGTCCCAGCCAATTCCGTCTGCAAGATCCAGTAAAACGTGATTGTCTGTGGCGGAATTAAAAGTATATTTATGAAAACCAACTCTTTCGCTGGCGGTCAGTTCTGCTTTAATTTTATATTTGTCTAAGAAAACGCTGTAATATCCGGCTTTACTCACTTCGTTCTGATGGGAGAAATAAGAACCATAACCGGTAGTCATATCTTCTTTTGTTCCTTTGGTAAGCGGCACCTTTCCGGATACCGGTAACAGCAAAATATCATTAAGATCTCCAATTCCTGTTCCGCTTAAATGAGTGTGGGTAAAACCTAAAATAGTATTACTGGCATAGTTGTACCCACTGCACCAATCCCAGCCTTCAAAGACATTAACGGGCCCTAATTGTACTGCTCCAAATGGAACGTTAGCCCCCACAAATACGTGTCCGTGACCCGCAGAACCTATAAACGGATTGACATATTGTGTATAATCTGAATTGGTCTGTTTTGCCTTCTTTTGCTGTGAAACAACCGGATTGGCAAAAAATAGATTTAAAGCTAAAATACCGCTAAAAGCTATTTTGTTATATTTTGTAAACATATTATTATTTTATTTTGAACATAAAACTTAACCGCAAAGTGCGCAAGGATTTACGCAAAGGACACAAAGTACAAGCACTATCATGCTCCTCTACAAAATACCTATGTCTCTTTGAACCTTTGTACCTTTGCAACTAAAAATCTAAGAACCTCAGCACCTTAGAACCTTAGTAACTTAGTACCTTTTTAAAACATCATATAAAGAATAAACTCTAATGACCGGCTTTGCTATTGCACCTTCAAACGTAATGGTTTTCTCTTCTCCTGCTTTCAGATCGAAATAGTTGTCGCTCCATTTTCCGGTATATCCTTTTATGGAAACGTTGACGTATTTAGCAAATTTTGAAGCTTTTAAAGTCAGTTTATTTCCTTTTACCTGCCAGCTGATTTTTGGGTCTTCCAATTTTAGATTGATCGGACGGGTTAAATCAATTTCTGGTGTTTTATCATCGCGATAAGCTTCTTTCATGGCGTACCAGGCTGCTTTAGGCTGTCTGTCGTAATAATCGGTAACACTCCAGCTTGCTACCGGCCAGCAATCGTTAAGCTGCCAAACCAATGTTCCCATATTGTAAGGTGCTTTTGAACGGTGGATTCCGATAATATTTTTAAGGGAATAATACTGTAAACACTGTGTCAGATAGGTATAATCCTCAACATTCATTTTCTTGATTTTGGTCGAATCAATAAAATATCGGTTCAGATACGAATCTAATTTCATGAATCCTTTTCCTGCTTTTTGATGGGCCTGCAAAATATCCGAATACAAATAGCGGTCTTCAGGTACAGTGAATTTTTCTATAGAAGAATAATTTGGCATGGCCTGCATTCCGTATTCGCTCACAAAACGTCCTGTTTTATTCTGCACGGCTTCCACATCTTCCAATCCCCACCAGGTTCCCCAATAATGACTGTCGCCTTCGGTTAGACTTTTTGCTTTCGACCAGTGAAATGATGGTGAAGAACTAATATATGGCCGTTTATCGTCTACTTCTTTTACCCATTTTGGGATACTGTCCTGAAACAAACGAACGTAGTCTTTCCATAAACGAATAGAATCCTGTTTGGGCATTTTCATGCTTTTTTGCCATCCCCAATCTTTAAAAGCTTCGTCGATTTCGTTATTGCCGCACCACAAAACAATACTCTTGTGATGGCGTAAACGTTTCACCTGATACTGAACTTCTTTTTTTACATTGGCGAAAAAAGCATCATCTCCCGGTACCATTGTTCCTGCAAACATAAAATCCTGCCACACATAGATGCCGTTTTTATCGCATAAATCATAAAAATAATCGTCTTCATAAATACCACCTCCCCATACGCGAAGCATATTCATATTAGCCTCTTTGGCCCTGCCAATTACTTTTTCATATTCTTTTTTGGTCACTCTGGAAAGAAATGCATCCGACGGAATATAATTGGCTCCTTTCATATAAACCGGTTTTCCATCGATTTTAAAATAGAACGTTTTCCCCACCTTATCCGGCTCCTGAACCAATTCGATTTTACGATCTAACACATACGGCTTCTCTCCTTCTTTTTTATCGTAAGCTTCTAAACGCGGAGTTTTCCAAATTCCGCAAGTGGTGAATTTTGGCCCCCAGTCCCAGCCAAAATGGTATTGCGCTTTACGTACATACGCACGTGGATTGTCGGGAATTACAAAAGGTAAATCTTTCTTAGCTAGGGAATCTACTACATTTTGCGCCGATTTAAACACAATAACCAGATTGTTATTCCCTGATTTCAGTACTTTTTTTACGTCTACACGCCACTGCAGGAACATATTGTCTGCTTTCAAAACCATCTGATTGTTCAGATATACGGTGGCGTAGGTATCCAGTCCGTCAAAAACCAGTTCTGTATGTTTTTTAGCGAGTGTTGCCGGGCTTACCTGAAAAGTGGTTTTATACTCCCAGTCTTTCTTTTCAATCCAGGTTAGTTTTTTTTCATTGTCCCGGTAAAATGGATCCGGTATGGTTTTATTGTTCAGCAAATCGGTATGTATTTCTCCCGGAACTGTTGCAGGATACCATTTTTCGGTTTTAGTTTCCCGATATTGCCAGCTGGTTTTTAAATCTTTATTTTGAGCATTTGCCGCCAATGAAAAATTGGCGAGACAAACGCCGACAAACCAATAAAATCTTTTTTTATACTCCATTTTATACCAATTATAATTATGTATCTAGTCTTCTGTTTTCTGGTATAATGCCGATATAGTATGAAAATAGTCGAATTTTTATGAGACTATATTGAATACAGAATCGGTATTAGCTGAATAATAAATTATTGTATTTTTTCAATGCTGTCGCCGGCAGTTGGAGAAGGATAAATCTTTTTCAATTATTTCCTTCTCGCTTTAGGTTTTTATTACGGAATAAAAGCAACTAACAAAATATTCTGAAATCATTTCCTTTTTTTTACGGCTGCCCAGCTTTAACTATTCTTAGATTGTTGATTTTAAACTCTCGATTTCTGATTTTCGATTTCTTAAAAGTCTGTCCTAATTATGATGTTCTTTGGATGATAATTCCATCTTTTTCAGCAGAAGCTCTTTTCTTTTGCGAAAAAAAGGGATTACAATTTATCGAACTTTTTTTGGATACAACTCCTCTAATTTAGTGAAAATCAAACAGAAAATAAAAAATAAGCCGGGAGGTACAGGTATCCCTACCCGGCTTAACTCAACTAACTCACCTAACGCATAAATTTATTGCTTGTCCCACCAGATTCTGGTTGTCATTAAATCCAACCCCTGGCGTGCTACCGATTCTCTATAATTAGCCGAATTGGTAATCAATTCTGACTGATCGTAAATTAATCTTCTTGGTATGGTTCCTTTTGTTTCTCCTGTTGGATCATTTACCGGAACTAAAACCGGATATCCTGTTCTTCTGTATTCTGAAAATGCTTCAAAACCATTGAATAGTAATACAATCCATTTTTGAGAGATAATCTGCTCGATTTTTTGAGCCTCAGTTCCTGCTGCTTTAAATGGATTTGCTGTCATATAAGCCGTGTATTCTGCAGGTGTAACTGCCGGTACTTTGTCTCCGAAAATAGTAAGCACTTCCATAGCTGCTTTTACACCGTCTTCGTAAAACTTTTGTGCATTTCCTCCAACACTCCATCCTTTTACTGCGGCTTCTGCCAATATAAACTGAACCTCAGCGTAAGACATGATTAAAGTAGGAGCATCTAAACGCAATACTGTAGAAGTGTTAGGATCTGAGAATTTTTTCTTGTCCCCACCCGGAAATTCTTTAGCATCATTGGCAAGACCTTGCTGACTTGCAGGATTGTTGTCTCCTGTAGCTTCCAGTTTAGCGTAAATTCTTAAACGCGGATCATTACTATTTTTCAATGCATCAATAAATGTTTTACTGAATTTGATGTTCGCATCTCCTTTGTTCAGATCATTTCTAACCCATGAAGAAGTAATTGGATTGGTTTTAACTCCAACCGGACCTGAATCATGCTTTAAAACAAGACTATCATCATTAGAAGTAAAAACTCCTTTAGATACCGCCTTTTCTACATATTGTTTTGCTTTAGCAGGGTTTACTTTAGACAAACGCATTGCTACTCTCAACATTAAAGAATTAGCCAGTTTTTTCCATTTTGCCACATTACTTTGGTAATACAAATCAGCATTACCTACAAATGGTTTATTAGCATCTAAAGCATCACCTGCTTCATCTAATTCTTTCAAAAGATCATTATAAATGGCTTCCTGGGTGTCATATTTCGGAGCAAAAACATTTCCATTGTACCCTTTTCCTGCTTCGAAATAAGGAACTTCTCCGTAAGTATCCGTCAATTTTTGAAACATAAACACCTTCATGATTCTGCAAGCCTGAATCATATTGGAGTTTTCCGGTGCGTCTTTTAGAACTGACATCAATTGAAAAATCTGATTCAATCCTTTACCATAAGACTCACTAAAAAGTGCCGCAGAATACTCAGACGAATAGCTATATTTTGAACCTGGTCCACTTAATGAAGAAAATTGCTGAACAATTTGAGCTGCATAGATGTTGTTCCCTCTGGTATTGGAGAAATCTTGTCCGTCAACATAGATCTCAGCAAGTGTAAACATCGATTTTACAGCCGGATCTGTCAAAGCATTTGGATTCTTGTTTAACTCTTCGAATCCTTTATCGCATGAAGTAAGCGTCATGGCTCCTACAATTGCGATACAAAATATTTTGATATATTTATTTTTCATCTTTCAGTTTGATTATTAAAATTTCACATTAAGTGTCAGTCCATAATTTCTGGTCAAAGGCATAGAAGCTCTTTCAAGACCTTGAGCATTACTATTAGAATAGTTTGATTCAGGGTCAATGTTTGGAACTTTATCATAAATCGTCAATAAATTATGCGCTGAAAACGCTAAGCTAATCGCTTGGAATGGCGTTTTAGATAAATAGGCTTTTGGGAAATTATAGCTAAAAGAGATGGCTCTTAGTTTCACAAAATCGGCATCGTAAACAAAGTTTGAAGTTACATCACTATAGCTTCTCCAGTAATCATAAGCTGAAACTGTTGTGTTTACCGGATTCCCGTTAACATCTGTTCCTTTTACTGCAACTCCTCCTTCACGGCCTGGAAGAGTTTGCTCTGTTAATCCGTAACGGGTTCCTAATTGGTTGGTAGCAGAATAAATCTCTCCTCCGAATTTAGCATCTACAAAAACAGAAAGCGTAAAGTTTTTATACTGGAAATCATTTGAAAGTCCCATTGAAGTTGGCGCAACACCTTGTCCTGCAATAATCAGGTTTCCTCTCAGGAATTTACCGTTGGTATCAAGTACAATATTTCCGTTAGCATCTCTTAAATAATCATAAGCTTTAATTACTCCAAAAGGCTGTCCTTTTTCTAACACTACAGAAGCTCTTCCATCTCTGTTTCCTTCCAATGATTTGGTCGTAATTTTATCCGAAAGCTTAAGAACCTCACTATTATTGTAAGCAAAATTATATCCTACGCTCCAAGAGAAGTTTGGTGTTTTAACTGCTTTTACATTGATCGCAAATTCAACCCCTTTGTTCAGAATCTCTCCTACGTTAATTTTCGTTGTTCTATACCCTGAAGCCTGAGAAACATCAGCGTCGGTAATATCGTTTGTTGTTTTCTTGCTATAAAAAGTCAAATCGGTACTCACTCTGTTATTGAAGAATGTATTTTCGAAACCAAATTCGATGGTACTTACATTATAAGGCTTCAAAGTTCTGTTCGGAATCGTTTCTCCGTTCACTCCTAAAATTGGCTGCCCTAAAGAATCCGTTTGCCCGTCCGGAGAAGTATAAGTCAAGGCTAAAGCATAAGCATCCGGTAAAGCACCTCCTACGTTACCCCAGCCTGCTCTTAACTTTCCGTAAGACATCCATTTTGGTAAATCAATTACTTCTGAGTAAATAAAACTTGAACTTACAGATGGATAAAATGTACTGTTGTTAGATGGATCTAAAGTAGAAAACCAGTCTTCACGACCTGTTAAACTTAAATATAAGAAATCTTTATATCCTAAATCGGCTGAGTAGAAAAGAGAATTTACTTCGCTTTCTGAGAATAACTTCTCACTTTGGGCAGGTTGCGTATTTCCGTAGAAATATTGGAACGGAACGATAAAGTTGTTCCCTTTCATTTTAATTCCGCTAAATCTGTTGTGTTGACGGTTAGCTCCAATGAAAGCATCTAAAGATAAATTTTTAACGATATCCCCTTTGTATCCTAAATAAGCCGAAGCATTATACTCTGAACGGTTCTCTACTCTGTTCTCATAAGATCCACCAGGGCTGTAATTGATACCCGTAGGTTCAATTTCAGTATATTCATAATTAATATCATCTACACCAAGAACACCTTTTGCGTAAATTTTATCCGTGATGTTGTAGTTTACTTTTGCAGAACCAATAAAACGTTTTCTAAGGTCATCATTTAAAGGTGATTGTGTGGCAAAATATGGGTTCGTGTGATAGTTATTTGTTCCAAAATAATCCGCCTCACCACCATTTTCATCAAAACCATTACTGATCCATCTGATATCGGTACCAGGTGTTAAGAAAGTAGTCGGGAAAGAAGGATTTCTAGGTGAATCATTCAAATAAGGTCGGTTATGACTTTTCTCTGTGATGTACTGAGCGTTAGTCTCGATGCTTATTTTTTTATTTACTGCAGAATTTAAACTTAAAGCAATGTTATTTCTGCCAAAGTTTGTTCCCGGCAAGATCGATTCATCTTTTGTATTTCCGAAAGACAATCTGAAATTAGTCGTTTCGCTTCCTCCTGAAATTGCTAAAGTATTACTGGAAGAAAATCCGGTTCTGTAGAAATTTTCAACATTATCTTTTCCGTAAGCCTGATAAGGTCTGGTTGTTCCGTCAATACCTAAAGAAGGTGTACCGTCGTATTTGTCTCCCCAGGCAAAATAGTAAGAATCTCTAAGTTCCTGTAGGTTTTTAAATCTTGTAGCCACTCCGTTTACCGGTGCTCCCGCTCCGTATTGATCTTGCCAGTTCAATAAACTTGCAGGTGTGTTGAATGTAGCATTAGTGCTAAAATCTACTCCAATTCCTGTTCCGCTCTTTCCTTTTTTGGTTGTAATTAAGATTACACCATTTGATCCTCTGTATCCGTAAAGAGCTGAAGCCGCACTACCTTTTAATACCGACATAGAAGCGATATCATCAGGGTTGAAAGACGACATACCGTCTCCTTTATCGGCACCTCCCCACATTCCTGCATTTCCTTGCTGGCTGTTATCAATCGGAATACCGTCGACAACATACAAAGGCTGGTTAAGTCCCGAAGCCGAAGTGGCTCCACGAATTACCACACGGCTTGACCCTGAAGGTCCCGTAACCGGCGCAGAAACGTTAACTCCGGCAATTTTTCCCTGAAGGGCATTTCCTAAGTTAATTTCCTTATTCTTTGTCAGTTCATCGCCTTTCAGTTCTCCAACTGCATAACCTAAACTTTTCTTTTGTTTCTTAACTCCAAATGAAGTTACTACTACATCTTTTAATTCCTGAGTATTTTCTACTAATACAACTGAAATTTTATTTTGGTTTTGCTGCAACACTACTGATTGCGGTTTAAAACCTATAGAGGATACATTTAAAGTAACCGGTCCTTCGGGCACATTCATTTTAAATCGGCCTTCCGCGTCAGTGATTGCACTATACGGTTTTCCCTGAACCTCAATCGATGCAGCAACAATTCCCTTGTTCTCTGCATCAGCTACTATGCCTGTTATCAATCGGTTTTGCGCCACAGCTCCTAAGCTGCTTAACAATACCATTCCTAACACTGCCAATATTCGTTTCATAAGCATTTTTTTTTGGTTATTTGTTTGTTTTGATTTTTGTGATTGTTTCTAATTTGATTGTTTTAAATAATTAATAAAAAATTTGAACTCCTTTTTAATTAGGATACTTATAAGGCTTGCACCTTATAAATATCCCGGCCTTATTTATAGTCATGTTTATAAGCACTCCATTAAGAAATCGATATCGTAAACTGATCAAAAAAAGAACTGATTTCTGCTTTTGTTCCTCTAAAATTTACTAAAACGATTTAGTAAAACGGTTAAAAAAAAACGAACCGTTTCTTTTCTTTTATATTTTTTTTCTCAAAATTTTAAACCGATTCTCTAATAATCAATTTTCCTTTTTTAAGACTTTTTTCTACTTCAAACTTCTCCATATCAGTCATCTGACTCATTAACAATTGTATGGATTTTACAGCGATATCTTCTATCGGCTGTTCAATAACACTAATGGTTGGCGTATGCAGTTTAAAACTGTCATGATCATCAAAACTAATTACCGAAATATCTTCCGGAATTCTGATTCCCATTCTTCTGAAAGCCTGAAGTCCCGCAAGCCCCATATAGTTTGCCAAAAATAAAACGGCGTCAATCTGAGGATTTTTTTTAAAAAAACTCATTATTTCACCAATTCGCGTTTCTTCATTGGTACGATAATCCATATGAAGAACAAGCGACGGGTTGTACATTTCTGCTTCTTTCAAAGCGTCTCTGTACCCATCTTCACGCAGTTTCATCTGAATCATTTCGGAGGTAATATTTACCACTGCTATATTCTTGCGCCCTTTATTGATCAGAAATTTTGCTGCCGAATTAGAGGCTTCATAATTATCCATCACCACATGGCTCACTCGTTGTCCCGGAAAATACCTGTCGATCAATACAACCGGTTTTTTTAACTTTAAAAGAAGATCAATACTATTTTCCAGATTCTGAGTCGGCGTTACAATAAAACCATCCACATTGGCCTGTAATAAACTGTGTATTAACTCTTCAGAACGTTCATCATCTCCTCCTGTACTGCAATAAAAAACTCTGTAATCAATACTTTTCGCTTCATCTTCGATAACTCTGGCAAGATCAGCAAAAAACTGATTCGAAATATCTTCAACAATAAGTCCTATAGACCTGGTTTTCCCTGTTCTAAGACTGGTAGCAATCATACTGGGTCTGTAGTTAAGCTTTTCGGCCACTTCCTGTACCTTTTTGATCACTGCCGGACTGATGCCCATTTTCTCCCCCTTACCATTGATAACAAAAGATACCGTAGATATGGATACCTGAGCCTCTGTCGCAATATCCTTAATCGTAATCTTTTTCATCAATGAGTTAATTTTTTATTAAGCAGTTATTAATTATATCACAAATATATATAAAAACAGTTACTAAAACGATTTTGTAATTCTTTTTTTTATACAAATCATTATTTTAAAGTTAATTAAACATATAATCATCAGTATTTACAGGTGTTTTCTCTATTAATCATTTTTTCATATTCCAAACAAACGCTATTGTTTTAATATGAATTCTCTTCGATTAGCTGTTTTAACAAAAGAATAAAGCTATTATGGATCTATTTAAAACTTGTCACAAAACAAAAATCAAGGATAAAAATAACTATAAAAAGCTATTTTCAGGAAATATAAACTTCTAAAATTGAAGCGGTTCCTTTTAAGCTATAACCGTGCATTCCTGCAGGAATCAAAACAGTATCGCCCTGTTTGTATTGATAATTTACGTTTTGACAGGCTATTTCAAAATTGCCTTCCGTACACATATAAACCGTAAAGCTTTCTCCTTTTTTACTTACTTCAAGGATTCCGTCAAGCGGAAGAAAATTAGTGGTGAAATAAGGACAATCTACCACCCCATTGGATTGGTTTAAGGTCGTTTCATACTTTTTCTGCGTATCAACTTTCTTGTAATTGATGGCATCTAATGCTAAATCAACATGCAGCTCTCTTTTGTTGCCCTGAGCATCTGTTCTGTCAAAATCATACAAGCGATACGTAATATCTGATGTTTGCTGAATTTCTGCCACAACCAGACCAGCACCTATGGCATGAACGGTTCCGGTCTCTAAAAAGAAAACATCCCCGGCTTTGGCTTTTACATCATCCAATATTGAAACCAAAGTGTTGTTATTTAGGTTCTCTAAATATTCTTCTTTACTGGAATCTTCTTTAAAACCAACAATAATTCTTGCCTCTGCATCTGCCTGCATTACATACCACATTTCGGTTTTACCAAAAGAATTGTGACGTTCTCTGGCTAACTCATCGTTTGGATGAACTTGTATCGATAAGTCTTCTCTGGCGTCCAGATATTTAAAAAGCAAAGGAAACTGATTCCCAAATCGTTCGTAAACTGCCGTTCCTAAAATCTCATTTGGCGATTGATCTATTAAATCTGTTAAGGATTGTCCTTTTAATGCTCCGTTTGCCACAATACTCACATCCCCTTCTATAGTAGACAATTCCCAGCTTTCTCCGGTAATTTTTGATGTAATTGGTTTATTCAGAATTGTTTTCAGCTTTTCACCTCCCCAGATTCTTTCTTTCAGGATTGGATCAAATTGCAAAGGATAAAATTTAGTATTCATTTTTATATCATTGCGAGGAACAGATTAAACTCGTCCTCTGGTTATTGTATTTTTTATTTTGCCACAGATTAAGAAGATTAAAAAAAGATTCTTTATGCAGCTTTCTTTTAATTGTTGTTTGTTTCTCGCTATGGCTAAGCTTTTCCTCACTCAGATTAGGCTCTTTTTTATTCGCAAATATCCGAAAAAAAAATCGGCGTCATCTGTGTCTTGTTTCTGACACTTTTCTACTTTATAGAAATAGCAAAACCACCGCTTGCAGCTAATTTTTGTTTTAACTTCGTTTTACTGTTTACAGACACTTTTCGAATGTTGTACGATTGTGGGTTGCTCTTATAATCGGCTGTTTTTCCGTCTTCATAAATCGTTGCCGTAAATGATTTCCCAACAGGCAAAAAACTTAAATCAACGAAAGCAGTACGTGGGTTTTCATCCGTAATCCCGCCTACAAACCATTCTTGTTTTCCTTTAGTTTTTCTGGCTATTGTGATATAATCTCCTGGTTCTGCCTCAAGAATATAGGTGTCATCCCAGTCTAATGAAACATCTTTTATAAATTGAAACGCATCTTTGAAACGCATATAGTTTTCAGGCAGATCGGCAGCCATTTGTAACGGACTGTACATCGTCACATAAAGTGCCAGTTGCTTTGCCAGTGTTGTACTCAACTTATTTTTCTTTGCCCCGTAAACCGATAAGTCTCCTTGAAAAATTCCCGGTGTATAATCCATCGGCCCTCCCATAAGACGTGTAAAGGGTAAAATCGTCGTGTGGTCGGGATGAATTCCTTCCATAGCCTCAAACTCAGTTCCTCTGGCTGATTCCTGCGCAAACCAGTTGGGATAAGTACGATGTAATCCCGTTGGGCGAACCGCTTCATGGGAATCTACCATAATTTTATGCTTTGCTGCTTCTTTGGCGACATATGTATAATGGTTGACCATTTGCTGTCCGTCATGGTGTTCTCCTCTCGGAATAATTGGTCCTACATAACCTGTCTTCACAGCATTATAGTTATTATCACCCATAAATTTTAAGGCATCCGGAAGCTGTCTTTCATATTCTGAAGCTGAAGATGTTGTTTCATGATGCATGATGATTTTCACCCCTTTCTGCCTGGCGTAAGCACTTAAATCTTTCACATCAAAATCCGGATAAGGCTTGGTAAAACTATAAATGCGTTCCTTTTTAAAAGCAGTATTATCCTCCCAGCCTTCATTCCATCCTTCCACCAGAACAGCGTCGAAACCATTTGCCGAAGCAAAATCAATATATTCTTTTACATGTTTCGTATTAGCTCCATGTGTTCCATTAGGCTTCAATTTAGAAAAATCAGTAGCTCCAATTACTACATCCTGATTGTTAGAATACGCCCAGGTAGAACCTCCTCCGGTAAAGTATTCCCACCAAACCCCAACATATTTCACCGGTTTAATCCATGAAGTGTCTTCGAAAGCACAGGGTTCATTCAGATTTAAGATCATTTTTGAAGCCAGAATATTTCGCGCATCATCACTCACCACAATCGTTCTCCACGGCGTCAAACTTCCGGTTTGAATGTATCCTTTATTTCCAACAGCATCGGGAACCAAATGCGAACTCAGCGAATAAGTCTTATCATCAATATTAAGACACATTGCCGGATAATTTTTCAAAGCTGCTTCATGAATATTAATATAAAGTCCGTCATTGGTCTTCATCATCAAAGGCGTCTGCGCGGCCAAATTTTTAATCGTTGTTTGTGCCGCCATCGAAACGTGAGAAGCATTGTACATCAAAGATTGCATCTCCGAAATTTTTGAAGTCGTATAGCTGTACTCGTTTGTATCATAATCTCCTGGAATCCAGAAAAGTTTATGATCTCCGGTTAAATTAAACTCGGTGGTTTCTTCCTGAATCACAAAATGACGCAGATTATCCTGTACCGGAAATTCATATCGAAACCCTAAACCATCATTGAACAGACGGAAATAAATGGATATCTTTCGTTTGCTCTTTTCCTGTATCAAATCAGCTTTCAATTCATTGTACTGATTTCTGATTTTTTTCTGCTCTCCCAATACCGGTTCCCAGAAATTGTCTTCTGATTGTTTTTGTGTCCCGACAATCTGAAAACCTTTATTCATTTTAATATCGGACTTTAAAATAAAGCCCAATCTGCTTCCTTTGATTACTTCTTTTTTCTTGTAGGCTAAAGAATAAACCGGAGCACCCTCGGCATTTAAAGTAAAAGTCAACGCTAAATTCCCATCAGGAGACTTTAGTTCCTGAGCATTGATCCATCCATTTGAAACGATAATAAAAAAGCAGGCTAAAAGAATTTTCTTCATAAACAAAAGGGTTCTGTGTATTGCTAAATCGATTTAGCAAACATAATAAAATTTATGAAACAGAAATACCTGAAAGGAAAAAATCTAAAATTTTAATTAAAAAAACGAAAAGATAAAGTTTAGCCGTACAAAAAAAGACTACCTGTAAAAGCAGTCTTTCTAAATTGTTGCAATAAACAAAGTACGGCTTATGCCATAAACAATGCATATTTATTGTAATTGTATAAAACCAGGTCATATGGAACTAAAAGAGGTGCTACTTTTTCTGACGAAGCTTCAAATGTAATCCCATGATGCTTTCTGAATAAATAGATCTCTTTTAAGCAATTGGACAAACTCTGGTGAATTCCCGTAGTAAAAGTTGGCAGTTTTTTATCCCCAACCAATAAATCAATCTGGTAATTCGAACTGCTTTTAGACAGATTGTTTCCTATGATTCTTATTGTAAATGTTGTTGCTTCTCCGTATTGTTGTCCTTGATATTGTACTACCATAATTTTATAATTAAAAAGGTTAGATTATCTTTTATGTTCTAAAATGCTTTCTGCTGCAAATTGAAGAATTAAAGTTATGAAAAAAAAGCAATGAATAAAAAAATGCACTCAATTAAATGTAATTTTCAATTCCAAAATAGTAAATCCCAGACGTAAAAAAACCGTAACGAATTACGGCTTTTAAACAATTAACTAAATATATTTAATCAACTTTTTAACGAATGTAAAATTCATTCATAAGCATGATTAATTTCTGGTAACCATTGTAGTTTCTTTTCTGGCGGCGATTTCTAATAAAAAAGGATTTCCTTCTTCATCAAACATCGTCATATTTAAGGCGTCCAATAAAATCAAATTTTTCGAAACGCCTCCTTTAAATTTATTATAAGAAAGATTCAATTCAGACAAATGACCTAGTTTTTCTAATTCATTTGGAATTTCCCCTTCAAAATTATTATCAAACAAACTCAGGTTTTCCAAAGCACTAAAGTTGATTACTTCTTTACTCAAACTCCCTGACAGCTGATTCTGATTTAAAAGCAAAACTTTCAAAGTCTTTATCGCATAAATTGACCCCGGCAACTGCCCCTGAATTTCATTATTAAACAAAGCAAGAGTTTCTAACTGGTTTAATTTTCCAATCTCCAAAGGAAGCTGGCCCTGAATTTTATTGTCGTGCAGATCAATCGTAACCAAATTAACCAAAGTCAACAATTCTACAGGCAGATTTCCCTGCAAATTATTATTTGCCAAATAGAGCCCGACAACTTTACCATTTTCAACTTTTACACCATGCCAGGTAGCTACCGAAAGTGATAAATCCCACTTTACTGTCCACTCCGATCCGTTTGTCGCCTCATACAATTTGATAAGCGCCTCTTTCTCTTTATCTGAAACTGTATCAGCAAAAATAACAGGCGAAAAAATAAAAGCCAGAAAAAACAGGACTAAGCTTTTCATTACAAGATTGGGGATTTATTGAGGCCATAAAATTATACATTTCATAGTTATAAAGCGCAAAATGTCGATAAAGTGTTGATAAAAATTAATTTAACCTTAATTTTACTACTTTATATAAAGATGCATTTTGTGAGATTTTTTATTTAAATTTGAGCAACTAATCCTAAAAACCTCATATTATGGAATTTAACCCTGTTGCATTATTCTTATCAGCAATCGTAACACTGGCTGTTGGTTTTATCTGGTACAACCCTAAAGTGTTCGGAACCATCTGGATGAGAGAGAACAATCTCACTCCCGAAGACTTACAAAAAGGAAATATGCTGAAAATATTCGGTCTTACGTATCTTTTCTCGTTAATGATTACCGTCATTTTAATGTCTCTGACCATTCATCAGACAGGTGCTTTGGGAATGGTGGGCGGACCTCCTTTGGTAGCCAGTGCTAAACCCTCATTTGCTGCTTTTATGAATGACTACGGAACAGCGTACCGCACCTTTAAACATGGAACTCTTCACGGATTTATGTCTGCATTATTTTTTGTCTTCCCCATAATTGGAATCAATGGTCTATTCGAAAGAAAATCATGGAAATATATCTTTATTCATGCAGGCTACTGGGCAGTTTGCCTCACTTTGATGGGCGGAATTATCTGTGCATTTGCCTAACTCCAAAAAATACAAACCCGTTTGAAATTAAATCTCAAACGGGTTTTCTTAATAATAACTTAAACCAGTTGAGTTCTTATAAATATTCTCTAATTTTGAAGAAATTAGCTCCCTCTTTTGACTACAACTTATTCTTTCGAAATATACAATAGTGCATCGCTACTGCCCTTGGAATGGAATTCTCTGGCGGCAACTAATATTTTTTTGACTAAAGAATACCTGGAAGTCCTGGAAAACTCCTGTCCGGTAAATATGATATGCCATTTTATTGGAATTTTCAACAATAACAAACTCGTCGGAATTGTTCTGACTCAATTTTTATTTACAGAGAAACTGGAATCGTTTGGTGAACGTGATCAATGTTTGAAAACTTCGGTAAGAAATTTTGCTTTTAAGAATTTTGCCTCTCATGTACTATTTGTCGGGAACAATATGCTTACCGGACAAAATGCGTTTGTATTTGCCTCAGACATCAAACAATCAATAGCGCTAAAAACGCTGCACAAAGCCATTAATCAGCTTAAAAAAAACCTGAAAGCGAATGGAAAAAAGGTGCACATTACCAGTATAAAAGATTTTACAGCAACCGAAATTATTCCTTTACAAAACGAATTTAAAAACAATTACACATTTTCAACCCAGCCTAATATGGTTTTTGAAATCCATAAAGACTGGGCATCTGAGCAGGATTATATTGACGCTTTGTCAAAAAAATACCGGGATCAGTACAAACGCGCCCGCAAAAAAGCAGATGGAATTGTAAAGCAAAAAATGTCTTTGGCCGACATTAAAAAATATGAAGATGTTATTTATGATTTGTATTTTCATGTGGCTAAAAATGCCCCTTTTAATACTTTTTTCTTAGCCCGAAATCATTTTAGTTTTTTCAAAGAAATCATGAAAGATGACTTTCTGTTTTATGGCTACTTTTTAGAAGAAAAGCTAGTTGGATTCAACACATTAATTAAAAACGGAAGCGCGATGGATACCTACTTTTTAGGATACGACGAAACCATTCAACGCGAAAAAATGTTATATCTAAACATGCTTTACGATATGATTGCCTACTCTATCAATCACGGTTTTAAAGAAGTGGTATTTGCCAGAACGGCTCTCGAAATCAAAAGTTCTGTTGGGGCGAAACCTGTTAAAATGTATGGGTTAATTACACACAGCAATACGCTGATCAACCACAATATTGGCCGATTATTTAGTTATCTGGAACCCAAAACCGACTGGCAGGAACGAAACCCGTTTAAATAAATACTGATTTTAGATTGTAGATTAACGATTTTTGATTTCTGATTTGATACTGGTAAATACTATCAATTTTTACAGGTTTTACACATCTGAAATCAAAAATCGTTAGTCAAAAATCAGCAATCACTCTGACTACTTTTCCTTAATTTAATAACATCTTACAAGCAGTTTCCGACACACTAAGGGATCGCTATTTTCATCTGTTTGTGTAAAATGTGAATGTCGAGAGAACTTTGTGCTCCACAATACTCCCCGTCAATTTGAAAATTTACAGGATAGTCTGTTTTTATCATGGCTTTATCTGTAGAAATAATCACAATATCTTCAGAATCAATAGGCATGTTTCCGGTGATAATTTTTCCGATCAGCAGTAAATCGAGGCTTTTTAAAATGACCAATTCGAACTTCCCGTCATTCATTGCGCCATTTGGATTGATAATCACCCCGGTTCCGTATTTCTGAGAATTAGCAATCACAATCATTCTTGCGGTATGTTCGACGGTTTCATTATTTGCCGAGATTGTAGCCACAAAAGGTTCTTCCGATTCTTTTAAAGCCGAATATGCCTGCAAGGCGTACCCCCACAAACCTCGTAAATTACTTTCTTCGTAATTTTTTACCAGATTTGCGTTTACACCAATATCACTCAAATGAATACTTTTTTTACCATTGATAGAAATCATATCCATTTCGATATAATGATGCAAAAAAGCAATCTTAAGGTTTTCCTCGAGTGTATCCGGCAGGTTTAAATCGACTGATAATCCATTTGCTGAACCAGCAGGCAAAATCCCAATAATGACATCAAACTGCTCCATAGCTTCAGCTACCATTTTTATGGTTCCGTCTCCACCGGCCACTATAATACGTTCAGGATGATACTGATTGTAAATGCTCTGTATTTCTTTCTGATCATGCTGCCCGGTGGTCTCATAAACTTCCAGATCAAAATGATGAGCAGCAGCAAACTCCTGTACAGCTTCTATTACATCGGATTTATCCAGATCTCCCGAAATCGGGTTGACAACAAATAAGATATTCTTTTTCAAAGTTTTATTTTTAAAATCAATTAAAATAATTAATTTACATCATCTATAAATATACATAATTAATGAAACCAATCTTACAATTATATCGCGGTTATGCCAATGAAGAAGAATTAATTGTAATGGGACATGTTTTCAAAAGAACGTATGAGTATGATTACCAGAAAAAAAACTTCAAAAATGCAACTTCAATCATCAATCAGTTCCGAATAAAAACCATTAAAAATTTTGATGTTTATCTAAAATGCGGCAATCAGGAAATTCACACTAAAACCCTGGATGATGGTTACTTCAAGTTCTGTATTCCACTCGAAAAAGAAACTCCCTTTGGATGGATTGAATACGAAGTCAGCATAAAACATAAGACTGAAAAAATAACTGAAAAAGGCAGTTTTATAAGGCCACACAAAGGCAAACTGGGTATTATCTCTGATATTGACGATACTTTTTTAATCTCACACACCGGTAATTTCTTCCGAAAAATATATGTTCTTTTATTTAAAAATGTGAACGACCGTAAAGTTTTTAAAGGTGTTGTACCGCATTATCAGGCTTTGAGTTCAGCCGGACGAAATAATAAGGAAGAAGAAAATGCCTTTTTTTATGTGTCGAGCAGCGAATGGAATTTGTATCGATTTATCGTCAAATTTACCAAAATACATCAGCTGCCAAGAGCCGTAATTTTATTGAAAGACATCAAAAGAGGAGTCGCTGATTTTTTCATGAGCGGACGGGGAAACCACGATCATAAATTCGACAAAATAAAACACGTTTTAGAATTTTATCCCAATCTTAAGTATGTTTTACTGGGAGACGATTCGCAGCACGACCCCATCCTGTACGAGCGAATCTGTAAAATCTTTCCTGTAACCGTAAAAGCAGTTTACATCAGACAGACTGGTAAACATAAAAAAGAAGCTACCAAAACAATTATGAAAAACCTCGAAAACTTAGAAGTTTCTGTTTGTTACTATAAGGACAGCAGTGAGGCTATTATGCATTCTAAATCTATTGGTCTTATTTCGTGAGATGTGGTTTGTGAAATGTAAGATGTGAGATGTAGTTTATCTTCTATTTTTTTGGGGATGATAAACTTCAGATATAAAAAAACTTTGTCAAAGTTCAAACCTTTGACAAAGTTCTATATTCATTTCAAAACTGAAAACTGAGACTGCGACCGAAAACTAAAAAATAACTAAGCGTTAAAATTATCAATCTCTTCCTGAACAATTTCCCAGTCCAACAATAATTGGTCTAAATCTTCTTTCTTTTTGTTGTACGCGGTAAAAAACGAAGCATCTTCAATATGTTTGTCATAATTAGAAGCCAGCATTTTATCATCGTGCTGAATGTCTTTTTCTAATTGTTTGATTTGACTCTCCACTTTACTCAATCGGTTTTGAAGTGCTTTTCCTTTTTTCTGATCTTCGTATGACGTTTTCTTAGATTCTTTTGGAGCAACTTCTTTTACAACATCTTTTTTCTCGACCTCACGCATATTTTCCAAATTGCGCTGCTCTAAGAAGAAATTAATATCTCCTAAATATTCTCTGATCTTTTGATCTTTGAATTCATAAACAATATTTGACATTCCCTGAAGAAAATCTCTATCGTGAGAAACCAATAACAAAGTTCCTCCAAATTTTTGAAGGGCAGCTTTTAAAACGTTCTTAGATTTAATATCCAGGTGATTCGTAGGCTCATCCATCAGCAAAACATTGATTGGCTGTAACAACAATTTACAAAGTGCCAAACGGTTACGTTCACCTCCTGAAAGTACTTTTACTTTTTTCTCGACATCGTCTCCACGGAACAAAAATGATCCTAACATATCACGAACTTTTGAACGGTTAGTGTCTGTTGCAGCATCTTCCATAGTCTGTAACAACGTGATTTCTCCATCAAGGTATTCTGCCTGATTTTGCGCGAAATAACCCAACTGTACGTTGTGTCCTAATTTGATGTTCCCTTTGTATTCAAATTCGTTTACAATGGCTTTAATAAAAGTAGATTTTCCCTGACCGTTTTGCCCCACAAAAGCAATTTTACTTCCGCGTTCTACCAACAAATCAATATCTTTTAGAATCACTTTATCACCGTAAGCTTTTGTAACGTTTTCGGCTTCGATTACAACTTTACCTGGCTCTTTTGAAACCGGGAACGAAATATTCATAACCGAATTGTCGTCTTCATCTACTTCGATTCTTTCTACTTTATCTAACTTTTTAATTAACGATTGCGCCATCGAAGCTTTTGAAGCTTTTGCACGGAACTTTTCGATTAATTTTTCTGTTTCTTCAATTTTCTTTGCCTGATTCTTTTGAGTAGCCAATTGCTTTTCACGAATCTCATGACGCAATTCTAAATATTGCGTATAAGGTTTATTAAAATCGTATGCTTTTCCTAAAGAAATTTCGATGGTACGGTTGGTTACATTATCCAAAAACATTTTATCGTGCGAAACGATTACCACGACTCCGGGATAGTTACGAAGGAAATTTTCTAACCAAATGATACTCTCAATATCCAGGTGATTCGTAGGCTCATCCAGAAGCAATACATCATTGGATTGCAATAACAGTTTTGCTAACTCGATACGCATTCTCCAACCTCCTGAAAATGTTTCCGTCTGATTATTGAAAACTTCTCTTTTGAAACCTAATCCTAAAAGAATCTTCTCAGTATCCCCTACATAATTGTAACCTCCAAGAAGATCAAAACGATGAGTATAATCAGATAAAGCTTCAATGATCTGACCGTATTCTTCACTTTCATAATCGGTTCTGGTCACCAATTGATGATTGATTTCTTCTAGTTTTTTCTCAACAATTTTAATTTCAGTAAAAGCCTCATAAGCTTCCTCTAACACCGTTCTTCCACGTTCAAAATCAATATCCTGACGCAAAAAACCCATTCGGATATCTTTCTCCTGAGAAATAACCCCTGAATCGGGAGCAAAATCTCTTGCCAACATTTTAAGCATTGTAGATTTACCCGCTCCGTTTTTACCAACAAGACCCACGCGGTCACCGGCACCCAAACGAAAGGTAACTTCTTCAAATAAATATGTTCCTCCAAAAGAAACCGAAAGATTGTGTATATTAAGCATAATGTGTAACTATTATAACAAGGAGTAAAGGCTTTAAGTGCCTTATTTACTTTACTTTTTGAAAGTGCAAAAGTATGACAATTAATTTAAGTTTCGACTGTCGTTTTAAAAACAAATAGTATAAGGCTTTTTTACTGCGAAAATTACTTTTAAACCTTAAGTATATTTATTCTAATCACGAAAATCATAAAAAAAACGGATAACAATCTTTAGATAGCTATCCGTTTTTAGTAAATACTTTATTTTATCCCTTATGCCTCTTTTGGCTCCGGAAGCATTATTGAAGCTAGTACGGAAATTGCCAGAATTCCTCCAATTACAAGTAAGGAATACAGAGATTCGATATGATAAAATGGAGAAATAATCATCTTAACGCCAATAAACGAAAGAATAATAGCTAAGCCATACTGTAATTTACTGAACAAGTGAATGAAGTTATCCAATAAGAAAAACAAAGCTCTAAGTCCTAAAATTGCAAAAATATTAGAAGTATAAAGGATAAAAGGATCACTGGAAATTGCAAAAATTGCCGGTATAGAATCAACTGCGAATAATAAATCGGTAAATTCAATTACCGCTACTACTACTAAAAGCGGAGTTGCCAGTTTTTTTCCATTTTCGATAGTAAAGAATTTATCTCCGTCGTATTTATCGCTAACACTAAAAAACTTTCTAATTAATCTTGCTCCTTTGGTATTGTTGTAATCTTCTTCATCGTCCTCATCACCGGCAGACCATGATTTTACTCCTGCGTACACAAGGAACAATCCGAAAGCTGTCATGATTAAATTGATATCGTATTTGAAACCTTCTACTCCAATCAAACTTAAAAGCTTGTTTAAATAAGTCAGTTCGATTAGGAACGCTCCTGAGAAAATAAAAATAGCTCTTAAAACCAATGCTCCGATAATTCCCCAAAACAATACTTTATGTTTATTGTGATTGGCTACGTCAAAAAATTTGAAGACCAATATAAAAACAAAAAGATTGTCGACTGAAAGTGCTTTTTCAATCCAATACGCCGATTGAAATTCATAAAATTTTGCCGATCCGGCGAAGTAATAAACCAAACCACTAAAAATCATCGCTAAACTAATCCATACTAATGACCAGGTTACTGCTTCTTTATTACTTACGACATGGCTTTTTTTGTTGAAGATTCCCAAATCCAACAACAGCATGATCACTACTGCAATGGCGAAGACGATTATTAATCCCGGATGTTCTGAAAAAATAGGGTGTTGATTCATTTTTGAATATTAATTATGTTAATTTAAATTTTATTTATTGGCTATTACAAGATGACAACTCAGCGTTCTTTTACTATGAAGTTACTTTTTTATTGCGGGCAATATTACGATTTACCAGCTATTGAAACAAGCACAGATTATTACAAACCATAAACTATTATTCTCAGATTTTCACACTGATATCTAAAGCTTATGGCAAGGCTCTAAAACCAACTCGTCTCAATTTGAAAAATCTTAGAGAAATAACAATGAGTACCATTAAATATATTTTCGTCATTTCTTTAAAAAAAAATACATTTAATGGTATCTGGTGCAAACTTTCTGTATTCTGGATTGCAATAAAATTACCTGTTTGCTGAATACTAACTCCAATTTAAAAAACTCAAGATACGTCTACATTTTAAATTGTTTATACGTAAGACTGAACTATTTTTTGGATAGTCTGCCCTAAAAAAGTATCAGTAGTAGGATCTCCAATTGCACTGAATTTCCATTCTCCGTTATGTTTGTATAATTTCCCCATAATGATAGAACGTCTGTTTACATATTGAGAATCAGCAGAAACGTTATAAGAAGCAAATTCTGAAACCACATTGGTTGGAGTACCTTCGTACATTCTGATTTTTGCATAAGGAATTTGAGAGAAATCTTCTTTTCCTGCATTGTTTAAAAAGAAAAAGATCTGGTTAACTTTGGCATCAACCTTAGAAAGATCAACTGTGATAATCTCATTATCTAAACCATCATCTCCGCCAGTATCACCTGCAAGATCATCACCAGTATGTTTTAAGGCTCCGTCAACACTTAGCAATTTACCTTTTGAAAGACCAAATTGCTGTAACACTTCTAATTTGTATAATGGAGAATACAAATGGTCGTGAAGTTTATTCTGATCATCAATCAATACACAGCTCAAATCCAGATCGACTTCTACTACGTTTTTTGATAATCCTAAAAAACCTTTCGTTTCAATCGCTCCCCAGTTTACACCCACACAAAAATTGGTTAATGATTCGCCACTTGATTTTCTTAAATCAATTTTCTGACCTTTGATTAAGTTAATAGCCATCGTTTTTAAGGTATTAATTATATTTATTCAAATAGTCTTGTAAGCCGCCTTTCATCCCTATTCCCACAGCTTCAAACTTCCATTCGTTGTTTCTTTTGTAAATTCTTCCGAATTCAACAGCAGTCTCAATAGAAAAATCCTCATCAAGCTCGTACTTTACTAATTCTGTATTAGTCTGATCAATGATTCGAATAAATGAATTTCTAATCTGTCCAAAATTTTGCCTTCTGGTATCTGCATGATGAATTGTTACCACAAAGCAAATTTCATTTACCTCCGGAGATATTGTAGACAAATCGATTTGAATTTTCTCATCATCCCCGTCTCCTGCACCGGTTAAATTGTCCCCAGTATGCGTTACAGCTCCGTCTGGCGATTTTAAATTATTATAATAAACAAAATGATTGTCATTTGGAATTTTTCCATTTGCACCAACTAAAAAAACTGAAGCATCAAGATCAAATCCCTCTCCCGTACTGCTTGAATTACTATCCCAGCCAAGTCCAACAATAAATTTTGGAGCTTCGATACTCTGTCTCTGACCTTTTTCTAAATTAATTGCCATTTTATTTTTCTTTATTTAATATTAATATTTAACATAGTTCTTAAAATATTGGTTTGTTCATCTACATTTTGAAGATCTTCTACAAAATCTACAGATGAAATCTTATCCAAATATTCTTTTAATACTTCATCTACATTTTCAGGAAATGATGTTTTTATTGTACTTAATTCAAAGGTTAAAGCTTCATTTTTTTCTTTCAATTGTGTAATAATCTCTCCTTTGACGGAGTCATTTTTAGCAATATTAATTTCTTTTGCCAACACATCATCCAAAAAATAAAATGCTTTCTCATTAGCAACAAAAATAAACTTATCGTTAGAATCTCTAAATTCGAATACTTCAATAACTTCATTATTGCAAACCAGTCCACACAAAAACTTAATTTTAAATTTCAGTATATTTAGTCTTCCCAGAAGTTTCTTTTCAAATTTTACATGTTTATTTTCATAAAGCTTCTTACTCAAAAAGTCTATTTTTTCATATTCTTCAATAGTAATATCCCGAAAATATTCCTGTTTAACATGGTCGGAAAAACTTATAATCTCGTTCCAACTAAAAAAATCTGCATTTTCATTGACAAACATATTGTAAAGTTCTTCAATCTTTCGAGACATGTTTCTCGCATGTAATTTTGCTTTTTCTGCAAATCCGGATTCGTCAATTTCTGATTTTAATTTGGTTATGATATCCTCATTAATATAAATCTCATCCGAAATCAAAAGATACTGCTGCTCTTTCGCTTTTTTTAGTTTTTGAAACAATTCAATAAAACTACTTGTAAACTGTACATGAAAGAGTTCTAACTTATTTATGTCTAATGCTTTATTGTTTTCAAAAAGAGTATGAATGATTCTTGTTTTTATTAAAACCCCAACAAAATCCTTGTGACTAAAGAAATTGGATAACAATTCTAAAATCACAAGTTTTCTATTACTGTCTTTTATTATTTGAACAAACCGTTCCTCTTCCTCTTGCATTTAACTGATTTCTATTCAATTAACTTATCACTCCTTTTTTTAATTCAACTTCAAGACTTTGCAGTCCGGCATCAAGTTGTCTTCTGGTTTCGGTACCCTGCTCGTGAATTTGTTTTACTTCTGTCAGCGTATCAATTAATGATTTCGTTGTCATTTTCAAAGTTTCAAGAGACACCACTGTGTTTTCATTTTCTTTTGCTACTTCAATACTGTTTTGTTTTAACATTTCAGCATTTTTCTGCAAAATAGTATTTGTCGTTTCAGACACTCTTCGCTGTACTTCAATATTTTGCTTTTGTCTTTGCAAAGCAACCGCGAGTGTTAATTGATTCTTCCAAACCGGCATAGTTGTAGTCAGGATCGATTGTGCTTTCTCTGCAATTGAAGTGTTATTATTTTGTACGACACGAATTTGCGCCAGGGACTGCAGCATAATAAAACGAACAATTTTCATATCAGCCAAACGCTTGTCCAGACGATTAATGAAGTTTCTTTTGTCCGAAATTTGGTAATCCTGATATTGAGCCGGATTCCCTTCCATTACCGCAAGCTCCTCACCCAATTCTTTAAATCGGATTTGTCCTGCTATAATGTGTTTTTCCATTTCTTTAATAAGATTCACATTACCATCAAACATCGTTTGAAGGGCACTGTTATCTTTTACAGAATTAATCATTCCTGCCTTTACTTTGTTACTGATTTTATCAATATTTACAGTAATCTTATCGTATTGCTGGAACAACTTTTTTACATCTATTACTAATTTATTCAGCAAAGGAATTTTGGACAGAAATCGCTTAAATGGCCCCTGATCCAACTGATCCACATCGACATAATTTAACTCTGTAAGCAAATCATTGATTAGTGTACCAACTTCACCCGAATTGTAAGTTCTGACATTAGATAAAAAAGTATCACTCTGCTTCGCAATCGAATTCTGGATTTCAGCTCCATAGTTCAAAATTGAATTAGTATCATTTTCATTTAACTGATTTGAAATCGACTTGTAATTGTTAACTTCCGCCTCTGTAATTGAAGTTAAGTTTACATTTCCATCCTTATCAATCAACGCGGTATTCTCCTGAGCAACCAATTGATTTTCTAGCATAATTTATTTATAGATGGTTTTGTTGAATGGTAACGATAGTTTGTTCCAACTTTTTATCATTTGTCGGAGTTCCGATTGCACTAAATTTCCAATCTCCATTTCTTTTATAAAAAACTCCTAAAACCATAGAAACATTTCCAGCGAAAGAAGCATCATTTGCAACATCATAACGTGCAAATTCCTGGCTTACTTTTGTTGGAGTTCCCTCGTAAATTCTGATAGACGCAAAAGGGATGTCTTTAAAATCCTGTCCTCTAAAGCTATTTATAAAAAAGGCAACGTGATTGGCAGCTGGTGATATTTGTGAAAAATCCAATGTAATTACCTCATTATCCAAACCGTCATCTCCATTTAAATCACCTGTTAGATCGTCACCACTGTGCTTAATTGCACGATCATTTGATATTAGTTTTCTAAAATTTACGGAATCAATATGATTTTTTTGGTCGTCATAAATAGCGCAACTGGCATCTAAATCTACTGCCTCTTTTTTGGTCCCAAAAAATCCCTTTTTCTCAATTGCTCCCCAGTTTACACCAACACAAATGTTTTGTAATTTAGTACCATTACTTTTTTCAAGGTTGATACGTTGTCCTTTTTCTAAATTAATTGCCATATCTATTAATTGTATTTGTTTAAATAATCTTCTAATCCACCTTTCATTCCAACGCCAATAGCTTCAAATTTCCATTGCCCGTCTTTGTTATAAATTCTTCCGAACTCTACTGCTGTTTCTATTGAAAAATCTTCTTCCAATTCGTATTTAAGCACCTCATTATTATTGCTCTCGTCTACAACTCGAATGAAAGAATTTCTAACCTGACCAAAATTTTGTTTTCTATTCACAGCATCATGAATGGTTACAACTACACAAATTTCTTTTACTGCCGAATTAACTTTAGTCAAATCAATTTTTACCTGCTCATCATCTCCGTCTCCATCTCCTGTTAAATTATCACCCGTATGTATTACCGCATCATCCGGTGATTTCAGATTGTTATAAAAAACAAAATGAGAATCTGATATTATCTTTCTGTTATCGCCTAAAATAAAAACTGATGCATCAAGATCAAAGCCCGATCCAGTACTGCTGCTGTTTGTATCCCATCCTAAACCAATAGTAAATTTGGGTGCATTTATGTTTTCACGTTGTCCTTTCTGTAAATTGATAGCCATAGTTTTAATCTATTTTTATTACATTAATGTTTGATTTATACTCTAAAATCTGATGATAATTATTACTTATTGCCAAATGAAATAAGTCATTTGTTTTTTCAATGGAAATATTTTCTACTAAATAGCCAAATTGCTCTTCATTTAAGCTTAAAATAAATTTGACAATTCTGGTATTATACTGAAAAGAAGGACTGTTAATTATGTCAACAATATCTTCGACATTTTTAACAGCGAAGTAGTTAAAATGATTCTCAATTTTAGGATGAATGTCCTTATTTATTAATTCTGCAAAATACACAAAAACAAAATTTCCATTCACATTATATTGATTTAGAATCTTATTCACAGTATGTTCATGACTACCTGTAATTTTAATGTCATCAACAAAAATACAAAGCTTTCCGTCTATAAAATTACGATCTATATAGTAAGTATCGTTCGAAATTAATTTCACTCTTTCTTCAAAATCCAAATTTCCATAGTCTGTAACATAGGTTTGGTTTCTGTAAATTTTAGATTCTATACTGGTCTTTTTACCATTTTTAAATAAGAAACTATTCAGCTCTTTTTTAAAATACGAACACAAAAAATTTGAGGCTGTTGGTATAGATAAGAATGGACTTGGCAGAATAACAATTTCTTGTTCCGACAACAACAATTCTCCAAATTCTGATACGAAACCTTCAAATAATTCCTTTGCAAACTTCTCTGCAAATGATTTGTCGCCAAATTTAAATTTACTGTATTCTTCTTCTTTAAACGGACAATTATCTTGGTCCAATATCTTATGTAAACTGTAACTTTTATTCACTTTTATATTTTTAATAAATGGGCATCAAATCCAAAATTAATGGCTCCATTATAATCTGCAACACTATTATCTCCGACATGTAATATCTGTTTTTTTTCCGTGCTTTTAAAGGTGTTAATCTCATCAAAAACCAATTGAAAAATTTCATTGTTTGGTTTCGAAAATCCAACTTCGTCGGAATAAATCTGAAATTTGAAAAAATCTGTCAATTCATAATACGCCAATAGTTTTCTTAAGGTTCTGCCTTTAATAAAAGCTGTATTACTAAGGATATTAATAGTTTTATCTTCATTTGTTATTTCCTGAAACAATTTCTTCGTATCCGGAAAAATTAATTCAGGCTTATAGTTCATAAATAAAGAATCTGTTTCTTCATAAAACTGACTTAACTTACTTGTATCAAATTCATTAATATCAACTTCGAGTGCGCTTAAAATTAGATAATAAATTTCATACGTATCAATATTCAATCCTGTTTTTTCGTTAATATTATTGCACAAAACATCATAATATCTCACTACTTCATTTACTTTATCGATCGTACAATCAACTTCAAAGAAATTTTTAAACAATAAATTTCTCTTCTTCTTAAACTCCGGATTGGACTTTATTAATGTCAGCCATAAATCGAAAGAAATATGGGTGTGTTTTTTGTAATTTATTTCCAAATGAATTCTTTTAAAAAAAATTAAACCGTACAATGATACAAAAAAGCAAACTAAGTAAAATGTGGGTTTCCGTAAAATCGATAATATTTATTAACAAATTAAAATCCATTATCAAAAACATCAACCTACCCTCTATAACAAGTCATACTACCCCGAATACAAAAAATACAAACTAAAATAGTATCTTTGTTCTACTCTTCTCCGTAAGATAAATTTTAAATATTTTTATCAGAATCAAATGTTTTACTTTAAAACAAAAATTGATTCTCTACAACTCCAACAATTAATTGAATTGCAGCCATGTTAAAAAAAGGATCCAAACTAAGAAGTATACTAACCGGAAGCTGTCCAAGATGCCAGAAAGAAAGCATGTATTCAGATCGAAATCCACTTCATTTAACTAAGGTTCTTAAAATGAACGAAAATTGCAGTCACTGTGGATTAAGATACCAGATCGAACCATCGTTTTTTTATGGTGCGATGTATGTTAGTTATGGCTTAAATGTTGCCGTTGGAATTGCAGCTTTTATCGTTTCGTTTGTGTTTTTCAAAACCTCAGTCGAAGAGTCTTTTCTGATCATTGTTGCGACGTTGATTCTATTATTTCCATTTGTCTTAAGACTTTCAAGAAACTTGTACATCAACATGTTTGTTTCTTACGATCCGGAAGCAGCAAAAAAATAAGATTATTTTCTTTTTTTGTAAAAACGATGTAAATCAACTGTAGGATCGAGAGGTTTCTTGTTTTCGATATAATCATACAAATCTTTAGCCATTGCCGGACCAAGCATTACACCACGTGTTCCTAATCCGTTTAAAAGATGAAGCCGTTCGTATTGATTATGTGTGCCAATAAGCGGTCTTCGGTCACGTACCGTTGGTCTCACACCGGCAAAATGTGAAACAATTTCAAAATCACAATTGATAATTTCCTTTATACGATCAACCAGCTCTGTTCGCCCTTCTTCTGTTGGTGCATCGGTTTTATCTTTCGGATTATAAGTCGCTCCAACTTTAAACAGGCTATTCCCTAAAGGCAAAATAAACATACTGGTATTTACTATTACGTCTAATTCTAGATCAGGCGCTTTAATAATAAAAAGCTCGCCCTTCGTACCATCTAATGGTAAATCCAGAAAATAAGGGTTTGCGTGTAACCCGAAACCTTCTGCAAAAATAATATGCTTAGCCTCGTATCCTTTATACTGCACACAATCTTCCTTAATAATCAATTTGGAATGATCGAACGATTGTTCAAGCAGTAATTTATTCTGACGTAAATATTGATGATAGCTATCTAACAAAAGAACAGTATCAACATAACCTGTATGCAGAACCTCACCATAATCAAATGGAGAATCGATATGATTGTATTTTTTGAAAACTAATTTAGTCGAAAGAAATGGAGACAAGAATGGCTTATCGGAAGCTGCGAACCAATTATTCTGCTCTTCTACAGAGAAAAATTTTCTTAGAATAGGAAGTTTGAAATTTACCTTTACCTGAAGTTTATCCTCAATTGTCTTGTAAAACTGAGCCATCACAGACAACTGTTCTTCTGCATTCCAAACCTCGCTAAAACGCTTTAAAATTACCGGATTATAGAGTCCTCCGGCAATCCTTGATGATTTTTGAGACTCATCACTTATAACTATTATTGATTTATTATTTTTAAGTGCAATTTCAGCAAATGAAATTCCGGCCAATCCGGATCCGACAATTATATAATCCAACATCTGTAAAGGGGTAAAATAAAAAACTCTTACCACAAATGTAATAAGAGTTTTTGGTATAATGCTACTAATTTCTTAGTAGGTCCACATATCCTGTTCGAAGTCACGAATCTTTTCTTTTACTCGTTCAGATTCTAACAACTGCTTCTGTGCATTGTCCTTCATATAGTCTTTGATTTCACGATCTCCATATACGTTTTCTTCCTTATAAATAATAGAATTAAAACGTCTCGAATTTAATATCTGATCGAACGAAATAGAACGTGCGGAATTAGCATCGTTAAAGGCTTTTGCTTCATTTAACACTTCCCTTGCATTAGGAAAAAATACCCAAAAAAGTTCTATATAATCTTTTTCATCACTATTCATGGTATAAACATCAGGCGTTACCGGACAAATTCCGAGTAAACGGTATTTCAATTCACTCTCTCTTTTGTCAAAATACCAATATCCTTTAAGTTTGTATTGTGTAACATCTGCCGCAGTTAAATCCTGTTTCAAAATATACTCAGCAGGTACCGTTCTGGTCGGACCAACTGTTTCATCAACATAAGTAACGACTTTTTTCTTGCCAGTACCGGTCACTACTTTTTTCTTCACCACACGTGTTTTATAGTCGTCCGGATATTGGTTAATTAGTTCCCTTCCTGCATCTGTTGTATCAATACGAGACAATCCACCCTGAATGTCTTTTAAAGATTTCTTAGTATTAAAATAGCTGTCCGCATATACTTCTGTAATTCTCCCCTGCTTAATTCCTCTGATCAAAACATCATAAAGAGAACGCCTATCCGAACCAATATTGGCAGTATCTACCGGAAAATATAATGGAAAATTGATTTTCTCATTCAGATCAATAATTTCCCAGGTCGTTTTTCCCATTAAAACATCCCTGTCGTCTACATAACCATAAGCCATTGGCTTATCGTTATCAGCACGTAATTGAGCAGGATTTTTTATCCCAATTTGATCTGCTGTTTTCGCATTAAGCAAATTAGATTGAGCTTTAATACTAAGGTTACTGATAACAAAAATAATAACGATAAAACAAATCTTTACTTTCATGATACTACAATTAAAACCTATTGAACGTAAATACACAGCATTTATTGTGTTTTTTCTCACACAACCCGAAAACATCATAATGACAACTACTCTAATCGGAATCAACTCCAAATAGCGTAACAAATTCACTAACAAAACTAATTCTCAAGGTAATGAGCAAAAAAAAACTCTTACTACAAAGGTAGTAAGAGTTTTTGATATATTGTTATTCAGATACTTAGTAGTTCCACATATCTTGTTCGAAGTTACGAATCTTCTCTTTTACTCTTTCAGATTCTAACAATTGATTTTGTGCGTTATCTTTCATGTAGTCTTTAATCTCACGATCTCCGTACAAGTTTTCTTCTTTATAGACAACCGCATTAAAACGTCTTGAATTTAAAATCTGATCGAATGAAATTGGAAGCGCAGAGTTATTATCGTTGAATGCTTTTGCTTCATGTAGCGCCTCTCTGGCGTTAGGGAAGAAGACCCAAAACAACTCAATATAATCCTTTTCGTCACTATTCATTGTGTAAACATCCGGAGTTACTGGACAAATTCCAAGCAAACGATATTTCAATTCACTTTGACGTTTGTCAAAATACCAGTATCCTTTAATTTTATATTGTGTAACATCTGCAGCAGTTAAATCTTGTTTCAGGATGTACTCAGCTGGTACCGTTCTTGTTGGACCAACAGTTTCATCAACATAAGAAACTACTTTTTTCTTACCAGTACCAGTAACCACTTTTTTCTTCACAACACGTGTTTTGTAGTCGTCCGGATATTGGTTGATTAACTCTCTACCTGCATCTGTTGTATCAATACGTGATAATGCACCCTGAATGTCTTTCAAAGATTTTTTAGTATTGAAATAACTGTCGCTGTATACTTCAGTTATTTTGCCGCTTTTAACAGCTTTCGTCAAAACATCATAAAGTGAACGTCTGTCAGAACCAATATTAGCCGTATCAACCGGAAAGTACATTGGAAAATTGATTTTTTCATTCAAATCAATAATCTCCCAAGTAGTTTTTCCCATCAAGATATCTCTATCATCTACATAACCGTAAGCCAAAGGCTTGTCGTTATCAGAAATAAGTTGCGCAGGAGTCTTAAGACCAATCTGAGCCGGTGTTTTTGCATTAAGCAAATTCGATTGCGCATAGGAAGAAAATCCTCCAGCGATAGAAACAATAGCTATTAAAAAATTTCTTACTTTCATCATGATATCATTATAAGATATTGAAGTAGTTTTACCTACTATATTATTGTATTTCGTAAATTACCGGAGCAGTTCTTGGTAATAAATAACTACCAGCTCCAACAAGTTTAGTTTTAATTTCAGAAATAGTAACCTGGTCTCCTTTTCCGGCTCTTGCAAGAACTGATTTACATTGTGCATTTAATCTGTTACCGTTAACAACCACTGTAGGCTGTCCAGCAATTTTTAAATTAAATCCAACAACATCTAAACCAACTTCGAAATCGAAATCAAGTAATTTAGCACCAATTGTAGCAATTTCTAAGTTAGATTTAGGCCCTTTAACAACACCCATTTCACCTCTAATTGTACCTGTTGGTCCAGGAATACCTTTAATTCTGAATGTTTTCTTATCTGTAACTTTATCTCCGTTTGGCAATGTACCTGTAACAGAAATAGTAGTTTCAGTACCTGAACCAGGGTTCATGTTATATTTTCCAGGTTTTCCGGCAGATGCTAATCCCGGAGCACTTGCAACAATTTTGTTTGCATCAACACCAGCGAATGATACAGAGATTGGATTCACAACTCCTCTATATACTACGTTCATTTTATCAGCAGAAATTGTAGCAGAGTTTGGTCTTGGTACTACAACGTATTTTCCAGCAAATTTAAGTGGAATGTTTTTACCGTCTTCTAAGAATGTAAATTGTCCATTAATGTTTTGCTCTCCAACACCACCTGCAGTTAATGAGATAACCGCTTGTCCGTTAACAATTTGTCCAGGACCTTGGAATGAAGTTGGTTTTGTGTTTTCGTCATAACGACCTAAAACTACCTTACCAGTAACTTTTTCACCTTGGAAGTAAGCGTTTTTGTCTAAAACAACAATCGCTTGATAATTGCTGTAAGAAGCAGCAGCGACAGCCGCTTTTCCTAAAGCACTATTGTAAACATCTGTTTCCACTTTTGTAACGTCATTTTGCCATGCTGAAAGCTTAGCAGCCGATGCAATTGCCGGGAAACCTTTGAAATGATAAGCTAAGTATTTTTCTTTTATACCGTCTTTATTTTTTACGTCAGAAACATCAAACTTTTGATTTACTTCTGCAATAATGTTAGCGTATTTTTTATCTGATCCTAAAGTAGCTTTAATATCTGCTTTATACTTCTCGATTCTTGCTATGATCTCTTTACCTTTAGCAGTATAACCGTCTCCTGTAAACCAGTTGTCGATATTATCACCTCTGTCCATAGATTCATAAGGTAACTTACCTGTTTCTTTATCAGCTACAAAACCTTTAACAGACTGCTCTTTTAAAGTTCCAATATAAGCGTAAAAATCTTTCGAAATTGCTTCGATTTTATGAGCTGTTTCTGCAGCGATAGCAAATTCTCCTTTTGCCTCAGCTGCTTTTTGATCTAAAGCAGTTAATAAAGAGGTATTATTTGTAATTGCTGTTGTATTAGAAGCCTCAAATTTTTCGTTAAATAAACCAAAACCTGAAATTACTTCTTTTGATACGTTCATTGCTAACATTGCGATGAAAACCAGATACATCAGGTTAATCATCTTCTGTCTAGGGGTTAATTTTCCTCCTGCCATTTTTTCTAATTAGTTCTTATTAATAATTTTAATATAATAGTCAAAAACTAATTATCCTTTGTTACTCATTGCAGAAAGCATACCACCGTAAACACTGTTTAATGAAGCAATGTTTGCAGTCATAGATTGCATTTGTTCTTTTAATTTAGAAGCATTTTCAGCAATTTCGCTGTTTGCCTGTGCATTTCTTGAAGCACTTTCTAATTGAACTTTGTATAAACTGTTTAATGATTCCATTTGTGCAGCAGCCATAGACATTTCCTCAGCATATTTCTTTTGTCCTGCAATTGAATCAACTGTTGGAGAAATAGCTTTAGCAGCTCCTTCGAAGTTTTTGATGCTGTTTCCTAAGCTTGCCATTAACTCACCGTCAATTTTAGCATCTTTCAACATTGCATCTAATTTTTGAGACAATAATCCTTGGGCGTCAGATGGTGTCTCAACTTTGTCAGCTTTTTTTCTAGCCTGACCATTCGCTAATTCCGGGTAAACAAGAGTCCAGTCTAATTCGTCTTCAACTGGTTCGAAAGCAGAAAGAGCAAAGATTAACGCCTCAGTTACCAATCCAATCGATAACATAACAGTCCCTGTTAATGGTCCAATCTCAAAGTGAGTAATTTTGAATAATGCTCCAATAATTACTACTGCCGCTCCCATACCATAAGCGAAATTCATTGCTTTTTTACTTAATAATGCCATAATACTTTTTTTTAGGTTTTAATTTAAAATAGATTTGTTGATTTGGTTTATTTATTTGATTTTAATTAATTAAAGTAATTACTTTTTCTTCTTACCGCCTCCAGTTGCCTGAGTTCCCATGTAATCTTGTACAGTTCTGAAACCAATATAACTTCTTGCAGAATCAGCATATTCGTGATCACGTGTGCTTACCTGTAGGAAATAAGCAACGTCTTTCCAAGAACCTCCACGAACTACTTTTCTTTGATTGTTTCCATCAATTACGTTAGGGTTCATTGTAGAAACATATTCGTATGCATTTGGGTTATAAGCTGAATCTGTCCACTCAGAAACGTTTCCTGCCATGTTATATAAACCATAACCGTTAACTTCATAAGATTTAGCTTCAACAGTGTATAACGCTTCGTCAGCAGCATAATCTCCTCTGCTTGGTTTGAAGTTTGCTAAGAAACAACCTCTGTCGCTTTTCGTATAAGGACCTCCCCAAGGATAAGTAGCTGATTCCAGACCTCCTCTTGCAGCATACTCCCACTCTGCCTCCGTTGGCAATCTGAAAGCATTTACTAAGTCACGTCCTTTTTTCTTAGATTTGATATAACCGTTTTTGTTCAAAGTTCTCCATGCACAGAATGCTTTTGCCTGTTTCCAGGTTACACCCACCACAGGATAGTCTCCATAAGCTTTATGCCAGAAATAATCATTGTGCATTGGCTCATTATAAGAGTAAGCAAAATCTTTAATCCAAACTGTTGTGTCAGGATAAACACTAACTTGTTCCGTTTTAACGAAGTCTTTTCTTTTTCCAACTTTAGCTTTCGCTGCAGCCTGAATATCCATCCAAGAATAACGGAATTTCAATTTATTCACATCAATTGTTCTTAAACCATTGTAAGACTCTTCAATTGGTAAATACATAGAATCCATTACCTCAGTATAATACTCATCCGGGTAAGCTTTTGTATCTTTAATTAATTTTACTTTTTTGTTTAATTTTCTACCTGCATAAGGATCATCTTTTGTTCCTACACTATAGTAGTTATCATACATATATTTATCATATGCAGTCATTTTTTCCGGATCTGAATCATTAAATGCAAAATCAGCAATACTTCCGCCTTTTTTACCTTTAGAATCACCAGCAGGTTTTTGACCAGTTTCATCAGCCAAAATTGCCAAACGAACTCTCATTGTAGAGTCTTTTACCCACTCCACAAATTGACGGTACTCACTATTGGTAATCTCTGTTTCATCCATATAAAATGAACGAACTGTCACCGTTCTAGTAGGAGCATCCTCTACATTAGCTAAATCAGCATCTGATTTACCCATAATAAAAGATCCACCAGGAACCAATGTCATTCCATAAGGCTTCTCAGGATGCCATTTCCCTCCTGTAACACCAACTAACTCACCTTTGTCACCTGACTTACCACAGCCAATTACCAGTGTTAACATTGTTGCAAATGCAATAAACTTCTTCATATAAATTTGGGATTATCTATTCATTATTATAAGTCCGTAAACGTATTTATTATTTATCTAAAAAACAATACTAGTTGCGAAATTTATTTTATCGGACAAAACTAATGTTAAATAAAATAAAAAAAAAATATTTCATCGATAAACTAACGTAAAAAATCGACGTAGGACGTTATTTATTAAGCCTTGTACTACTTAACCTACTAATATTATTTAACACTATTTATGAAATACAAAAAAAACAAAATTTCTACTAAAATTTCATTTTACAAAGCGTTTTTTCGTTGTGCTTTCCACCATCTTTCAGGCAATTCCTGATTACAAGCACTCAGATACTCATCATAAGAACACGGTAATAACGTATTTCTCTTTAATTTATTGTGACCATTTGACTCAAACGGAATTTCAATCCACCAACGGTCTGTTTTATCACTTTTATAAAAGATCAATTCTTCGTCTTCAAGAGGAACAATATATTTTAAATACGATGCTCTACTACCAAATGGATATTCCTTAGACCTGTAATGATATCCTTCAATAAAATACCATACGATTTGCGCGATGACACTAGCTTCAGGCACTGTACTGTTATGATTAAAAATTCCAAAACTGGAAACTTTATCACTTATTCCGGCATACCTTGCCAGCGAGCATATTTCTTTTCCATTGAAACCGTTTGGCTCAAATGAAACCATATTTCCGGAAGCTGAAGATTTTACAGAATTCAAATCGATACTCACTAAATCTGCATCTCTAAAAACCGGTTCTGCCAATGTAATCTTATTGGAGATTTCACCTAAACGATAAGCATCAAAAAACAGTTTTTCAATCAGGTCGATTTCTTCTTGTGAGTTGTAATAAGTCTGATAACCAATATTGCAGTAATTAAACAGATTATTAGGCTCATCGATAATAATTTTAGTCAAGTAAGAATTAGCCGAAACCGTTTCGTTTTCTTTTCCAAAATCAAACTTATTATCTACAGCAACCATATTCACCATTTGCTCTAAATCGTCATAGGCACGATACAAAGCATAGGTTAAATCCTGTGAACCCCCAAGAACTATAGGAATTACTTTGTTCTTAATTAAAGTAGAGGTCACTCGCTTTAAAGCAAAATAAGTATCTTCTACAGAATTTCCTGCAAGAATGTCTCCCAAATCGGCAATCGAAGCATCCCAGTTTCCCGGAAACATACCGTAAAGTTTTTTACGAACGGCATTCAAATTAACAATATTGATGGAATCTTCATTACGACGATCTTCTAAAACACCAATAATCGCAATATTAATTTTACTGATATCCGGAAACTGATCCTGAGTATGTAAAACTATCTTACTTCCCAACTCCTGCGAAGACAACGAACTAATAAATTTTAAAATCCCGTCGTTAAGTGGCTCTAAAAAATCAAATTCCATTCTTTATTTCTTTTTTGCAGCTGGTTTTTTAGCAGGTGCTTTTTTAGCAGTTGCTGCTTTCTTTGCGGTTGCAGCTTTTTTAGCCGGTGTTTTTTTAGCCGGAGTTTTTTTGGCAATCATTTCCTGAACTTCTTCCAATGTTAATTTCGTAGCATCAACCTCTTTACTCAGTTCAATTTTGATTTTTCCTTTTGTGATTACAGAACGGCCCCAACGTGCCTTTTCAACCAAAATTCCTTCTTCTTCCCAGTTGTGAAGCACTTTATCAATGTTCTTCTGTAATTTATCTTCAATTAATTCCTCAACATCTGCCTGTGATAAATTATCAAAATTATACTTCTTGCTTACGTTCACAAAAAGACCATTCCATTTAATGAACGGACCAAAACGTCCCACTCCTTTTTGAACAGGTTCTCCTTTATATGTCGCAATTGGCGCATCTGCAAGCGCTTTTTCATCGATCAGTTCCTGCGCTCTTTCTTTTGAAACACTTAAAGGATCTTCTCCTCTTGGCAACGAAATAAAAACACTTCCATGACGGACATAAGGACCGTAACGACCGTTATTCACTTCTACTTCTTCTCCTTTGTATTCTCCTAAACTTTTAGGAAGTAAAAACAAATTCAAAGCATCTTCCAGTGTAATACTTCCGATATTCTGATCGGCCATTAAACTGGCGAATTTTTTATCTTCATCATCCGCTTCTCCAATTTGAGCCATTGGACCAAATTTTCCTAAACGAACTGAAACTTGTCTTCCGTCAGCATCTTTTCCTAAAATTCTCTCTCCGCTTTCACGCTCAGCATTCGCTTCAACTTCTTTTACATTTGGATGGAATTTATTGTAGAATTCCTGCATCATGATTGCCCAGTCGATATTTCCTTCGGCAATCTCATCAAAATCCTGCTCTACCTTTGCTGTAAAGTTATAATCCAGAATATTTCCGAAGTTTTTCACTAAGAAATCAGTAACGATGGTTCCGATATCTGTTGGAACCAGTTTCCCCTTGTCGGAACCTGTATTTTCTTTTAACAGCTTCTCTCCCACTTTACTATTTTGCAAAGTCAGCTGCGTATAATTACGTTCCTGCCCTTCCAGAGTTCCTTTTTCAACATAGTTTCTGTTGATGATGGTAGAAATTGTTGGTGCATAGGTAGACGGACGACCGATTCCTAATTCCTCTAATTTCTTTACCAGAGAAGCCTCTGTGTAACGCGCCGGAGGTCTTGAATACCTTTCGGTTGCTGTAATATAATTGTTTGCTAATTTTTCGTTTACTTTTAAAGCCGGCAACATTCCTTCTTGCTCTTCCTCATCATCATCATGTCCTTCTAAGTACACTTTTAAGAATCCTTCAAAAAGCAAAACTTCTCCTGAAGCTGTAAAAATCTCATCATGATTGTCTGCTTCGATTTTCACATTGGTTCTTTCCAATTGCGCATCACTCATTTGCGAAGCCAAAGTTCTTTTCCAGATCAAATCATACAAACGAGCCTGATCGCGGTCTATATTTACCGTATGACGAGACATATCAGTAGGACGAATTGCCTCGTGCGCTTCCTGAGCTCCTTTATTTTTGTTGGCAAAAGTTCTCGGCTTAGAAAATTCTTTTCCGTATGATTTTATGATTTCAGCTTCAGCAGCACTCATGGCCTCGGCAGAAAGATTCACACTATCCGTTCTCATATAGGTAATCAATCCGGCCTCGTACAAACGTTGCGCTAACTGCATGGTGATTCCAACCGGCAAATACAATTTTCTCGCCGCTTCCTGTTGTAGAGTCGAAGTGGTAAAAGGTGCTGTTGGTGATTTTTTGGTAGGCTTCGTTTCTAAATCGGCTACCTGATATTGAGATCCGATATTTTTATTTAAAAAATCTTCGGCTTCTTTTTTAGTATTAAAGTTCTTTGGCAATTTTGCTTTAAAAGCCTTCCCTGCCTCATTTACAAATTCTGCAACAATGGAGTAAGTTGCCACTGCATTAAAACTCTGAATCTCGCGCTCACGCTCTACAATCAAACGTACAGAAACGGATTGCACACGACCGGCAGATAAACCTCCCTTAATTTTTCTCCACAAAACCGGAGACAATTCATAACCTACTAAACGGTCCAAAACACGGCGAGCCTGTTGTGCATTTACCAGATTATAGTCAATTTCTCTTGGATTGTCGATTGCTTTAAGAATCGCAGTCTTTGTAATCTCATGAAAAACAATTCTTTTGGTTTTTTTAGTATCCAGTTTCAATTCTTCCGCCAGGTGCCATGAAATAGCCTCCCCCTCGCGGTCCTCATCGCTCGCTAACCAAACCATATCGGCATTCTTAGATAGTGTTTTCAGCTTGCTTACCAGGGCTTTTTTATCCGAAGAGACTTCATATTTAGGTTTAAAACCATTCTCAACATCCACTCCTATTTCCTTTGATGGTAAGTCCGCTATGTGACCGTAACTCGACTCTACCTGAAAATCACTTCCTAAAAATTTCTCTATCGTTTTCGCCTTTGCAGGTGACTCCACTATTACTAAATTCTTTGCCATTGCTCTATTTTTCTGCAACAAAAGTATCTATTTTTTTTAAATATCAACTGCGCGAACTCATTTTTGATTTATTTTAGTATTATGTTTCCTAAAATTGCAGATTTATCTGTAATCTTACTTTATACATATATAGGTGTAGATTTTAGATTTTAGATTGCAGATTTTTGATTTTTGATTTTTGATTTTACTACTCTTATGAATTACTATTGATTTGGAGTCCACAATCAGCAATCGTTATTCTACAATCTAAAATCTTAACTCTAAAATCAAAAATCTTTCCTCTGCCATCTTGTCATATTCCCCCCATTTACATTATCTTTGCACTTTGAAATTATACAATGGAAAAGATTATTGAGGAAAGCAAGCAAGGCGAAAGTCTCGTTTTGGAAAATAAACCTGAGAATACTAAAAAACTTTTTATTGAAAGTTACGGTTGTGCGATGAATTTTTCGGACAGTGAAATTGTAGCTTCCATTTTATCTGAAAACGGATTCAACACCACACAAACTCTTGAAGACGCTGATTTGGTTCTGGTAAATACCTGCTCGATTCGAGACAAGGCAGAACAGACTATTCGCAAACGTCTGGAAAAATATAATGCTGTAAAGCGTATCAATCCGAAAATGAAAGTGGGCGTTCTGGGCTGTATGGCCGAGCGTTTGAAAAGTCAGTTTTTGGAGGAAGAGAAAATAGTCGATCTTGTTGTTGGACCTGATGCTTACAAAGATCTGCCGAATTTATTAGCTGAAGTTGACGAAGGACGCGACGCCATCAATGTAATTTTATCAAAAGAAGAAACTTACGGAGACATTTCACCTGTTCGTTTGATGAGTAATGGTATTACAGCTTTAGTTTCGATTACCCGAGGCTGCGATAATATGTGTACCTTTTGCGTTGTACCTTTTACACGCGGACGTGAACGCAGCCGTGAGCCACAAAGTATCATGAATGAAATTCAGGATTTATGGAGTAAAGGTTTTAAAGAAATTACACTTTTAGGCCAAAATGTAGACAGTTATCTTTGGTACGGTGGCGGATTAAAGAAAGACTTCGTAAATGCCTCTGAAATGCAAAAAGCAACAGCAGTTGATTTCGATCAGTTACTGGAAATGGTGGCCGTTGGTTTTCCTAAAATGCGTATTCGTTTTTCGACTTCAAATCCACAGGACATGCACGAGAGTGTATTACATGTTATTGCTAAACACCCTAATATCTGCAAACACATTCACTTACCGGTTCAATCGGGAAGTAACAGAATTTTAAAAGAAATGAATCGTCTGCACACTCGTGAAGAATACATGACTCTGATTGACAAAATCAGAGCGATCATTCCGAATGCATCGATTTCACAAGATATGATTGCCGGTTTCCCAACAGAAACCGAACAAGATCACCAGGATACTATGAGTTTAATGGAATATGTGAAATATAATTTCGGTTATATGTATTCCTACTCTGAGCGTCCCGGAACTTTGGCTGGAAGAAAAATGGAAGACGATGTTGCTGAAGAAACCAAAGCCAGAAGATTACAGGAAATTGTTGACTTACAGCAAAAACATGCCTGGTTCCGCAGTGAGGAATTCGTAGGACAAACGGTTGAAGTTTTAGTCGAAAAAGTCTCTAAAAAATCAACTGAAGAGTTCTCGGGAAGAAATTCGCAAAGTATCACAGTAGTTTTCCCTAAAGAAGATTATAAAATTGGGGACTTTGTAAATGTAAAAATTGAAAGCTGCACCTCAGGTACCTTAAAAGGAAAAGCTGTTGGATATTCAGAAATGAATTAAAGAGTTATTCAAGTTTCAGGTTTCAAGTTTCAAGTTCTTTGCGTAACTTGAAACTTGAAACCTGAAACCTGAAACAAACAAAACTTGAAACAAAAACAAAAATGGAAACAGTTCAAGCAATAAAACAACGATTTGAGATTATCGGAAATGATCCGAAACTAAACCGTGCTATTGAAAAAGCCATTCAGGTTGCGCCTACTGATATTTCGGTAATGGTAACCGGGGAAAGTGGTGTAGGTAAAGAAAATATTCCAAGAATCATCCATTCGCTTTCACACAGAAAACATGGAAAATATATTGCTGTAAACTGTGGTGCAATTCCGGAAGGAACCATTGACAGTGAACTTTTCGGTCACGAAAAAGGAGCTTTTACAGGCGCCACAAGTACCCGCGAAGGTTATTTTGAAGTAGCAGACGGAGGAACTATTTTTTTGGATGAAGTTGGAGAATTACCTTTAACTACTCAGGTTCGTTTGCTTCGTGTACTTGAGAATGGTGAGTTTATTAAAGTAGGTTCGTCACAAGTTCAGAAAACGAATGTTAGAATTGTAGCCGCTACAAACGTGAACCTATTCAATGCCATCGAAAAAGGAAAATTCCGTGAAGATTTATACTATCGTTTAACGACTGTCGAAATTACTTTACCTCCATTGCGCGAAAGAAACGACGACATTCATTTGTTGTTCCGAAAATTTGTAGCCGACTTTGCGCATAAATATAAAATGCCTCCATTAAAATTAGACGATGATGCTGTACAGCTTCTTCAAAAATTCAGATGGAACGGAAACATTCGTCAATTACGAAATGTGGCCGAGCAGATTTCGGTTTTGGAAACCAATCGCGATATTTCATCGGCTACTCTACAATCATATTTACCTACCGAGGGAAGCAATTTGCCTTCTGTTATTAGCGACAGCAAAAAAGAAAGTGATTTCAGCACCGAAAGAGACATCTTGTACAAAGTGCTTTTTGATATGAAAAGTGATCTGAACGATTTGAAGAAACTCACTTTAGAACTGATGAAAAATGGCACAAAAGTGCAGGACATTAATCCGAATTTGATTCAGAAAATATATGGTTCTCAAGAAAATGAAAGTGAAATAGACTTTGAAGAAGAACCAAGAACCGCTGTAATGACACCTACTCCACGCGAGGAGAATTATCAGATGCAGGACGACAATTATCTGTTTGCAGAAACTATTGAAGAAGAAGAGATCCTTCGTTTAGAACAAAAAGAAATCGAAATGATCAAAAAGTCACTAGAAAAAAACAAAGGAAAACGAAAAGCTGCAGCGGACGAATTAGGCATTTCTGAACGAACTTTATATAGAAAAATTAAACAATTCGATTTATAAAAATAAATAAATCCCAATATTGCAAATTCCAATTTTAAAAAGCTAAATCTAAAAAATAAATTCCAAATTGCTTGCCCGATCCGCTAGCGCTCGAGTCCAAATTGTTATATTTGAAAAAAAATATAAGATCCCTCAGGAATTGGAATTCGGGATTTAAAATATTGAAATTTACCCCGATTGATATTATGAAAAAAATATATTCTTTATTAGCCTTAATGAGCTTGTTCATGTTAAGCGGTTGTTCTGTTTACAACTTTACAGGAACAGGAAACATCGATGCCAAAACTTTTCAGGTTAACTTTTTTCAGAATAATGCTGATTTAATTGAACCGGGAATTGACAGAACTTTCACATTGACCTTGCAGGATTTAATTCAGAATCAAACCAATTTAAATCTGGTAAGTAATAGTGGTGATTTAGTTTACGAAGGAGAAATTGTAGATTACAGAACTACACCAATGACGGCAACTGCCGATCAGGGAGCTTTTCAAAACCGTTTGAGTATTCGTGTAAATGTGAGGTTTACGAATAAAAAGAAGGAAAAAGATAATTTCGAAAAAACATTTGAATTTTACTATGATTTCCCAGGACAAGGATTACCTACAGGAGCTACACTAAATACCGCTATTCAGGTTATTTTCGAAAGAATCACACAAGATATTTTTAACGAATCACTAGCAAAATGGTAATTTGTTTATTTGTTGAATCGTTAAAAACGTTTAACCGTTTAGTCGATTCAACAGATAAATAAAACAATAAACAATTAAACAAAAGATAAATGAACGTTACCGATTATACCTACTTAATGAACAAGCCTGATGCTATTACCGAAAAGCAGGCAGAAGCATTGGGAAGCGTTTTGAATGAGTTTCCTTATTTTCAAAGTGCAAGAGCCTTGCGCTTAAAAGGACTTTACGATCAAAACAGTTTTAAGTATAATTATGCGTTAAAAGTAACAGCAGCTCATACTACGGATCGTACCGTTTTATTTGATTTTATTACTTCTGAATCTTTCACTTCAATTCAGAGTGAATATTACGATAAGAAACTTAGAGACCTTATGGAAATTAAAGTTTTTGACAGTGAGATCGTATCTTTTGAAGAAGTCAAAAAAGCACCGGAAGTACGAGTTAATCCAATTGAACAATCTATTTTGGATTCTATAAAAGAAGCTACAACAGTAACTTTTGAAGAACCTGTAAAAGTAGAAGAAAAACCTGTTCATGTATTTATTGAACAATCCATACTGGATTCCGCACAAGAAGCAGCAACTGTAACTTTTGAAGAACCGATAAAAACAACAGAAAAAGCTATCGAATCTGTTACAGAACAATTTATTGCTGCCGAGCCTATAGAAGTTACTCCGATCATTTTGGAAGAACCTGTAAAAATCGAGCAGCCGGAAGCGGAGTTCATCGAGCAACAACCTGTATTGTCTCCTGTCAAAGAACCAACACCAACTTTCTTTGATGAAATCGTTGAGGAAGAAATTCCGGAAGTTAAATCAGAAATTAAAGACGCAGAAGTAAAAGCTACCTCTGTTGAGCAATCCATATTAAATTCTATAAAAGAGGCTGCAACAGTTGTTTCCGAACAATCTGAATTAATCGAGGAACCAAAAGAAGCCGAAGTTCCTGAGAGTGTAAAAGCAGCAGAAGAAAATCTGGAAATAGGACAACCTTTAGATTTTTCTGTTAACGAAAAACATTCTTTTCAGGAATGGCTGCAATTAGCAAGAACGGAACCAATTGACAGAACAAAAGAAGCTTCGCAGGAAATAAAACAGTCTGAAAATGTAACTGAACCTAAAACTGCAGCTGAAGTAGTTGACGAAGAGAAAAAGAAAAAAGCAGAATTGATCGATAAATTCATCGAAACCAATCCGAAGATCTCTCCTATCAAACAAACTGCAATTACGCAGACTGTACAATCAGACACAAACAGTGAGGATAATTCCTACTTAATGACTGAAACTTTAGCCAGAGTATATTTGGAACAAAAAAAATACACCAAAGCAATACAAGCATATGAAATATTAATTTTGAAATATCCAGAAAAAATTAGTTTCTTTGCAGACCGTATTTCGGATATAAAGATTTTACAACAAAATAACAATAATATTTAAACAATGAGTACATTTTCAATTTTCTTAGTTTTAATCACAATAGTTTGTTTTCTATTGATCGTAGTAATCATGGTTCAAAACCCTAAAGGAGGTGGATTGTCTTCTACAATCAGCGGAACTCAAATGTTAGGTGGAGTGCAAAAAACAACTGACTTTTTAGACAAAAGTACTTGGACATTGGCTACTATTTTGATTGCTTTAATTTTACTTTCAAGCTTAAGCTTTACAGGATCATTAAGTGACAGTGACTCTAAAATCATTGAAAAAACTGAAGCACCTGCTGCTACACCAGCTGCTCCTGCTCAACAAACACCTGCTCCGGCAACGCCTGCAGCTAAATAATACATTTCGATATCACTATAAAATGCCAGCCTGTCAAAAGCTGGCATTTTTTTTAAGAAATAATGTCAGTTTTACCAGCATGGCATAGTTTCTGAAAGTTTCTAGAACATTAAAAAAACGTATAACCTAATAATATAATAAATCATGGCTTTAAACATAAAACCGCTTTCAGACCGCGTACTTATTGAGCCTGTTGCAGCTGAAACTAAAACTGCATCAGGAATCTTTATTCCAGATACTGCCAAAGAGAAACCACAAAAAGGAACTGTAGTTGCAGTAGGAAACGGATCTAAAGATCACACTATGACTGTAAAAGTGGGCGACACTGTTCTATACGGTAAATATGCAGGAACAGAATTAAAACTGGAAGGGACTGATTATTTGATCATGCGTGAAGATGATATCCTTGCAATTATCTAAAAAAAACTATAATGTATTAAGTACGAAGTATTAAGAATTCAGAACTTCGTTAACTTGAAACCATACAAACTTTAAACAAAAAATTTAAAATGGCAAAAGATATAAAATTTGATATTGAAGCACGTGACGGATTAAAACGTGGTGTTGATGCATTGGCAAATGCTGTAAAAGTAACTCTTGGACCAAAAGGTCGTAACGTAATTATCGGAAAATCATTTGGCGGACCAACGGTTACTAAAGATGGTGTTTCGGTTGCAAAAGAAATCGAATTAAAAGACCCATTAGAAAATATGGGCGCGCAAATGGTTAAAGAAGTAGCTTCTAAAACTAATGATTTAGCGGGTGACGGAACTACAACTGCTACAGTTTTAGCTCAGGCAATCGTAAAAGAAGGTTTGAAAAACGTTGCTGCAGGAGCAAATCCAATGGATTTGAAACGCGGTATCGACAAAGCGGTTGAATCAATCGTAGCTGACCTTGCAAAACAAGCTAAAGTAGTTGGAAGTGATTCTGATAAAATCAAACAAATTGCTTCTATCTCTGCTAACAATGATGAAGTGATTGGAGAACTAATCGCTACTGCATTTGCAAAAGTAGGTAAAGAAGGTGTTATTACTGTTGAAGAAGCTAAAGGAACTGACACATTTGTAGACGTTGTTGAAGGTATGCAGTTCGACAGAGGATATCTTTCTCCTTACTTCGTAACAAATCCTGAGAAAATGGAAGTTGAATTAGACGCTCCATACATTTTATTATACGACAAAAAAGTATCTTCTTTAAAAGAATTACTACCTGTTTTAGAGCCGGTTGCTCAATCCGGAAAACCATTATTGATCATCGCTGAAGATGTTGACGGTGAAGCTTTATCTACATTGGTAGTAAACAAACTACGTGGAGCTTTAAAAATCGCTGCTGTTAAAGCACCTGGTTTTGGAGACAGAAGAAAAGCAATGTTAGAAGATATCGCAATCTTAACTGGTGGAACTGTAATCTCTGAAGAAAGAGGTTATACTTTAGAAAACACTACTATTGACATGTTAGGAAACGCAAAAAGAGTTTCTATCGACAAAGACAATACTACAATTGTAAGCGGTGCAGGTGAAGCAGATATCATCAAAAACAGAGTAAACCAAATTAAAGGTCAGATGGAAACTACAACTTCTGATTATGATAAAGAAAAATTACAGGAGCGTTTGGCTAAATTAGCCGGTGGTGTCGCTGTTCTTTATGTTGGTGCTGCTTCTGAAGTAGAAATGAAAGAGAAAAAAGACAGAGTTGACGATGCATTACACGCAACTCGCGCTGCTGTTGAAGAAGGAATCGTTGCAGGTGGTGGTGTTGCTTTATTAAGAGCTAAAGCTGCTTTAGCTGACTTAAAAGCGGACAATGCTGACGAAGCAACCGGAATTCAAATTGTATCTCGTGCTGTTGAATCTCCATTAAGAACTATTGTTGAAAATGCAGGTCTTGAAGGCTCTGTAGTAGTAGCAAAAGTTGGTGAAGGTTCTGGTGACTTTGGCTACAATGCTAAAACTGACGAATATGTAGACATGCTTAAAGCCGGTATTATCGATCCTAAAAAAGTAACTCGTGTAGCGTTAGAAAATGCTGCTTCGGTTTCAGGAATGATCTTAACTACTGAGTGTGCATTAATCGATATTAAAGAAGAGAATGCCGGAGGCGGAATGCCAATGGGAGGCGGTATGCCAGGAATGATGTAATCGTTCTTTTCTTCAAAACTCAAAACGCCGGATTTCGATCTGGCGTTTTTTTTTCGCCACGAATTCACTAATTATACAAATACAAAGACTAAAATAACCCGTTGAATGTAATTAATTTCAACACATAGATTCTACGTTAGATATTATTCTTATTTTTCGAATTACGCTTATGGATTAAAATACTTCATTCGTGAATTCGTGGCGAATCTTTTTATTTTAAAATTGTTTAACATTCTCTTTTTCATTAAAGATCCTGTTATTAATATCTTTACCGTTCTGTTTAAAATTTCAAAATGAGAAAATTTACCATTTACTTCTTGCCTTTTACATTCTTACTTCTTACGTTTCTTTCCAATGCGCAAACCCAAAAAGATGCTTATGTGGTTCTAGTTTCTATGGATGGATTTCGTTGGGATTATGCGAAACATTTCAAACTTCAAAACCTGGCCCAAATAGCAAAAGAAGGGGTTCATGCCAAATCAATGCGGCCTTCTTATCCCAGTAAAACCTTTCCCAACCATTACGCAATAGTAACCGGGCTATATCCCGATCATCATGGAATCATTAATAATGTTTTTTACGATGCAGCATTAAACGAATCTTTTTCATTGTCTTCAAAAGCCAAAAATGATTCCCGTTTTTACGGTGGAAATCCCATTTGGAACGTTGCTGAACAACAGGGAGTAAAAGCTGCTTCTTTTTTCTGGCCGGGATCAGATACGGATCAAAAAAGACCTGGTATCTATAAAGAGTACGACAACAAAATTCCTTACGAAACCCGCATTGATACCGTAATCAAATGGCTTCAGCTACCTGAAAAACAACGTCCTCATTTTATCACACTTTATTTTGATGAACCTGATCATACCGGTCATTCATTTGGTCCGCTTTCTCCTGAAAACGAAAAAGTAATCCGAAGAATGGATACGCTTATGGGTCGGTTATCTTCTAAACTGAATCAATTATCCATTGGAAAACAGATCAATTTAATTATCGTTTCAGATCATGGGATGGCGAATATTAGTAATGATAAAAAAGTGGCTGTTCTGGATTATCTAAAACCCGAATGGCTTGGTTATAATGCTGTCATCAACCCAATCATGAGCCTTCAGGCAAAACCCGGTTTCCAGGATTCAATCGCAACTGCGTTAAAAAAAGTACCGCATATTAAGTTCTGGAGATCCAAAGAGGTCCCTAAAAGATTACATTTCGGAACTAATCCACGAGTTCAAGATTTTGTCATCGAAGCCGATAAAGGCTACAGTCTGGTAAAAGAAAAATCGACACATGTAAGCGGAGGCACACACGGATACGACAACAAAGAAAAAGACATGCAGGCTATTTTTTATGCTAAAGGCCCCGCTTTTAAAGTAAACAAGACAGTCCGATCGTTTCAGAATGTTTCGGTATATCCTCTAATTGCTCATATTCTAGGCTTACAAATTGACGAAATAGACGGGAAATTCAGCGAAGTCAGTAACATGCTTAGATAATGTGCTAATTAGAAAATGTGTCAATTAAGAAACAACTTTGTAGGTTGGGTCTTCAATTACATTTACAGCAATAACAGCTTCGGCATTTTTAAGTAAAACAATACAGTCTTTGCTTAAATGTTTCAATTCAATCACCTTATTTAACTGACTGTATTTTTTCGTCAAATTATTCAATGCTTCAATGGCTGACATATCTGCGATGCGGCTTTCTTTAAAATCAATGATCACATGATCAGGATCGT